>CAJBME010000312.1 GCA_903954065.1 uncultured bacterium
CCTCAGGCCACATCCCTCAAATCACCGATCCGAACGCTCTGATTCGCAGCCGGTTCACTGCCAACAAGACGTTCGGCGCCGCGACCGGGGTCAGCGCCCCCAGCTACAATGAAAAACTGCATCCGAAACCACTCACCACGCGGCCAAGCCGCCACTGTAGCTGGAGACGTCGGCCCCGGTTTCCACACTTGGCCCCCGGGCCACATCCCTCAAATCACCGATCCGAACGCACTGATTCGCAGCCGGTTCCCCGCCAACAAGACGTTCGGCGCCGCGACCGGGGTCAGCGCCCCCCGGGAACGCCGACGTCTCGTCGGCCGCTCACCACCACCACCTCACCACAACCACCTCCTTCATAAGACACCCACATGATTGAAGATTGGCCATCGAGCATCTGGGTGTCTGGCACGGATTTTTCACTTAGCTTTTTTGATCCCTTCCTGATAACCCAAATCATAGTAATATTTTTCTCGATCACGCACACCCGCCGGTACTGTTGGGTATGGAGGAATGGGCGGAATATGCCCAGGCTTCTTCGACTGATATCCTTCGATGATACCCTTTTTCCAAGCTTCTGCGTTTGTCATGGCTGATGGGAATTGGCGTGTGATCCAGCGCGGGGAGTAGGCTGTCCCAGTCGCCATTAAACCGCATTCATTCGACGGCGACGGGCGATAAGAGCCAAACTGGCGAAGAGTAGCGAGACGGACGTGGGTTCGGGACACATCCAGGCATTGATGTTGAGTGAAGGAGCCGCACCAAGAGCAGTCGTGATGCTTGGGCCCCCAAGGCAGCCCCGGAGAACGACGAAACCGGCCGAAGAAATGTCAGCAACACCCGCGAAAACGGGAGCATCAGCGGCGAAGGTCATATTGTGCCTAATGATGGCGAACTGATCGGACGTACCGAGCGCCGCATTGTTGCCGATCATCGTGTAGATCGACTGACCCACGAGTGGGCTGTTCGAGGCAATAGGCACCGATCTATCGAATTGATAGAGGCCATCGACGTCTTTACCAATCGAGCTGGGCTCACCGAAGGTCACGAAAGCAGCCAAGAGCGCATCGCGGCCCGCTGGAGAGGTAAAGCCAGCGATTAACGCCGTTGGATCTGAAATCCAAGTTCCGATTTGCACCGAGCCGCCTTTCAGCAGAGCCGCACCGCTGGAAAGCGAGATTGGCAGCTGGGCGCCACTATCTTCGTTGTAGTTGGTGACGAGGATGTTACCAGCGCGGAGGTGGAGACCACCGAGCAAAGCGAGGACGGATCCGAGGAGTAGTTTTTTCATGGCTTGATGGTTTTGAGTTTAGAATATGAAGTGACGATTCAGACTACAAGTCCAAGCCAGTAGGGATGAAAAAGGTCACGGCGGCCCGAACGAGCGCGGAGGGCAGAATGATGGGGTTGACCAGAAAAGGTTGTGAAAAATTATCACTTTTAATAATCGTTTTCCTCCATGATTAAGCATCTTATATGATAAATGAGTGTTTCTGACAAGATAAATCCAATCTCCTCAGCGGTCTCGATTGAGTCTATTTGAACACTTTCCATCCGCCAGCCACTCCCTCCACTGTACTTCTTCGTTCGTCTCTCACGCGGGGCTTCTGGGTACTGTCTGTTCAGAGACTTCAGATTGTTTCTCGCGAAATGCTCGCGAACCGCGCCGCCCTTACTTGCCCACCGACCCACCCCTCCTCCACGCTCCTCCGCTTCCGGTCGGTCGTCCCTCCCTTCCCCACGCTCCGGTCGCATGGCTCCGCTCCGGTTCTGCTCTGGCTTGCATTCTTCATGGCTGGATACTGGAGGCTAAAGTCCCCGGACCACCCGAAATCCGACGCTGTTGCTCCTGTCCGACGGGGTGCCATAGAGGCTAGTCGAGACACGGCAAGCGCTCTCGTAGTAGATCCAGAAGCCGCCTCGGTTGACCCGAAACGTGCCCGTAACACTGCCCCTAGGATCCGTTTGCGCACTGGACGCATAGGTCGCATACCAGTCCCAGCACCACTCCATGATATTCCCGGCCATGTCGTATAACCCATAGCCATTTGCAGCAAAGCTTCCCACAGGCGAGGTGTAGGGCCAATCGCCTATGGCATAGGTCGGATGGAAATCACGTGTCGGGCTCAGGTCGTAAGTGCCTCGTGCATCGCTATAATAATTCGCCTGACTGTGGCTGATCGTGTCGCCCCATGGAAACCGTTTACCGTTGAGTCCCCCGCGCGCCGCTTTTTCCCATTCTGCCTCAGTAGGGAGGCGATACCCTTTGGCCGTCCAGTCTACCTCAGGTTCGTCTTGCCCTGTCCGCATGGTTGTGCCATTCACGGCATACACAGGAGCCAACCCGTCTTTTTCACTGCGGGCGTTGCACCATTTGATAATATCAAACCAATTCACCTCCTGCACGGGATGATTGCTGGCTTTACCACCGCCAACCGGCAAATCGATGTAACCACGGGATACTCCCCATGCCCTAACCTCGTCCCACAACGCCTTCGTCGTCTCGTGCTGAGCCATGTAGAACGCACTGACCGTCACCTGACGGTGTGGACTCTCCCCGACATCCCCCTCGCCAAACGAATCTCCCATTGTAAAAACTCCCGCCGGGATCAAGGCAAACCCGGCAGGCACTTCGGATGTTTTAAAGGTGATATCGGCGCCATACCCGGTGCCGACCGTCGAAGTGGCATAAGCCCGGGCGTAGTAGGTCGTTTCGGGGGGCAGGCCGGTCAGGACGCTGGAGAAGGTACCGGTACCAGTGCCGGTCGAGGGAGCATCCATCGCAGCACCCAGAGTGGGAGTCGCTGTCAGCCCATAGACGACTCCGCGGACGGTAATGGCAGTACCACCATCATTCGTGACCTCGCCGCTGATGGTAACCGTGCCCAACGCAGTCTCAACGACGGCATCTCCAGTAATCACAGAGGGTGCGGATTGACCAGTTGTGGTAACTGAGCTGCGAGCCACGCGAAAGCCTACGAGCCCCATGGAATCCGGAAAAGGCCAGTACGGAATAGACGGAGCGAGCAAAGCATCGCTGCTGATGTAGTTGGCATTCCGAAGCGCGGCACGGCAGACGCCGGAATAAGCGAGTGAGCCGCCGCAGACGTTCACAAACTGCCAAGTCCCGCCACTGTCCCTTTGGCGAGTGAGGCTGCAAACTTGATAATCAAAACCAAAACTGCCACCCCGGAATACCCGGTATGAGCCCGAGCTTACCCCCTTGGGATTGGTTTGCGCCCCAGATTCGTAATTTCCATACCAATCCCAGCACCACTCCCACAAATTCCCCGCCATGTCATGCAGCCCATAGCCGTTAGCGGCAAAACTGCCCACGGGCGAGGTGGAGTTATTATAGGTCGGATGGAGTCCCGGTGGGCTGAGATAAAAGACAGGGGCTTGGGCCCCTGTTTTTTCCTCGTTATTATAGGTCGGATGGTATCCCGGCGGGCTGAGATTGTAAGCTTCATCACCTCGGCTATAATAATTCGCCTGACTGTGGCTGATCGTATCGCCCCATGGAAACCGTTTGCCGTTCAGTCCGCCGCGGGCGGCTTTCTCCCACTCGGCCTCCGTCGGCAGCCGATACCCATTGGCCGACCAGTTCGCTGTCGGCTCGGTGCTCCCCGTCCGCATGACGGCGCCATTTACGGTATACACAGGAGCCAACCCGTCTTTTTCACTGCGAGCATTGCACCACTTGATCAAATCCCACCACGTCACGCTATGCACTGGGTGGTTGCTCGCTCTGCCCCCACCGACCGCCAGATCAGTATACCCTCGAGCCTCCCCCCAGGCGCGCACCTCGTCCCATTCAGCTTTCGTCACCTCTGTCTTCCCCATAAAGAAGGCCGTGACGTTCACTGTACGGACGGGCGCATCGCTCATTCCGTCCAATGCATCCCCCATCTGAAACTCTCCCGCCGGGATCAGCGCAAACCCTACAGGTGTCGATGATGCTGTTTTGAAAGTGATCTCGGCGCCGTAGCCGGTTCCGACCGTGGAAGTGGCGTAGGCCCGGGCGTAGTAGGTGGTGTCTGGAGACAAACCCGTCAGGGTGCTGGTGTAGGCACCGGTGCCGGTGCCAGTCGCGGGGGCATCTATCGCCGCACCAAGGGTCGGAGCGGCTGCCAGGCTATAGACGATTCCGCGGCTCGTGACGGGAGCACCTCCGTCGTTTGTCACGTCGCCACTGACGGTGAACGAATCGAATCCAGATGCGGCGACTGCAGCCACGGTTATGACAGTGGGGACGAATTGACCAACCGGGGAGGTATAACTGCGGGCCACCCGGAACCCGAAGTAGAAGTACGTGAAGGACGGGAGGGCGCTGCCGCGGTTCGCGACGCGACCGCCGAATGAGGGTTCGAACCAACCGCCGCCCCGGAAAACCCGGCCCGCGCCCGATGAAGCCCCACGGGGATCCGACGGGGAACCCGTATCGTAGTTGCCATACCAGTCCCAGCACCACTCATAGAGGTTCCCGGTCATATCGTACAACCCATAACCGTTCGCGGCAAAACTTCCCACGGGCGAGGTGTAGGGTTGGTTTCCCACGGCATAGGTCGGATGGTACCCACGCGTCGGGCTGATATCGAAGGCGAAAGCGCTAACACTCTGATAATTTGCCTGACTGTGAGTGATCGTATCGCCCCATGGAAACCTTTTCCCATTCAATCCACCGCAAGCGGCCTTTTCCCATTCTGCCTCCGTCGGCAGGCGATACCCGTTGGCCGTCCAGTTTACCCCAGGTTCGTTTTGCCCCGTCCTCATCGTAATTTGACCCACAGTATAACACGGGGTCAATCCCTCCTTCTCGCTGCGCGCATTGCACCATTTGATGATGTCAAACCACGAGACTGTGTGCACCGGATGATTAGCTGCTTTTCCATCAGCAACCGTCAAATCGGTATACCCACGGGATACCCCCCAAGCGCGCACCTCGTCCCATTCAGCCTTCGTCACTTCCGTCTTCCCCATAAAGAAGGCCGTGACGTTCACTGTACGGACGGGCGCATCGCTCATTCCGTCCAATGCATCCCCCATCTGAAACACACCCCCGGGAATGAGCGCAAAACCGGTGGGCGTCGTGGCGGGTGCCGTTTGAAATCTGATTTCAGCGCCATAATCAGTACCACTAGAGGTAGTGGCATAAGCGCGAGCGAAATACTGGGTATCGTGAAGCAGGCCACTGGCCACAACTGAAAAACTACCTGGTGCGGTAGCGGCGGGCAACAGGGTGCCGGTGCTTAGGGTCGAAGTCGGGGTGGTAGAAAAGACGATTCCAAAGGCGCTGACGGTATCAGTGGACGAGGGCGTCACGATCCCCCCGAGAAGTGCGGTGGTGGCCGTGACTTCGGCAGCTTCTGCTGTTTTGACCCCGGCTTGTGTGGCTACGGGCAACAGCGTTCTGAAGCCTTGATCGTTAATGCTATAATCGGCATATTGGTATCCGCGGCTGGCGGACCGGCATAGACTGGAGGACGCGCCCCAGCTGCCTCCGCGCACGACTCGAGGCTGGAGATCGGACACGGTGGTGCGGGGATCGGACTTGGGTGTCGCGGTGTAGGCGGCAAACTCATCCCAGCACCATTCCCAGACGTTGCCGTGCATGTCGTGCAATCCGAGGGCATTCGCTTGAAGCTGACCGGCACCATGGGTGTTGCGGAGACTGTTGTCGTAGTACCAGGCGAGCGTATCGACCGGTCCGGCATAGGCGCCGGTTGTACCGGCGCGGCAGGCGTATTCCCATTCGACTTCGGTCGGCAGACGGTAGCCACTGGCGGCCCAATCGACATGAACGGGCGGGGTGCCGGTTCGGAGAATCGTAGAGACGGACAGATCGGGAAGCGTGGATAGGTAGGCGAGCGTATAATATGCAGGCTTGAGGCCGCTTCGTTCGCTCTTCAAATTGCACCATTTGACCGCATCCCACCAGCTGACCTCGGTCACCGGATGGGCTCCACTGCCGTCGCCCTGAGAGCCGTTGCGACCGACACCCAAGTCCGTGTATCCATACTGTGCCGCCAGCTCTCGCACGCCCGACCACTCGGCCCATGTCACTTCGGTTTTTTTGAGGCGAAAAGACCGGGTGAGTGTGACTTCGGAGGTGGGCCCCTCTTCGGACAAACGACCGGCTTCACCGGCCGGACTGCCCAGCACAAAAACCCCCGAGGAGACGCGGACATGGGTGCTGTCTGCCGCGCCGGCGACGACCACGGCTGCGGGCTGGCTGGTGGTTGATCCGGTAGGACTGCTCACCACCACAGTGTAGGCCCCGCCTTCACCGGCCTCGACCGACAGAATATTCAAGCTCTGCGCCGTGGCTCCGTTAAGCGCAATCCCATTACGAAACCATTGATACGTCAACGGGGAGCCAATGGCGCGCACGGCTAGGGTGAGCGACTGTCCTTCGACTAGGCTGAGTGCGGCCGGTTGGGCGACAATAAACGGATTGATCAGGGTGGGAGCGATATTGAGCACTGGTCGAAATCCGATGAAAGGATACCGACCGCCCGGAAACCCGCCGACATTCCGATAGGCCGAGCGGCAGATGCTAGCCGCGTTGTGGAAACATCCGCCCCTCATCACTCGATCCGTCCCGGAAGCGGCGCCGCGAGGGTCGGTTTGAGGGGAGCCATCGTAAACCGGCTTCCAGTCCCAGCACCAGTCCCAGACATTGCCCATCATGTCCTGCAGGCCCCAATTATTGGCGAGCAGCTGGCCGGCGGGATGGGTCCCATCACCGCTGTTTTCCGCATACCAGGCGATTTGGGACAACTCGCCATACACTGGCCCGGTGGTACCCGCTCGACAGGAAAACTCCCATTCCGCCTCGGTGGGAAGGCGATAGCTCGGCGCCGACCAGTCGACAAAAACCTCGGGCGTACCGACTTTGAAGACGGCTCCGGCATTCAAATCGGCCGCCGTGTAGTAAGCGGGGCGCCGTCCTTCGATCAGGCTCTTCAGATTGCACCATTTAACGACGTCCCACCAGCTGACCATGGTCACTGGATGGGTGCCACTGGCGTCACCATCACCACCGTTGCGACCCGCCGCCATGTCCGTAAATCCATAAGCACCAGCCAGGGCGCGGACCGCTGACCACTCGTTCCAGGTGATTTCGGTCTGTTTCAGGTGAATGCCGGTAGTGAGGGTGGCTGTGAACTGAGGTCCTTCGTCCGTAAATCGTCCTGCCTCACTCTCCGGACTGCCCTGAACAAAACTGTCCGCATGGACCGGAGCAAACCCTGTCGACACAGCCGCCGTGGTGAAACTGATTTCCTCCCCGTACGCCGTCCCCGCACTGTTCGTGGCAAAGGCCCGCAGGTAATAGGTGCTGGAGGCGGTCAGACCGCTGAGAGCGGCGCTAAATGTCCCGGTCCCACCGCCCGCCGAGACCATCGTCCCAGTCGACAGCGTGGGCGCCGGCGACGCCCCATAAACCACCCCGCGAGCCGTGACCACCGCCCCGCCGTCCTGCACCACTTCTCCGCCTGCCGTCGCCGAAAGAGGCGTGAGTCCGGTGACTGCGCTCGTGGTAACCTGAGGCAGAACCACCGGCACCGCCGAGGTCATGGCCGACACCGTGGCTCCGTAGCTCGTGCCCACAGCATTGGTGGCAAAAGCCCGCACGAAATAAGGAGTCACCGGCTGCAGTCCGGTCAGCCCCACCGTAAAGGCTCCCGTCCCGGCGCCCGCCGCGACAGCCGTGCCCGTGACCGTCGTCGGCTCCGTCGTCAATCCATAGACCACGCCTCGCACCGTGACCGGCGAGGAGCCGCCATCCGTCACGACCCCGCTTACACTCAGCGTCGTCGAGGTGATATCACTGACCGCACCCGTACTCACTGCTGCCAAAGCCACGGGAGGTGCCAGCGTGGTCAAGACGACTTCCTCGCCGTACGCCGTGCCATGCCCATTCACCGCATAGGCACGAAGGAAATAAGTCGAGCGGGACGCCAACGCCGTCAACGCCACCCTAAAAGGCCCGGTGCCAGTGCCCGCAGCTAGTTTGGCGGATGACGTCAATGTCGGCGTGGGCGCCAACGTCGGATTAGGCGTCATGGCGTACACCACTCCCCGTTCGCTGACAAAAGCGCCCCCATCACCCGTCACCACCGCCGCCACTTCAGCACCAGTCGCCGTGACTCCAGTCGCCACGCCAGTCGATACCTCAGGAATTGATTCTGTGGTCGGCCGCAGGAAGGTTTTGTGACTCCGCGTCGTCCCAGCCGCATTGGTGACCGCCAGCTCGTAATTCCCCGTATCAGCCGTCGTCGCCCGGGCAATCTCGAGACGCGACTGGATCGCGCCCGCCAGCGGCACGCCATCTTTGTACCACTGATAGGCCAGGGCTGAGCCGGTGGCCATAGGAGCCGACAAGACCACCGATCCGCCGAGTACTGGTTCCCCATTGGGTGGCGTCATATTCAGCGTCCCGCCGGCATTGAAAAAGGGCGGACTAACCGCCTGTACGCGCATGGCATACAAGTTGATGCGGTCATTGGGATCGAGCACCGGCAACTCCACCTGAAACCGTTGATAGCCCGCCGGTACGCCGGCCTGTTGGGGGGCGAGGACACCTGGAAAACTCGATGTCGTCCACTGCACTAGGTCGGTGCTCGTTTGCACCTCGTAGGTGACGTCACTGCGTCCCCACCAGTCGAGGGTTGAGCCGGTCGACGATGTTTGAAAGCGGGAGCTAGTCCCGGTATAAGCCGCCGGGGGCGTGCCAAAACAATATTCCTGCAGGTTGGTCAGTTCGTCGCCGTCTGGGTCCGCCGTGAAGGCCGCGTTATTTCCATTCAATCCGTATTCCGCCGTCCACGCGACAAAGGCATCCGGGCCCGGCACCGGCTGACTGGTCGCATGCAGCTGGAGGATTTCCGGGGCAGTCAGGGCTCGATTAAAAATCCGCACGTCATCGATCAGCGCGCGCAGCCGCGTCGAATACCGCGGCACCCCATCCAGCCACCCGTGGGATCCGATGACAAAATCTCCCTTGGTTCCCAGCGCATAAGGCACCCGTCCACGATAGATGCCTTCGCGGTAGACCTTCACATCACTCCCTTCCGCCACCAGTGTCCAAGCCGTCCAGGGCTCAGTGACAACCGCCACTCCCCCCGCATCAACGACCGCCCGAGCCGGCCACACGCCTTCGACCACGCTGCTTTGACTCCCGTAAAATTCGGTGGCTCCACCCAGACTGTTCACCCAGTAACGCCCGAGTAAATCGATGGAATCCACCCCCTCCCCCATCGTCAAAAAGGCCTCGCCATGCCAGCTGCTGTAGCCTTTTTCCTTGATCCAAAAGGAGATGGTAAAGGACTCGCCTGCCGCCGCTACCGGCCGAGGAATGCGGATAAACCCGCCTGGTCCTTGCGACGCAGGCGTCTCCCACGGAAAAGGCGGAATGCCAAAGCCTCGCCCATCAATGTCAGCCACCATCCCCCGCTCAGGATCGGTGACCAGCTGCACCGCATTCACCAGCTCCGCGGGTTGCGTCGGACGACACACATCGACCGGGCTGCCATCAAAAGGATAACAAGCCACCAGACTGCGCCAAGGCCCGCTCGGCGCGTCCGTCAGCCGCAACCCCGCCGTCTGGCTGAACACCGGCCCCGCCTCGCCCTGAATCCGCACCGAATAGTCGCCCATCTGCGAGGCCACCACCGTCGGCAAGACCAGCGTCGATGTCGTCGCCCCAGGGATGACCACTCCGTCTTTCAGCCATTGATACGCCGGTTCCGATCCATCAAACGTCTCGGCCACAGCGGAAAATGTCACCGGCTGGCCGAGGGTCACCGTACGCGCTACCGGCTGCGTGGTGAAGGACGAATCGCCACGCGCACCATCATCTTGAGTCACTGACAGAAAAGTGACCACTGGAGCGTTTGTATATGTATGGCTATATACCGTATTATCGGGGGGATAGCGTTCATCATCTTGGTATAGCCCAGAACCAGGCTTATTATGTTTGTAAGTAATTGTGCGCGTTCCGTTATATTGCAAAACAAACGTTACCAAAGAAATTAAATTCGTAATCGGATCAACTGAGTATATATAATTAATTCCAGCTTGGATATATCTAGGTGCTCCGTATGAGTCGACTGTCTGATCGACTCTTAAACTATTATACCGGAAAAAGTAAGGAGGATCCGAGATCATAAACGGTTGGGGGTCGGAAATCCCACCATCAAATCTTAGACCTTGACCATTATGTCCATACACAACATCGTTTGACAGAGATCCAGAACTTCTTATTGAAACTTTCAATGCTGGTGCTCCAGTACACCATTGTTGATAACAATCCCTCCCCGGGTAATAATACTCTAAATCAACTGTTAATCCAAAACTACCAAAATCCGGATCCGTGCTTCGAGTGACCACAATGGACCCGTGAGCCGCAGGGGGCGTAATGGTTACCCATAAAAGGAGAGCCAGTAAAATCTGCCAGACCCCCAGACAGTGCCGTAATTTCATACTTTTTGGTTTGGATTTTTACTGATCGGAACAGGCGACGTGGCAGGTGGGGTATAAATTTCCACTTTTTTCCGTCAAATAGTATGTTCTTAAGAACATAACCATCTAAGGCTTGTCTTGCTGGGAGAGTCAATGTTCATATAAACACTCTATCAAGGAAGTGATATACTCGTATGAGCACATTATAAAAACGATATTATACGACACTAGGCTCATTTAAGTCAAGGAGCGCCAGTAGATCATTTTCGGATCGCCGTTGTCTTCGTCCGACTGGCCTTAATCAGATTTGCGAACGATGGAGACTGACCTTGCTTTGACCACTCGCCTCCATTCACCTCCCACTCCTCCGGAATCACGCCGATTTCGGTTTGGGTGTAGCTGGTATTTGGTGGCGAAGGTATTGTCGTCCGGCGGCAGGGTGAGTTCGACGAGAGATAGGCGTCATAGGAGAAGACGCGGTTGCGGCGTTGGCCGGTGAGTTCGCGGGCGATGCCGGCGGCGACGAGTTGGGCCATGGTCTTGTTGGCGGTGGGGAAGGTCATGGCGTTGAGTTGACAGAGCTGGGGCAGGCTGAGCATGGGGCGTTGGCGCAAGGCGGCGAGCACGCGCAGGGCGTTGGCGGCGCTACGGCCGGATTGCTGGGTGCGGCGAGTGTCATCGTCGAACAGGGTGACGAGGCGGCGGGCGGTATCGACGGCTTGGGCTTTAAACTCAGTGGTGTATCGTTGGCGGGGCTTGGTGTTCATTGGGGCTAATCGTAGATCTAGGTTGATTGAAGAGGCGGGTAGTCCACAAATCTAGCCCACCTCAGAATCCGTAACCTGAATCGTGTACAATAAACTGACCGGGTTTATCGTGCATTCCATTGCCATGAGAACCGCCCCCAAACCGCTGCTTCACACCATGTGCAGGAGGTGCATCCTTATTCCCACGCCATGATCAAGACCATCCATCTCAAGAATTGGAAGAGCTTCCGGGATGCCACGCTGTATTTCGATCCGCTTACCATTCTCATTGGCACCAATGCGAGTGGCAAGTCAAACGCTCTGGACGCCATCGACTTCCTTGCCCGGATGGGGCAGGGCAAGGACCTTGCCACTTGTCTGAGGTCCGAGTCCAACGGCGACTCCTTCCGTGGTGGCGTGGACTGGGTTGCCACCAAGGGAGAGGACTCCTTCACCATCACCCTGTTCGTGACCGGAGCGACTGAGAACGAGGAGTATGAATACTCCATCCAGGTGTCCCCATCACCCAAGCCATTGATTACCAGTGAGCGGCTCACTAGGCGCAGGCGCCGGTCTCGCTCCCAGACCTATTTCCGCCCCCTACAAATCTTCTGGACGGACCCTTGCCAACCGGAAGATCCCGCCATCACCGCCCGGCTCTACAACGAGAAAGGCGGCTCACCACGCCCCATGCAACGGGGGGTCCCGGTCCTTTCCCAGCTCCAAGTCGGCGCGGCGACGATCAATCGCGAGGAGGTGCACGTGGCTCTCAAGACAGCGTGGTCCGCTCTTGGTGGTTTGTTCCTTCTGAACCCGATCCCATCCCACATGCGGGACTACTGCCAGAAGGCGGAGCGCCTCAACCATGATGGTAGCAATCTCGCGGGCGTCATCGCCGCCTTGCCCATCGAGCAAAAAACAGAAATCGAGGAGACCATTCTGCGCTATGTTTCTGAACTCCCGGAAAAGGACATTACCAGCCTCAAGGCTGAGCTTTACGGCCCGTTCCAGTCGGATGCGATGCTCATCTGTTTTGAGCAGTGGTCGGAGAACGAAGCGCCTCTGCAAGTGGATGCCCGGGCCATGTCGGACGGCACGCTCCGCTTCATTGCCATCCTCACCGCCCTGCTCACGCTCCCTCAGGGGACACAACTCGTGATCGAAGAAATCGACAACGGCCTGCACCCCTCCCGCTCCGACCTACTGCTCCGCATGCTCCGGGAAATCGGCTCGAAGCGAGCGGTGGACATCGTGGCCACCACGCACAACCCGGCACTGCTTGACGCCCTCGGCCCCGAGATGGTGCCCTTCGTGATCGTGGCCCATCGCGACCCCAAATCAGGCGATAGCAAGCTTACCTTGCTGGAAGATGTGGCCAATCTGCCCAAGCTGATGGCCCAAGGCCGCCTCGGGGCAGTCGCCACCAGCGGCGCACTTGAACGCAGCCTTAACCCCTCCTTGACAGACCATGGCCACCTCTAAATCCGTCGTCGTCATCGATACGTCCATTCTGTGCGTCTGGCTCAAGGTACCGGGTCTTGAGACCTGCGGACCAGACGATGACCGCTGGGATTTCACCCGAGTGGATCAAGACATCAAGCACCACATCGACGCCGGATGTTCGCTCATTCTCCCGCTCACCACGGTCATCGAAACGGGCAACCACATCGCGCAAGCGCCGGGCGATCGCCACCCAATCGCGGCTCAACTTGGGAAAGTGATGACCAAGGCTGCCGACGAAGAATCCCCATGGGCCGCATTCAGCGAACAAGCGGGGCGTTGGTCCGCCGAGAATCTTAAGAAACTTGCTCAAAAATGGCCTCCGCTCGCCGCCCGGAAACTCTCAATTGGTGATGTGACCATCAAAGACGTCGCAGATTACTACGCCGCCATGGGCTGCAAGGTTCGTCTGCTCACCGGCGACCAGCAACTCGCCGCCCATCAACCCCCTCCACCGCCGTTGATCCCTAGGCGCAGGAAATGAACACCCTTCCAGTTCGGACTGGTAAAAGGATGGAAATTTGAAAATGAGGGTAAAATAAGTAAAACACGTTTTACTTAAATTGGCCAAAGAAGCATGGAAATCCCGAAAACAGTGACCTATTCGAGGCCACGCACCTGATCTGCCGGTTGCGCCCGCATGGCTACGGCAAGGAAGTGCTGCGCGGGCGATCTAAGATCTACCTGGCGGATGCCGCGCTGCCGGGGGCCGTGCTACTGCTCGGCCGCCGCCTGCTGGAGAAGCCCGACTGATATTCCCGTTTTCCATCCTTTCCTCGCGGAGCCGGGGCAGGTCGGCCAGAACAGAGGCGATCACCGTAGGCGACCTCACCCGGGATGGTAGCGCGTTCCAGATCCTCCAGAATCGACCGACCGGGCTCCATGGAACCGGATTCGCCAGACCGCGTCTTACAAATTGACTCCACGCCCGCCAAGTCGAATTCGCCAGACGCCGTCTGCCGAATTGCCGGCACAGGAGAGCGCACACGTCGCATAGCCCACGCCGCATCTCCGAGGGTGACGCCGCCGAGACCGCCGGAGAGCGTGTACGACCACATTTCAACCGGGTGCGTCGAGCGCGGGGCGAGGGTGAGCGGGACGAACGGTGAGGATGATGACGTATCAAATGCCCGATGACGACAATGGCGCGGGGGTGGGGCGCCCTCGATTTACCGTTATTTTGCCATCTGGCGATTTTTTCGCCGCCCTCGTTTGTCTCGTAACTTACTGAATATAAATGGTGCGCGATACAGGGTTCGAACCTGTGACCCCTACCGTGTCAAGGTAATGCTCTACCACTGAGCTAACCGCGCGTTGGGCCTGTCAAGATGCTTGAGGCGAGGTGATATGATGGCGGGACTGCGCGCCGACGCAACTGATTTTACATGTTCATTGATCGGAAAAGTCGGATTTTTGCCGCTTCTCTTCGATTCCTTCCCCATCAGCCCATAAAAAACCCGGAAGAGTCGTCCCCTCCCGGGCTTTTCGCACGCCAGAGCGCGCATGGAAAAAATGAATCGCCTCGATTCATCCTTACCCGTAAGCGGAACTTCACTTATTTCTTGGCAGCCTTCTTCGCAGGAGCGGCTTTCTTCGCAGGGGCGGCCTTCTTCGCAGGGGCAGCCTTCTTTGCAGGGGCAGCCTTCTTTGCAGGAGCGGCCTTCTTCGCAGGGGCGGCCTTCTTTGCAGGAGCGGCCTTCTTCGCAGGAGCGGCTTTCTTTGCAGGAGCGGCTTTCTTTGCAGGAGCGGCCTTCTTAGCAGGGGCCTTCGTCACGGCCTTTTTCGCCACCTTCTTCGCGGCTTTGGCTTTTTTCGCCTTAGCGGCAGGTTTCGCTTTCACGACGCTCTTTGGTTTAGCCGCAGGAGCGGCTTTCTTCGCAGGAGCGGCTTTCTTCGCAGGGGCGGCCTTCTTCGCAGGAGCGGCCTTCTTCGCAGGAGCAGTCTTCTTCGCAGGAGCAGTCTTCTTCGCAGGAGCGGCCTTCTTCGCGGGAGCGGCCTTTTTCGCAGGGGCTTTCGTCACCGCTTTTTTAGCAGCCTTTTTGGCTGCGAGCATTTTGGTTTTCACGTTGGTTGTATGGGTTGGGTTGGGTTGGTTTGCCGCTCCGGTCGAATACTACCGCGCTGAAAAGCGGCGTGGAATGAAGACGGAGACAACAGGATTTCGGACCACGATTTATTCAATCTTGGTACTGGCAGGCGCACCGAAGCAGTCACTGCTCCCGGCCAGAACCTGCATGAAGGGGCAAGGCTGCGGCGGGAGGCCCGAGCCCTGTCCGCATGCCGTGAGATGGAAAAATAATCGGGCTTGCCCTGACAGGGCGCTGACCGTGCCGCCCTCATCCGTCGCGTCGTCGAGGGGGTATTCTCCCACAGCGCAACATGTGCTTGGAGATCCAAACTGGATGGTTGATGAGTCGTCATATGACGATCCGCACCGCGGGAGCGCGCGTGCCGATAGGCGTTATGCGCGATCATTAAATTCCCCAACGCTGATCTGGGTCAAGCTTAATAATAAGGATCTCTTTATTTTTAGAATTTCAGCGGTATTCGCCACTCTTTCACCGCCAGCGATCCGGGGACTTTTTAGAAAAGAGAGTGTTAGGTAAAGAGCGACCGCCGTCTGGATTTTGAGGCTGGCCGGTTCGGATGCCATGATTATAAAGAGATGTTAATCATTCACTATCAACAGATAAGATACCCACCGATAGTGGTGTTTTGTCGTTGACGACACTACCGGTTGATGACTTTACTACAGTCTTTGCCGAACCATGCGATGCTCCAAGTGCAGCCGGACCGGGGACAAGGTCATTGATTCACGTGAATCGAAGGATGGCTCGACCATTCGGCGACGCCGCGAGTGTCTCGCGTGCGGTCATCGTTTCACGACCTACGAGCAGCTGGAGCGCACGGATTTGCGGGTGGTAAAGCGCAACGATGTACGGGAGCCGTTTAGCCGGGACAAGTTGTTGGGCGGCGTGGTCAAGGCGTGCGAGAAGCGGCCGGTGGCACTCGACACCTTGGAGCTGGCGGCCGAGGAGATCATCACGGAGCTACAGCAGGACAATGTGCGGGAGATTCCCTCGAGGGTGATCGGGCAGAAGGTCATGGAGAAGCTGCGGGCTATCGATCCGGTGGCCTATGTGCGTTTTGCTTCGGTCTATCGCGCGTTTGCGGATGTGGGTGAATTTCTCGACGAAATAAAGGCCTTGGAGAGCCATGTATCGGCGCGCAATGCGCTGCAGCCCGATCTTTTTCGCTAGCTGGGCCTAAGAGAGTTTTTCCGATTCAAACGCTTTTCATTTTTTGCTCACTTTTTCCCAGACCGAACCGCTCAGACCTACCCTCCCCCCGTCCATCCCGCTCAAATTTTTTCTGTCATGATCTGCCTTGCTTCACATCTTCCATTGCTTCGGGTCGGCCGTCACGACATTGCCCATTATGAGGTGCAGTGGCTGGAGGGGGTGCTGCAGCAGGCGGCCCGGCAGGCTGGCCATGAGGCTTGGTGGCCGGCTGGCGATGTGGCTCGCGGGGTGTTGCAGTTCTTGCGCGAGCGGTTTCAGGAAAACATCATTACGCTCAATGACCTTTTTCTGAAAGTCAGCCACACTCTGCGCAGCATCGGCTTCCCGGAAATTGCCAGCGCCGTCCGGCCGGAAGCACCGCCACTGGAATTGTGTTTATTGGAACTGGCGCGCGAATCCGAAGGGCTGGAACTGGCATTTTTTCAAACCTTGCTGCGCGAATTAAGCGAATTGCGCACCACCGGAACCTCAAGACTGGAACTATTAAATCTGCGGGCAGCCGTCCTCCATTTGCGCGGAGGCCAAGAATGGTCTTCCTCCTGTCGCGAGCTCGAGGAGGAAATCGTCTTATTGACCCGGTCATGGCCCGGCCATCTGGACGGCGTCAGCCGACTGGACTTGATCCTGAGTCATTGATTCAAAACAGGCGGAGAGAGCGGGGACAGCCGCTCCTCCCCGACCCCCGTGCCCCCCACCCACCCGTCGTTCATTCGCTGATCGATCCAGCCATGAAATTGCATCGACCGCTCTTCGAGACGTGACATTTCTGGACATCGGCAGCTTTTCAGAGCATTTTATTGAATTAATGACCGCTCATTTCCCTCCACGGGCTGTCGATGACTTTTCACAGCGCCCCCGCCATGACCGACTCACCCGAGCCCCTTGCTGCTATCACTGCCGATGATTGGCAGGTCTTTGCCTGTCCTCACTGTGGGCATCACCTCAAAGCGAAGCACAATCAGGCTGGAGGCGAGTGCGAGTGCCCGAGCTGCGCCCAAACCCTGATCATTCCAGGCTTCGCAGACCAACCCGCCGCCCCCACCCCGGCGCTGATCAGCGAGGCCAACCCAACGCTTCCGTCCATGGGGTCGGCGGCAGGGCTCCCCGAAGCAGGCAACTTGGCCGTCGACCGCCTAGGCGCCACCCAATTTCGCAGCGTCAATGACCCCTCGCTGGCCATTCCCGAAGAAGGCATTCGGGTGCGCAAGCGCAAACGCCGGTCGAAGCACGACGCCGGTCAAGACACCCCCCACTGGGAATCGGAAGCCGCTCCGTCACCAGAAGGCGGTCACCACGGCCCTCAGGGGGAGTGGGAAGACGTCACCACCGCCACCGTCCGCCAGAGCATCGCCCCCGATGGCTCAGTCATCGAAACCCGAAAAAGGATTCAAAAGAAACGCCTCGCGCCGCTGATCGAAAAAATCTGGCGCCTGCTCGCCCGGCTGGGCCGGTGGTCGCTCATGGCGCTCGGCATCATCATTCTCGTCGGCGCCGCTGGGGCCGGCTGGTACTTGGCCCGCAGCCAGGCCCCCGTCATCGCCCAAGCAGAAAAGGTGGAACAATTTCCCGAGCGGTTTTACCCCACCATGGATGAAGGCGCCCAAGCCGCCAAAGTCGTTCAAGACTTTCTCGCCACCGACAGCATCGAGAAAAAACTGCCGATGGTCCGCTTTCCTGAAAAGGTCCTTCCCTTGATGGACCTCTGGTACAAAGGCCGCCCTGACCGCCCCGTGGTCGCCACCCGCGACGAACTCTCGGAAAGCCTGACCAAGATTCTTTACATCGACGGGGTCAAATTAATCGTCATCACCATGCTAGTGCAGCCCGAGGAGGAGTACCGCCTCTACGCCGTGGAGGCCACCGCCAACGAGGGATTCAAAGTCGACTGGGAAACAGCCGTCGGATGGCAAGCCATGACCGTGGAGGAATTCATCAAAGGCAAACCCACCACCCCACAGCCGTTCCGCGTGCAGGCTGCCCCGGGTGATTATTACAACGGCGAGTACTCCGACGAATCGTTCTGGTTTGCGGTCAACCTCACCTATCCAGGAAATGCCGATTTCCACTTGTACGGCTACGTCGAGCGCGCCTCCCTCGCCGGACAGCAACTGATGAGACTGCTCGGATACGCCGAAACCAAAGACAAGGACGGCAACACCAGCTGGGAACTCGTGCAGGCCCAGTCCGCCCCCGTCATCCTCGCCCTCGCCTACCTTCGCGAGGGCAGTACCGACCCCAAACAAGTCACCATCCACGAAGTCCTGCATGAACAATGGTTCTTGCGCGACGGCCCCGCGGCAGGGAGCGCCCGCAAAAAAGGCTCATCCCAATAAAACGGCCCCACCAAGGCCGGCACAGGACGGAATAGACCGCCAAGGCTGCCCCTGCCGCCTGCCGCCCACGGCCCACCCAAGTCGGCCCCACAATGCCATCACACTCCTCCCGGTCACACCCTCTCTTCGTCAGTCTCTGCCTCCTGCTGCTCGTACTGGCCGCCACGCCATGCGCCTCCAGTTCAGCCATCCCCGTGCACATCGAACCACTGGCCGGCAGCACCGGAGCCAGCATTTCAACACTGATCGAAAACAACCTGCTCGCCTCCGGCACCGTGGCCCTGACTGCTCGCCGGTCGAAAACAGCAGTGGTCAGCGGAACGGTCAGCGGGACCCGCTTGGAAGGCAGGCTGACCGCCCCAGACGGCTCTGAGCTGCTGCGCACGTTGTACGACGGACCAGACCTGCGTCGGGGCGCCCATGAACTCGCTGACGACATCGTCTTCGCTCTGACCGGCAGACCCGGCATCGCCACCAGCCGCATCGCCTTCGTCTCCGATGTCTCCGGCCGTCCGGAAATCTACGTTTGCGAAGCCGATGGACGCGAACGGCGACGCGTGACCTACGATGGCGCCGTGGCCGCCCACCCGTCGCTCGACCGCATGGGCTCGCTGCTGACCTACACCAGCCATCAGGGGACTCAATCCGACGTTTTTGCGTTGGACTTGAACGAAGGCGTGCGACGGCGCGTGGTCACCGCCAGCGGAGGAAATGGCGGGGCCTCCCTCTCGCCCGACAGCCAAAAGCTCGCCGTGTGCATAGCCGACACCGGATGGCCCACCCTCGTCGTCCTGTCCTTGGCCGGCTCCGAGGGCCGTCCTCGCGCGCGCTCGCTGTCGCTGTCGCGCCCGGGCAGCCTGCCATCGTCTCCGTCGTGGTCGCCAGACGGCCGGCACGTGGTGTTTTCATGCGACGAGGGTCAGGGCGCTGGCCCCCAGCTTTACGAGGCCCGCCCCGGCCATCGCAGCCGCCGGCTGTCACTCGGAGTCAGCTCGGCCTTCTCCCCAGACTGGGCCCCCGACGGCGAACGCCTCGTTTTTGTCACCCAGCACCGCGGTGCGCTCTGGGTTGCCTTGTGGCATCCAGGAGGCGCCCGCATCCGCCTGCTCGGACCAGGCCGCGATCCCTGCTGGGGCGCCGACAGCCGACACATCCTCTACTCCACCGGCGATCGGCTGGTGAGGTTGAATGTCGACTCCCATCGCCAACACACTCTCATTGAGGGTTTCGGCCGCCTTAGCGAACCCAGCTGGACGAAATAACGCGGCTAATCGAAACGTCAGCGTTCCATTTGCCCCGTCAGCGCCGCTAACCGACGGAGTCGGATCAGTGCTCGACAGGGAAGTTTACTTCCCGATGGCCGGGTACGCCGGCCCCGGTTTCCACAACTGGCCCTCAGGCCACATCCCTCAAGACAACGGCTCCGAATCCGCCTTTACGCAGCCGGTCCCCTGCTAAAAGACGTTCGGTGCCGCGACCGAGGTCAGCGACCCACGGCTACAAAAAATCCGGATACGAAACAACGGCGCAGGCG
>CAJBME010000313.1 GCA_903954065.1 uncultured bacterium
CCCGGCCACCACAGCAGTCGCATCTGTTGTTCAAGCTGCGTATTTCGAGATTGCCACTCGGCCTCGGACGCTGGCTGGCTATTATGGGTCGGCATGTGACGCTGCGAAGTTGGGCGAACGTTCAAGCGATGGCAACCCCAGGGTGCTGTTGGGTATTTGTGCGCTTCGTGTTCAGCGCCATATCCCATTGAAACAGAGGGTGTCAGCCAACTGTGTCCAATTCGTCAATCAGCTCGTGGCTGCGGGAACGCCGACGACTTTTGCTGAGCACGTAAGGAAACGCCGGCTTGAGTTGAAGCTCAGCCAGAAGCAGCTCGCGAAGGTGTTGGACACCACGCATGACACCGTCTCGTCCTGGGAGCTGGGGCTGTCGAAGCCGCAGGCAAAATACCGGGCACGGGTCGTGAAATGGTTGGGGTATGACCCGGACGTTCCCACTTCTTGAATTCAAATGGATAGCTGTGGGGATTTTGCGGTGAGGCTTTGACGGGAAAAAACTTCAGACGTCTGAAGTTTTGACCTCTCGCGCTCCGCTCCAAATCCGCCCGGCAGCAGACTCCGCCCCCTCCCTCCTTTGTCGGCATACCACACGGAGACTGCTGTACCTGCCACCAACCAGAAAGTCAGCCTCACCGCCCAAAGCTGGCCTCCTGCCGGGCCTGCCCCCTTCGCCCTCCCCCGCACAGGAGGCCACATCGGGCCGTGGGGGTTGCTTGAAAGGCCGCAAGGCGGGACGGGTTCACCGCCGCCGAATCGGGCCGATTCACCCACCCGACTTTTCCACAGCCACTGTGACACGCTGTGCCACGTCAATGGTATGATGGAGGCATGAAAGAGATCAAACGAGTGTCGGCAGGGGTGAAGTTCGAGAGCGATGTGCTCCGCTTCGTTGACCTGCTTGCCGCAGAGCATCAGCGGAACCGCAGTTTTATTATCAATCAGATTCTCAGGGCTTACGCCCGGATGTTGCAGCAGCAGAAGCAGACCGATTCGCCGAAGGAGCCGGAGAGGCCCATAGCACCGATCTCATTCTGAAACGATGCCCCATGAAACCCGCGACAATCGCATAGCCTCGCCCTACGAATCGCAGACAACTGCGGGGCTCATGGGTTTTGCCGGGTTCAAACCGCCGACCTCAAACACGACTTACACGCCGAACCAGTTTTTCGACGTGGTGATGCCTAATGCCAGCCGGGGCTGCCTGCGCATCGTGGCCTACCTGATACGCAAGACGCTGGGGTGGTGCGATGCCCACGGCAACCCGCAGCGTGAGCAAATCGAAGTTCCGTATGCGGAACTGATTCGGAAAGCTGGTCTGAGCCGTGACGTAATCCGGTCTGCTTTGGATGAAGGCGTGTCCAAGAACTTTCTCACCTGCCTTCGTGAAGGCCGGAAGGCCACGACTGGTGACAGCGGTGAGAGCGCCCTCTATGCTTTGAAATGGGATGCCTCTTCACATTACGCCCGTTCACTGGAGGAATTCGCGGGGTTTTATGAGGGCGAGGGCTATCGCACGGACATTCCGAACGAGTTCTTTGACCGCCTGATTCCTCTGGAAAATCACGCGGTCATCAAGGTAGTAGGCTCTATTATCCGATACAGCATCGGTTTTCAGGCCAAGCATGGCCGCCGTCGCCAGCAGGCCACTCTGGCCTACTCGCAAATCATGAAGGCATCGGGGCTGGCCAGCCGCCCAACGCTGGCCGGTGCCATCCGTGTGGCGATCCGCAAGAACTACATCGTGCGGCTCGATCCGGGATATTTCAGCGCCAACCTGGAGAAGCGCCGGAGTGCCACCTACGCCGTCCGATGGAGTGATGGATTTCACGCCAGCGCTGAGCCAGCGGAGGGCAGTCGGGAAATCGCACCAGCGGGGCTGTGGATAAAGCAGTCGGGAAATGACACCAGCAGTCCGCCCGAGCAGTCGGAAATCCACACCAGCACCAGTCGGAAAATGACACCAGCCGGGCAGTCGGGTTTTCACACCATTCAAACGAAACACTTAAACGAAAAGCAGAAACGAGTGGCAGACCTTCTAAGGAAGGAAGGCTTTGATGCCAAGACAGTCGCCGAGATGGTGGCTCGGAATTCACTGGAGGTGATCGAACAGCAACTCGAATGGATTGGACTCCGCAATGCCACCAGAAGCCGAGCTGGATTGCTAAGACGAGCGATTGAGGGCGATTGGCCAAAGCCCGGAAACCCAACTACTAAGGCAAAGGTCTCTACAGACCTGAGCGGCAGGATGGATTCGCAGGAATCCCGACACGAGGCAGAAAGCTACCCAGCTTATCTCGACTGGCTGAGAGACGAGGAAGCGCACTGCCGGCAGTCCTGCCCGGACGAATACCAGCGATTTGAAGCCAAGCGGACGAAGGAGCGGCAGGACATCTGCCGCGAGCGGTCAGCCAACGTTCGGGCCGCACTCCTCACCGCTCACGACGAGGAACGCATGAGGCTTCTCAAGTTTCAGCAGTTCCTCGGCTTGCCGGATTTCTGGCAATGGGATGCAAACTTTAACAGCCAAAATTTTAACCCTAAATCATGAACACCCTAACAGTAATCAATGCAAAAGGTGGTTGCGGCAAAAGCACCATCGCCATGAGCCTTGCCGCAGGGCTTTCCCTGCAAGGGAAGCGTGTCCTGCTGATGGACTTAGACCCGCAGGCCCAAGTGACCCAATGGCTTTCCGCAGGCGATGGCCTCAGGCCAGAGGGCACTCTGGTTTCAGCTCTTACTGGGCAGCAGAGCCTCAGCGACGTCATCCAGCCAACGGGCTATGCCAATATCTGGTTCGTCGCCAGCAGCGCCGGCCTGGAAGACCTTGGACGCGAGATCAGCGCCAACGATGGCTACCCGACCATGCTTACCGAACTGCTGGCGAGGGAGAGCGTAGCCGACAGATTCGATTTCCTCGTGATTGATTCACCCAACCAGATCAGCCCGATCATGGAAAACGCCATCTTCCCGGCAGATGCCTTCGTCATTCCGTTCGAGTCCACCAAAGCCGTCAAAAGCTACGCCAGCGTTTACCAGTTGCTCCTCAAGCTCAGGCCGAATGGCGACTACAAGCTGCTCCATGTGCTCAGCAACTTGACGCGCCTGCCTGGCCTGCGCCGCCGTGTGCTGGCCTTGCTGGCCGACGACAAACTGGAGCCAGCCAAGTCAGAAATCCGCTCCTGTGGCTGGCTGGCGCAGGTGGATGAATATGGAGGCAGCATCTTCCATTTCCGCCCTCACTCCAATGGAGCTGAGGACATGAAGGCCCTCGTCGAAGAGGCCATCGCATTATTTGATAACGGGCAGACCGCCCACCCGGAGATGCCCCGCATCGCCGCCTAACCAACATGCAATTACCCGAAGGCAAAAGCCGCCTCGATTTAGTCAAAGAAGGAGTGCTTTCGCAGAGCACCTTGCCCAAGCGGGGCCGCTTCGTGGTTTCCATCCACAAACTGCTGGAAGACCCGAGGAACGAACGCCGCACCTTCCGCAACATGGATGGGCTCATCGCTTCAGTGAAGGCCCACGGCATCATTGAGCCAATCACCGTTACCGCCGAAGGTGAAAGCTACCGCATTCTCACGGGCCACCGCCGGTTCCGTGCCGCCAAAGCTGCCGGCCTCACCGAGATTGAAGTGATCGCCCGTGAGCCAGATGATGCCCTCACCCGAAGACGAAAGAGTATCGTTTCCAACGTGCAGCGTGAAGACATCGGAGCCGTCGAACTCGCCGAGGCTCTGCAAACCTTGCTCGATGAAGACCCAAACATCAAGACCCAGCGCCAGATTGCCGCGGCGATAGGGAAGAGCGAGCAGTGGGTGAGCAGTATGCTCAGCATCTTGAAGATGCCCGCCAAACTCCAACACAAACTTCAGACGTCTGAAGTTTCCGTCGCCTACGATACCGCCATGCGCATCGCGCACTGTGAGGATACAGCCCTGCAATCGCAGCTCGTAGAAGCAGCCTTGAAAGGGGAGAGCGTCCGCGAAATCCGCAGCCGCATCGCGGAACGAAATGGCCCCAGCGCAAGCAGCAGGGAAGAGGGGAAGCCCAGCGCCCCGACTGGCCCGCTAATGTTCACCTTCAGCGAAACCCACGAAGGCTGCACCGCTACCGTGCGAGGCCCGGAAGGGAAGCACACCAAGCGCCACATGCGCACCGCTTTGAAACGCCTGCTCAAGCAGTTGTAAACCGCTGCACGCCAGACCATACCGATGCAAATCCGTCAAGTCGCCCCACTTTACAGGTTGCCTTTCGAGTGTGGCCAAAGGACTCGACAACCGCCCCGATTCCTGCTAAAATTCAGCCATGAACGCCACCATTGAACGCATTCGCAACGAAGCCAAGGCACTCTCGCCCGACGAGCGGGAATTGTTGCTCGTGACGCTCGACTGCGACCTGCATGGCGACCTCGGCGTCAACGAAGTGGACGAATCCGCTAAGCTCAAGCGACTGCGCGAGGCCATCATGGTCGGCGTTGAGCAACTACGGGCAGGTCAATCCGCTGAATTTGACGCGGAGGACATTATCGCCCGAGGCCGGGCTCGACTCGCAGCAAAGCAGGCCGCCGCTCATGCTTAAGATCATTCGATCCATCCAGGCACTTGATGACTTGGATGGCATTTACGATTACGTTGCCGAGTCCAGCCCACAAAATGCGGACATGCTGGTCAGGCAATTTCAGAACCGCTTCCATTTGCTCGCGTCCAACCCGACCGTCGGAAGACTGCGACCAGAGTTGATGGAAGGCCTCCGCTCGTGGAATCTCCACCGTTTCGTCATCTTCTATTTCCCCGCTGAGGATGGTATCGAAATTGTCAGAGTGCTTCATTCCGCAATGGACATCAAAGCCGGGCACTTCGGCCCAGCTCACAAGGAGTAATTTGATCTCCACAGGCAAATGTCGCAAATCAGATATTGTGCGACTAGCACAACACG
>CAJBME010000314.1 GCA_903954065.1 uncultured bacterium
CCTGGGAACGCTGAGCCCCAGCTCGGCGGGAGTTCTGCGACGTCAGTGGGTGTCTGATATGTAGTCGGAGGCTCAAAAAGAAGGCCGGTGGGGCGATAACGCTCCACCGGCCTCGTCCTTTTTGAGGATGTGACTGGTCTTAACTGTTGGAGTCAGCCGCGGCGTCAGACTCGGGCGTTGCTGTCACCTCGACAGGTGCGGCACTGGTTTCCACAGGCGTGACGTTGGTTTCGACGAGTGCGGCGGGGATGACTTCGCTGGCGGCCAGGGTGACGGCGTCCACGGGTGCGGTCTCCGGGGCTGGAGCCTCGATGCTTTCGGTGGCGGGGGCTGGCGCTGGGGCGGTCAGTACGGCGCGCGTCCACAGGGTGAACGAGCGGGCGGGCAGGCGCAGCCAGCGAGGAGGACGACCTGGCAGGTAGGGCTTGGTCCAGAGGGTGAAGGCCCGGCCAAAGAGGCGGAGGCGTTTCGGGGCCTGCAGGATGATGGGTTTTTCCTGGCGTTCGACGACCCGGAGCTGGCCATTGGCGAATTCGGTGACGTATCCTTCGCGGATGAGCCAGCGGAGGTCTTGGAGCAGGGCGATTCCTTCGCGGTCTGCTTCGCTGGGGCCTTCGAGGCCGCTGCGGTCGGCGGCGGCTTCTGTGTCTGCGGCCGGTGCTTCGGCTGCAACAGCTTCGGTCACAGTGCCTTCAGCGCTGGTTTCGACTGCTGGTGCCGCGGCCTCAGCCGACTCGACTGTTTCTGGAGCAGCGAGGTCAGCCGTTTCGGTTTCTGGTGCGGCGGCTTCGGTGGCGCTGGCGGCAGCGGCTTCCGGCGCGGATTCTTCAGCGGCTGCTGGGGCGGTCGTGCTAGCAGCGGCGGCGGCGCGTTCGAGCAGAGTGGCTCCTTGTGGCACCAGACCGACGACGACTTCTTTGTAGGTGCAGAGCGGGTGCTTGCGGATGAATTCGACGATGGCCCGCACGCGCAGGGAGACGAGGACGCCGGCATCGAGCGGACGCGGACGTGACCGTGAGACGAAAGTTTCTTTTTTGTTTTCTTTGAAGAAACGCAGTCCTTGGCCTTCGAACTGGCGGCACAATTCCTGAACCAATTCGAGTGGGAAGCGGCGTTGGCGCTCGAGGGCATCGCGGAAGAGGGTGACGAGACCTGGCGAGAGCAGGCTGAAGTCCAGATTACCGGGGACGGTAGCGGACGGTGCTTCGGCGAGGATTTCCGATTCCCGAGTTTCCAGCAGGTGGCGGGCGGCTTCGTCGGCGCTGGTGAACGTGAGCGGGGAGTCGCCGCCATCGATCAGCGTGTAATGGGTTTGCGTGCTTTGGGCCTCGGTCCATTTTTTCACGGCTTCCTCGTCGCGTTCCATGCGGATGCGGGACTTATACCGGTCCAGCGGCATGTTTTTGAAGCGTTCTTGATGCAGTTGGACGATGGCGCGCTGGTAGCCGTGGAAATTCGGTGGTCCCAGCACGGTGCCGCTGAACCCGCAGATGGCGACGGTGGTGAAAGCGCCCTTGGGTGGATCGACGGTGATTTTTTCCTCACGGAAGTAGTGAGAAAGCAGTCCGGCGCGACTGAAGTGGCGACGGGCTTCATCGCGGGTCAGCCAGAGGGAGCCATCGGGAGCGCAAAGGATCAATGGGTCAACCCGTTCACCACGCATGGGTTCCAAGCGGATGCGGACGCGTTCGGGTTTGCTGATGAACAGGCGAGCCAGATCAAAGACTTGATAGGCGCGGCCGGTTGATTTGATCTGAATGGTCAGGTTTTCGACGCCTGAGGGTTCAGGCAGAACGGTCGCCAGCCAGCCGCGGGCGGGCGGGACGAAAGCGGGACGATCATCGGGACGGCCGAAACGGGCACCTCCGCGGTCATCGCGGCGGCCACCACCGCGCGGTGGTCCTTGGCCATCACGGCTGAATTCTCTTGGGCCGCCACGCTGGTCATCGCGGGGTGGGCCGTCGCGACGAGGGCCGCGATCACCGCGGGGAGCGCCCGGGCCGCTGCGCATGCCAGGAGGGCCTCCGGGACCACGAAGACCAGGACCGCCGGGGCCTCCAGGACCGCCAGGACCACGTCCACCTGGACGCGGGCCGCCGCGGTCATCGCGGCGAGGGCCACGGTCGTCACCACGAGGACCGCCGGGGCCGCGACCACCAGGACGAGGGCCGCGGTCGCGGTCGCGGACGGCCACTTGGCCCCAGACTACCTGCTCAGATGGTTTGTCGCGAAGCTGCGAGGCCCAGTCGGGCGCGAGATCCAGTTCGGAGAGTGAGATGGAGAGTGATGGGGAGTCCATGAAAATCAGGTGATGAGAACAGCGGTCAGAGCGCGTAGACGGGTGAAGATACGCTATTTCGCGTAGGGCTGGTAGGCTTTAATTTTGAGGATTGGGGTGCTGGTTCCTTCCCAGCCGATGGTGAGCCAGCAGAGATGACCGCGGGTCCAGCCGAGCTTGGAGGCGATCATCGTGCCTGTCTCGGACTCTTTCTCGATAAACGCTTTGGGGGCGTCTTCGGTCAGCGGTGGCGGAGGCATCTCGATGGAAAACGCGTGGAATTTGTCCTCGCCGCCGGCTGGGCCTTCGTCGCCGAAGATGTGGGTCCGGGAAATTCCAATCAACGCGCTCAGGCTTGAGCCAGGTTTTTTCTCGCTCAGAAACGACTCAAGGGTGGAATCATGGCCGCGGCTGAATGACGCCCAATCGACCCGAAATCCATCCGCCGTCTCGACCACGACCGTGACAAAACCCAGTGGGTTTTTGTCGGTGGCTACGAAATACGGGAAAAAGACGCGGTCCGGCACACTCGGAGATGTGACCGTGCCAAGAATTTGAATGCTGAGTGGCTTGAAGTCGCGATTCGGGCTCTCCGTGAAATATTTCAGGGCCTCCGCAGAATTTTTCGCCGGATCGGATACCAGTTGTGACCGTTGCTCCGGATTGCCCTCCATGAATTGACGAAAGACGTCGCCTGCTTTTTCGCTTTTTTCTTGGGCCGTAATAGCGCGAACCAAGGCTTTCGCTCGGTTAGGGTCAGGCGTGGCCGCGGCGCGGTTAGCTCCTGGCCCTGGTCCATCCTCCTCCGGTGCTGGTGCCGGTGCTGGCTTGGGTTTGGCTGGAGCCGGCTTCGCTGGAGCGGTTTTGGCTGCGGCCGGCTTCTTCGCCGGAGTGGCTGGAGCGGCGGGTTTTTTTTCCGGCGCAGCCGCAAGTGACCCCGGCAGCATGACCAAGGAAAGCAGCAGGGCGGTGGAAAACGAGAAGCACAGACGCATCGGGTCGCTGAATTGCCACAGATGAAATGGCCGCGCTAGTAAAAGTTGACGCCGGGGGCATCAGATTTCACATCCTTCGCGTTTCCTGACATTTCCGGGATCTAAGCGAAATGAGAGATGTTGGGTCTGAATTGGCGGGATAAGTTGATCCGATGATGGCGGCGGCGGGAGCGGGTCCGGAGCGCAGCGCCTCCAGTAATGCAGGCGCCTGCGACGGGTCAATGGCCAGCAGCAGGCCACCGGATGTCTGGGGATCGCTCAGCAAGGGAAAGTGCGGGTGGTGGGTTAGATCGGCGGCGCCGGAGACGCTGTCGAGCAGGCGGGCATTGTCTTCATGGAGTGAGCTAAGCAGGCCGAGGGCGGCGCAGGCGGCGGCTCCGGGCAGGATTGGGAGCGAGTCGAGATCGAGGCGGGCGGCCACGTTGGAGGCGCGGGTCATTTCGCCCACGTGTCCCAGCAGGCCGAAGCCGGTGATGTCAGTGGCGGCGGTGGCGCCGTGGGTGTGGGCGAGGCGGGCGGCGGGCTGGTTAGAGACGAGCATCGAGGCGATGGCGGCGTCGATCCACCGGCCTTGAGCGGCGTGGCGCATGGCGGCGGCGAACAGGGTGCCGGTGCCGAGGGGTTTGGTGAGGATGAGCGTCTGGCCTGGAAGTAGACCATTTTTCCGCCAGAGCGGGCTGGGGCCGGCGAGTCCGGTGCAGGCGAGGGTCAGGGCGGCGGCTGGGGCTTCGGCGGTGTGGCCTCCGAGCAGCAGGGCGCCCATGCGGCCTAGTTCCGTTGCCACGCCCCCGAGGAGCTGCGTCAGCCATTCTTCGGTCACCGACTCGGCGGCGAACGGGACGAGGGCCGTGACGAGGGCGCTGTGAGGTTCGGCTCCCATGGCCACGATGTCACTCATACCGTGCAAGGCGGCAATGCGTCCGAAAATAAATGGATCCGTCACGAGGGCGCTCAGGTGGTCGATCGTCTGGACTACGGGGCGGCCGGGTGGAGGCAGGAAAACGGCGGCGTCATCGGGCGCGTCCAGTCCGGCCATGATGTCGGAACGGTCTGGCGGCACGCAGACGACGGCCGGGTGGGTGGCTCGCAGGCGGACCAGCACGCGATGGAGGATCGAGCCGCCTACTTTGCCGGCGCAGCCAAGGCAGCGCATGGTGGCTTTGCGTTCGAGGGCGGTGGCGGCCGTCTGGGATCGCGGGCGATCAGGCACGCGGGCCGTCCGGTCCATGGGCGGCAGTTCTGAGAACCGGCGCATGAAGGCGCGATCGATCCGGTCTTTCCATTGCCATGCCCAAGCGCCTTCAGCTGTCCACCGGCCGCGCGAAACGACCGCCCTCCCGCTCCCGGTGCCAATCAATCCGAGAAATTGTGATTGCGGCCGCCACGGCTTGAGCGGGCGCCCATCCAGCCAGCGGCCAAGATTGGTGAAAAGCGGACGCGCTGCGCGCACGGCAAACACGCCGGATTTTGGACGCGCCGCCGTTAGGACGCTCGCACAGTCGCCCGCCGCAAAGACAAAACTATGGCTGAGCGAGCGCAGGGTGGGGTCGACCGCGATAAACCCGTGGTCATCGAGCGCCAAACCGCTGGTCCTCAGCCAGGGCGGGGCGGCGGCGTGAGTGGTCCAAATCACGGCATCGGCTTCGAGGCGGGAGCCGTCCTGCAGGTCGACTGCGCCCGGATGGACGGCGGTGACTGGCTGTCCGGTGAGTACGGTGACGCCGGCCTGGTGCAGGGCGCTCTGCAGGTGGCGTCGGACGCCCGGGTTATGGGTCGGTAAGATGGTGGCTCCCTGATGCACCAGGGAGACGGTCAGGGCCGCGCCTAGCCGCGCTTTCAAACTGAGGGCGACCTCCACTCCTCCCGCTCCGGCTCCGACGATGACGACCCGCAGGTGGCGGCCATCGGCCGCGGCGGCGACAAGAGCCTCCCATTTCTCCAGCAGTAGGGGCACGGGTTTGGCCGGAGTGGCGCAGGCGGCCGCTCCGGGCACGCTGCCGAGCGACGGCGTGCTTCCGATGTTGATCGAGACCACATCGAACCCGAGCGGCGGGCGGTCATGCAGCTGGAGTTGTTTTCGTGGCAGGTCCAGTCCGGCGGCGGCGGCGTGAATGAAGCGGGCGCCGGCCCACGCGCAGAGCCGCCGCAGGTCGATGTGAGTTTCCTCCCATGAATAAATTCCGGCGAGGTGTCCGGGGAGCATGCCTGAATAAGGCGCGTGGGAAACATCGCTGACCAGCGTGACTTGGGTTCCCGGCCATGGCCGCATTCCCAGCATCCTCAGCACAAGCGCATGACTGTGGCCGCCCCCCACCAGGACAACTTCTTGCGACACGGGTGTGGCGGCGGGGACCATGGGTTGTGAAATTACACCTCAATTTACGCCTGCGCGCCGGAACCCGGTCGCCGCCGGGTGCTCACCTCGGTCTTGCGCAAAATTCGACCGCTCGCTCCTCGGGCATCGTCGTCCTTCAGCTGGTAACCAGGCCGAAAAATTTCCGCCACTTCAGTCGGGCCGTCGCCTTCCCGCGCTGGCTCCATAATGGTGATCCGCTTGCGCGTGGCCACATCCAGCAATTGCCCGGGCGCCACCACGTACGGCTCAATCCCATGCTCGTGCAGTAACTCTAAAAGTGAGGCCCGCAGCGGGCGCAGCGGCGCCGCCGACCCCGGTGCATTTTTCTCCAGTTTCACCATCAGGTCGTCCAAAAGATCAATTCGTTGAATCAATCCCCGTGCTGGTATGGCGACTTCACCTTCGCCCAGCCCGCCGGACAAACCGGCTTTTTCGTCCGGTGGCGGAACGGTCGCCGCCGCTGCCGCTCTTGGCGCCACCGCTGCCGCGAGCCGTCTTTCCGGGGCTGGTGAGGCCACCGCTGGTTCCCGCGCTGGCGGGGCGATCAGGGCCGGGGCTATCACTGGCGGGTGGCCCGCGTCTCCGGTTTCGGGGGAATCCTCGAAGACGGCTTCGAGTTGGCCAAAAGCAAGGATATCGCCGGACTGGAGGCGGGTCGATTGAATGCGTTTACCATTGACGGTCACGCCATTATGGGAATCAAGATCGGTGAGGACATACGCTCCTCCCACGCGTTTGAATTCTTTCAAGGGCACCCCATGCAGGCTGCCGAGGCTGATCACGGTGACGGCTCCGCCGGAAAGCTCGAATTTGGCGTGGTGGGACGAGATCCACGTGTTGTCGATGACGATGTCATTGGTGCTGGCGCGTCCGATGGTGACGAGGGAGGCGGAGAGGTCGAAGTCGAAGACTTGGCTGCTGCCGGGATTGAAGATGAGACGGGCCATGGTGACGGATCGGTGGCGGATAATCGATCAGCAGCTGATCTGGCAAGTGGTATTGCCGCGGGTGGGCGGGGCGGGGTGGTGGGTGAATGCGGTTTAGCTAGCGCTGGTGAGGCGGGCGAATCCGGCGGATTCCCATGTTCGCGGCTGGCCGTTGGGCTGGACGGACGTGATCTGGGCGTTGATTTCCGGGCGGGTGGCGAGCAGGGCGCGCGCTTTGGTTTCTCCCATGACGCAGAGGGCGGTGGCCATGGCATCGGCGGTGGTGGCGCTGGCGGTGACGACGCTCGTTTGCAGGCGCTCGCTGAGGCCGAGGCCGGTGGTCGGATCGACAATGTGAGAATACCGAACGCCATCGATTTCGACAAATTGGTAGGCGTCGCCGCTGGTGGCCAGTGCTTGGTTTTTTAATTTCAGGGTGGTGGGTGCGCCTGCTGAGTCGCCGGAGTCGATGCCTGCAGACCATCCGTCCTGTTGTGGCGGGGCATCCCCGGTGAGTACGCCCCCGCCCGCATCCAGCAAGACCGCGGTTAGACCATGGCTCTCCCGCAGGAGCCGCACTACTTCATCCTGAGCAAACCCTTTGCCAATGCCGCCCAGATCAAGGCGGCCGCCGGGAGTGTGAAAAATGACGGCGTCATCAGTGACCTCGACGGCGCGCCAGTCGACCCGTTTCCGTGCGGCCTCGATGGCTGCGGCGGGCGGAAGGCGTTTCTCCTTGCGGGCGGTGCGCCACAGCTGAATGAGCGGTCCGACTGTGATGTCGAACGCGCCGCTGGTGGCTTCGGCGATCGTGCGGGAGGCGGTCAGGACGCGCCGCAGGTCGTCGCTGGGGGCGTCGAGGCGCCCGTGCCGGCCGAGGCGGGAAATTTCACTGTCGTCGAGGTAGTCCGACAGGCGTGCGTTGAGGTTGGTCAGCCGATCCCAGGCGGCATCGCGTGCGGCCCGGGCCCGGGCCGGGTCGTCTTCAAAAAAAACGAGGCGCCAGAGGGTGCCCATGTGCGGGGCGACGTATTCTCGGCGCTGTGGAACCGTGGTCTCGGACCACGCTTGCACTGGCAGGGCCAGTGCCGTAATTCCACCTGCCAGTAATCGCCGTCGCGTCATGCCGGTACCATTGCCTTCCCATCCCTGCTTTCATCCGCTTTTTTCCCATGTCCGCCCCCCAAAATATTATCGGCCTGGTCTACGACTACGACCAGACGCTCAGCCCCACCTACATGCAGGACGACGTGATGTTCCCGCATTTTGGGATCAAACCCGCGCCCTTCTGGAAAAAGTGCCAAGCGTTGGTGGCGGAGGAAGGGTATGACAGCGAGCTGGCGTATTTGAAGGTTTTGTTGGATTACCTGAGTTTTGACCGTCCGACCAACGCGCAGCTTCGCGAGTTGGGCCGCGGGCTGCAATTTTTCCCTGGGGTGCCGGAGATTTTTGGCGAGTTGGAGGCGGTATTGACGCCGGCGCATCGTGCGATGGACATTCGTTTGGAGCATTATGTGGTCAGTTCCGGATTGAAGGAGTTGATTGACGGGTCACGTCTCGCGCCGCACATGACGGCGATTTTTGGCTGCGAATTTGCTGAGGATGACAGCGGTCGCATTACGTTCCCCAAGCGGGTCATCAGTCACACGCAGAAGACGCAGTACCTTTTTCGCATCAATAAAGGCCTGACCGGTCCCCATCAGGATGTCAATGATCACATGCCCGCCCACCTGCGGCGCGTGCCATTTCCTAATATGATCTATCTGGGCGACGGCCCGACAGACGTGCCGTGCTTCACCGTCGTCCGCCAGTACGGCGGTCAGGCGATTGCTATCTACAATGCTCAGGATCAAGGCCGGGGGAGCTTTCGCAAATGTTACCAGCTCAGCACTCATGCCAATCGGGTCAAACATATTGCTCCCAGTGATTACCGCCCGTGCAGCCATTTGCGCCTGCTGCTGGAAGAAATGATCACGGAAGTGGCGGATCGTATGCTGGCCCAGCAGCGGGCCGAGATGGCGGAGCAGGTGGTGGGGGCCCCGAAACACTGAGTTGGCGCCGGTGTTCAGGGCCGCGTGACCGGCGGATGCCAAAACTGATGATCGAGCCAGACCAAGGGAGCGTAGACGAGAGTGTGGCTCTTTTTCCACTGACGCACCGAGTGATCATAAAACTCTCCCGGGGCCCAGAGCTGGACCGGACCCGAGGCGCTGTTCATGGCCGGGGTGTCCGCGGCCGGGGTCACGTACTGCCCCCAGCTGGAAAACGCGGCGTATGAAGCGACGTAACACGTCAGTGCGCCGGCCGCGATCGTCATCCACCGCCGACGGGTCGTGCGGCGGCGGCGAGGATCATGCCAAGAAGTCATGCCCTGCACCTTGCAGGAAAGAGCGCCGCGCCGCCAGACAAATCACCTCGACGCCCACCCTGCGCTCTTTACCATGAGTGTCTGCATGTCTGCTGAAACCAAAGCTCCTCTCTCCGAGCGCATCCACGAGGTCTTCTCGGACCACGGGCTGCTCTCGCGGTCGGATGACTTTGAGTACCGGGCCGAACAGCAGCAAATGGCCGTGCGGGTGGCGGCCGCTTTGGAACGGGACCGCTGCCTCGTCGTGGAGGCCGGCACCGGCGTCGGAAAATCGCTGGCTTATCTGCTGCCAGCCGTCGTCCACGCCCTCGAAAAAGGTCGGAAAGCAGTACTCTCAACACATACCATCAATCTGCAGGAACAGCTCATGGGGAAGGACATCCCCATCGTGCAAAGCCTGCTTGGCGGCGGGCGCGCCATCCCGCCGTTCAAGGCCGTGCTGCTCAAAGGTCGTGGCAATTACCTGTGCCCAACCCGCCTCGAGCGCGCCATCCGTTCGTCCGATGACCTTTTCACCAGCGGCGAATTGGAAGAATTGCGGCAAATCCGCACGTGGTCCCGTCAAACCACCGACGGCACACTCAGCACCCTGCCGTTCAGCCCGGATCCAAAAGTGTGGTCGCAAGTCTGCAGCGAGCCGCACGCTTGCACCGCCCGCCTCTGCGGGGCCAAAGGCGGTTGCTTCTACCAAGAAGCCCGTAAACAAATCGCTGAAGCTCACGTCATCGTTCTCAACCATACGCTGCTGTTCACACTGATGGCGTCAGCTGATGACACCGACACCCTCCAAGGCGGTGATAGCTTTCTTTTTCCTAATGACTTCCTCGTCATTGATGAAGCGCATACCCTAGAAAATGTCGCCGCCCGCCAGCTCGGACTGAACCTGTCGCAAAGCAGCCTGCGCTTCCAGCTTGGCCGCCTCTATAATTCGCGCACCCGCAAAGGAGCGTTGGTCGCTGCGGCCGACGCCGAAGGGGTGCGGCTCTGCCTCTCGCTCAGTACCGCCCTCGATGACTTTTTCGACGAAGTCGGACGCGCCTGCCAGTTCCGCGGTCCGTCACGCGAACACCGTGTGCGCCGCGCCGGATTGGTCGAACACTCGGCCGCGGGTGCCCTGCTTGCCCTGGAAAAACGTCTGGTCGAAGTATGTGAAAACATGCCCGATGGCGCCAGCAAAACGGAATTGCAGGAATCCCGGCGCCGTCTGGCCGAAACGCGCGTTGGTATCCGGCAGTTTCTCGACCAGGATCTTGAAGAACACGTCTACTGGGTGGAGAAATCGACGGGGCTGTCGGAGTCGCTCGCGCTGCGCACCGCTCCCATCGACGTGGCTGAGGCGCTGCGGGCCATGCTTTTTAATCGTGGCCTGTCCTGTTTGCTGACCAGCGCGACGCTCGGCATGGGCGAGCAGGATCTTCGGTATTTTCGCGACCGCGTTGGAGCTGAAGAAGTGGAGGCGCTGCGCATCGGCAGCCCGTTCGACTACGCCAAGCAAATGACTCTGCACTTGGTGCCAACCATGCCGGAACCGGCCGCGCCCACTTTTGACGAGGCCCTGGAGAAATGGATTGCGCATTATCTCACCCTCTCCAAAGGGCGCGCGTTTGTGTTGTTTACCAGCTACAAGCTGCTGCAAAATATGGCGGGTCGGCTGCAGGGGTTTTGCGCACGCCAGGGGTGGGAGCTGCTGATTCAGGGCGCCGGCAAACCCCGGCACCAGATCATTCGCGACTTTCGCGAGAACGTCTCCAGCGTGTTGTTTGGTACGGAGAGTTTCTGGACCGGGGTCGACGTGCCTGGCGAGGCGCTTTCCAATGTGATTATTACGAGGCTGCCGTTCGCGGTTCCCGACCACCCGCTGACCGCCTCCAGGCTCGAAGCCATCGAGGAACGCGGAGGTAATCCATTCATGGAATATTCTGTGCCTGAAGCCGTTCTGAAACTGCGGCAGGGCGTCGGACGCCTGATCCGCACCCAGAAAGATCACGGCATCGCCGTCATCCTCGATAACCGGATTCTCACTAAACAATACGGCCGTATCTTTCTCGATGCCCTGCCGCCCGCGCCGCGCATCATCGCCCGCGAGTCAGACTTGTAAAACGAACGGGGTGGCGAGACGGCGCGACCGCGCGGTGGGCGCAACTGATACGGCCGCGGTTACAATTTGTCTCGGCCGCGGGTCTGGCCCACAATGGTGTGATGACATGGAATGTTTTTACGGGCGGATTTTGCCAGACCAACGGATATCTCGTGGAAACCGGGGGCCGGCGGCTGCTGGTTGATGCGCCGGAGGATTGTGCGGCGTGGGTGCGAGGGCTGGGGGTAAAAGTCGACGCCTTGTGGCTGACGCATCATCACTTTGATCATGTGATGGATGCGGCGCAGGTGGTGGCGGACCATGGATGTCCGGTGGTGGCGTGGACGCAACCGGCTCCGGAGTTGTGGTTGGACCGCATGTTTTCGCAGCTTACCGGGTGGCCGTTGCAGGTTACGCCCTACACGGTGACGGACGTGCTGGGGGGCACGGGCCTGGGGGCAGGCGAAGAGGTGGTGGTGGCCGGTACGGGATTGAAGGTGTGGCATGTGCCTGGGCATTCACCGGACAGCGTGTGTTTCTATCATGAAGCAGAGGCCGTGTGTTTTTGCGGGGATACGGTTTTTGCGCAAGGTGTCGGGAGGACTGATTTTCCCGGTGGCAGCGAGGAATTGCTGCTGACGGGCATTCGGGAAAAGTTGTTCACGCTGCCGGACCGGACCGTGCTCCTACCAGGCCACGGCGGCGCGACGACTGTTGGAGCCGAACGATCTGGCAATCCGTTTTTCGCCCGCTGAGATGACGCCGAGTTTTCTTGATAAGCTGCTCGATCGCTTGGACCGGGTCAGTCCGGATCAGGTGCAGTCGGTGTTGCTCCGGCTCATTCGCGAGAAGGGGTTTCTGGAGAAGGTGTTTGAGGCGCTGCAAGAGGGAGTGCTGATCTTGACCCCCGACGGCCAAGCGACGTTCATCAATCGCGCCGCTGGTCGGCTTTTTGGCGTGGAACCATCCGAAGCCGTGGGGCGAGCATTGTCGGAAATTATCCCCGGATTGTCGTGGGGCGCTCTGGCCGTCGACGGCTCACGCGCGATTAGCCGCGACTTCGAGCTGTTTTATCCGGAAAGCCGGTTCCTCAATCTCTATCTCGCCCCCATCACCGATGCCGGTGAAAAACCAGGCCCGGAAGATGACGAACACCTCGGCTTTGTGTTGCTCGTGCGCGACCTGACGCAGACTCGCCGCATGACCGAGGAAAAAATCGAGTCCGAACGACTCAATGCCCTGACCCTGCTCGCCGCCGGGGTGGCTCATGAACTCGGCAATCCACTCAATTCTCTCAATATTCACCTCCAGCTCCTCGAACGGAAATTACGCAAATCATCGCCGCAAGCCCACGCCGAAGTGCGCGATCAACTCGACATCGCGCGTGGAGAAATTAAACGGCTCGATTTCATCATTGCCCAGTTCCTTTCCGCCATCCGGCCAACCCGCCCGCAGTTGGAGCTGGAAGACTTGAACCAACTCATCCGCGACGCCACGCGTTTTCTCGAACCCGAAATCACCGATCGCCGGCTCACGCTAAAGCTGGAATTGCGCGCCGACTTGCCGCTGCTGCGGGTCGACCCCGGGCAAATGAAACAGGCGTTTTATAACCTCATCCGCAACGCCTCCCAAGCCACCCCTCCGGGCGGAAAAATCACTATTCGCAGTGACCTCGCTGATTATGAGGTCAGCGTCACCGTCACCGACACCGGATCCGGTATCCCGCCAGAACAAATGGGACACTTGTTCGAACCGTTCCACACCACCAAAGAAAAAGGCACCGGCTTGGGATTGCTCATCGTCCGCCGCATCGTGCGCGAACACGGCGGCGAAATCGCCGTCGAAAGCGCGGAAAAAATGGGAACCCGCATCACCATCCACCTGCCGCTCGGACCAAAACCGATGCGCATGCTGCCCAATCCGCCCGAATAAAAACAATGGCCACCGGCGCCGTGATCGCCGCAGGCCCAAAGGCGCGCCCCAAAGAATATAGCGGCAGCGATTTCCAGCCCGCGTCTGCAGCTCACAGGCTCATATCTCCGCCGACGGGGGCATCGCTCAGCGGCCCGGCCTAATACATCATCTGCTGACGCGGTGGTTTGCCCGGGGTCAGCGCAGAAGCTTTGAAAACCGTCGATTGCTCGCCGTTGATCTCCCGGTACTCGACCGTACCCGTCACTTTATACCACCCCATCTCCCGCCACGACGGCGGCGCCTCGGTAAATTCCACCGGGATCGAAATCGGTCGCGCATCGGCCGCACAACACGTCATCATCAAACGGAAAAGCCGCATTTTCGTCGGATCCTGCTTGTCCTTGATCGCCTGTCCCGTCGTCTCAATGACTTGAGTGGAAACAACTTCCTGCACATCACGCGTCTGCGCAGGCATGTAAAACAATTCCACCAGCTGCAGGGGAATATTCCCCTCCGGGGTGCGCCCACCACTCAAACGCTCCAGCTCGTCCACCGTAAAAGCCGTCGACCCACCCGCCGCCGCCGCTGTCCCGTCGGCCGCGCCCGGCAGCGGCCGTGCCTTGGCCGCCCGCTTGGCCAAGTCGACCCCGCCTCCACCCAGCGCCCCGGTGTTCGAACTCGTCACCGCATTCGCTTTGTTGATGAAAAATTGGTCGCTGTACCGGTCCGGGGAATAAAGTGCCGCGGCACTCAAGGGCACCGCCAAGATCAGAAATGTAAGCGCTTTGGCTACCCAACCGCCGCTGGATCCTCCATGACCGTGGTCGTGTGAGTGGTCGTGGGAGTGGTCGTGATCACCGCCGCAGCCGCGGCATTCTTCGGCATCCGATTCGGACTCGGACCCGGCCGGGACCGGGCGCACGAGCAGCTCAAAGGCGGCCAGGACGCAAAGCAGTAGACCGCAAATCAAGGTCTGCAGACGAAAACCGCCAAATCCGGTCAGGTAATGAATGACCCGGCCGCTGGCGAAATAATAAACCATGACGCCGCCCCAGAGGAGGAGCAGAAAACATGGGGCCACGCGTGACCAGGGGAAAGCAGCCGCGGGAGAGCCGGTTGCCCCATGGCTATGGCCTGGCCCGTGGCCGCATTCGGGCCCGTGGACATGGTCGGAATGAGCCGTTTCATGATCGTGATCGTGATCATGGCTACAGCGGTGGCCGTGATGGTCGTGGTCAGAGGGCGGGGCCATGGATCAAGTTGAGCAGGGGTGGGGCGGCGTATTTCCAAGCCACGGAGAGAAGGGCGACCAAGAGCAGCAAGCCCAGAATGAGGCGCGCCACAAAGGCCTTTTTGAAGACGCTGGAATACAAAAAGATGAGCTTCAGATCCGCCATCGGCCCGAAGACGAGAAAGGCCAGCCGGGCGACCCACGAAAACCCTGCTAGGGAAGCAGCGATGAAAGCGTCGGTCGTGCTGCAGAGAGACAGCACAAAAGCGAGGGCCATCAGTCCAGGGATGGCTAGCGCATCGTTTCCACTCAGCAGGCCAATCGCTCCCTGCGCCTGCGGCAGGACCACGAGCCGGGTGTTGAAGACCGAGGTGATCAAGACGCCGATGACGAAATACATGGCGGTATCCAGGAAATCAGCTCGGGCCACTCGCAGGGCATGGGTGACGCGCTGGTCATGAGATCCGTGGGCGTGCGAATGAGACGTTTCACCATCAGCCAGTACATGGTCTCGTAGAACGCGGTCCACTCGTAGACGGCTGACAATAAACCCGATAATCACCGTGACGATATACGCCATCAAGAGCCGTGAACAGGTCATGAACACCGGATTTTGCCCTTTGAAGGCGGAAAGTGTGCTCAGGACCACCACGGGATTGATGATCGGCGCCGAGAGCATGTAGGTGACGGCACAACTCAGAGGTAAACCTTTTTTCAGCAGCCGCCGGATGACCGGCACAACGGCGCATTCACAGACGGGGAAAAACCCACCCAGCAGTCCGGCCACGAGAATAGCAAAGATGGGTCGGCGCGGGAGCAGGCGGTCCATGGCGTTGGACGGCAAATACGCGTCAATGAAACCGGAGATCAGCGTGCCGAGCAGTAGATACGGCGCACCCTCCAGCACAATGCTGAGAAAGGCGAAAAGAATGTCGCCGGTGGGACTCGGAACAGGTGGAATCATGCCGTCACAAAATGACATCATGGCTGATGATCGAGCCGCACGCAACCCCGCGCGATGTGACGCCTTCGCCCGGCCTAGACGGCGGCCGGGCTTTCTTCCGCGAGCCGTTCATTCGTACGCTGGGGAATCCAGACGTCGAGAGCCGCCTCCTCTTGCGCCTTCTCACGGTCCTGCCACATTCAGGTTCATGGCCGCCGAGTTGACCCCGATGATGAAGCAGTATCACGCGATGCGGCAGACACTGCCCGCCGATGTCTTGCTGCTGTTCCGTCTCGGGGATTTTTACGAAATGTTTTTCGAGGATGCGCAGACGGCCGCAGACATCCTTCGTCTGACGCTGACCAAGCGGAATGGCATTCCGATGGCTGGTGTGCCGTTTCACGCTGCTCCGGGGTACGTGCGTCGGCTGGTCAAGGCCGGGAAACGCGTGGCCATCGCCGAGCAAACAAGCGAACCCATCGCCGGAAAACTGACCACCCGGGAAATCAGCCAAGTCATTTCGGCGGGAACCGTCAGCGACATGGCCATGCTGGATGACGACCGGCCTTTGTATCTGGCCGCCGTTTTCGCCGAGGGTAAAACTCTCGGGCTGGCCTACGCCGATCATACGACCGGTTTGTTCCGGCTCGCGGAATTCACAGATGCCCGCGCTCTCGAGGATGAACTGGCCAGTCTGGGCCCGGCGGAAGTGCTCTTCAGCGCCGAACAGGCAGTCACCTTCGGCCGACTTCCGGCGGCTCAGGTCCACGACAGCTACGCTTTTCTCTACGACCAAGCCGTCTTCACGCTGCGGGAACATTTTAAGGTGCAATCACTGGATGGTTTTGGCTGCACCAGCATGACCGCCGCCGTGGGCGCCGCCGGGGCCATCCTCCACTACCTCAAACACTCGCTGCAGCGAACGGTTAGTCACCTGCGCCGACTCCAGCCGTATCAGACCAGTAGTTTTGTCATTCTCGACAGCGCCGCTCAACAACACCTCGATCTCGTGCAGAGCCGCGCTGGCAAAACCAGCACCCTGCTCGGAGCCCTCGATCGCACGTCCACCCCAATGGGCGCCCGTAGCTTGCGCGACTGGATCCTTCGCCCGCTGCGCGACCTCGATACCCTCCGAGCACGGCAGGATGTCATCGCTACCCTCATCCAGCGCCCGTCCCTGCTTGGTGCCCTGCGCGATCAGCTCAAAGGCGTCAAAGACATCGAACGCACCGCCGGCCGCCTCAGTCAGGGGAGTGGCAACGGCCGTGACCTGCAGGCGCTCGGCGCCTCTCTCAAAATCTTGCCAGACCTGCGCACTTCGCTGGCCAGCGTGATCGCCGAGGATCGCGTCGACGGCGCGCCCCCGGATCCTTCGGCTCCCGCTTCGACATCAGGACTGGCCGCCGCCCTGCTCGCCGAGGTCGCGGATTTCAGTGAGCTGGCCGCCGCCATCGACCGCGCTATCATCGACGAGCCGCCCGCCACCATCAAGGAAGGCGGATTCATCCGTGACGGCTATCATCAGGAACTCGATGACCTGCGCAATGCTTCCGGTCAGGGCAAAGAATGGATCGCCCAGCTCCAGACGCGCGAGATGGAGGCGACGGGCATCAAGTCGTTGAAAATTCGCTACAACGGCGTCTTCGGGTACTTCATCGAGATCTCCAAAGCCAATGCGGAAAAGGCCCCGCCCCATTACCACCGGAAACAAACCATGGTGAATGCGGAACGTTTCATCACTCCGGAATTGAAACAAATCGAGGACAAGATCCTCGGCGCCGAAGAGCGCGCTAAAAAGTTGGAAATGGAGCTCTTTCACGAACTCCGCGCCGGCATCACCGAACGGTTGGATGATTTGCAGACCACGGCCGCCGCCGTCGGTACGCTGGATGTGTTGGCCGCCATGTCCGAAACCGCGCGCCTCTTTAATTATTGCCGTCCGCTGCTCAACGAAAGTCGCGCTCTTTACATCAAGGACGGACGCCATCCCGTTCTCGATCAGGTCGCCGGAGGTGAACGCTTCGTGCCGAATGACGTCGCGCTGGAGCCGGAGCAGGCGCGTCTCCATATCATCACCGGTCCCAACATGGCCGGGAAAAGTACGTACATCCGCCAGGTCGCCTTGCTCACACTGATGGCCCAGACCGGGTCGTTCATTCCCGCCGCCAGCGCCGAGATTGGCTTGGTCGATCGGATTTTCACGCGAGTGGGTGCCAGTGATGACCTGTCCCGGGGACAGTCGACGTTCATGGTCGAGATGAACGAAACAGCGATGATCGTCAACAATGCCACCCCGCGCAGCTTGATCATCCTTGATGAAATCGGGCGCGGCACCAGCACGTTCGACGGTCTCAGTTTGGCATGGAGTATTGCCGAATATTTGCATGATACCATTGGCGCTCGGGCCCTGTTTGCCACCCACTATCATGAACTCACCGCGCTCGCCAAATCGCGCGCTGGCGTGAAAAATTACAACGTGGCCGTGCGCGAATGGAACGATCAGGTCATTTTTCTTCGCAAAATCATCGCTGGCGCCGCCGATAAAAGCTACGGTATCCACGTGGCTCGCCTCGCCGGCCTCCCTGACGAAATCATCACTCGGGCCCGGGTGATTTTGGCGCACCTCGAGTCCAATGCCGCCTCGCCGGAAGATGGCGCCGACCAGACGGCCGCTCGAGTCACACGCCGGCCGTCCCGGGCCCGACCCGTCGCCACAGACGCTAGCGGCGACGCCGCTGAAGTCCTGCCTACGCCTGCGGCCGCACAAATGACTCTCTTTTAACGGTTAATAATAAATTTTCTGTGGGCGTTTGACTTGGTCGGCGCTTTCATTGAGCCTTTAGCTGTGTCGATAAGCTCTTCTGATAATGCCGATTCTGCTTCGGTGGCGGCTGTGCCTCTGAAAGTGGAAAGCAAGGGGGCGTTGGTTCTCAAGGCTGCGGCGGGAGCGGTCCTGAGTCCGGCTCAAATTGAATTTAATAGGCTGATGGCGCAGCTCGAGACTGCGCGCGCTAAGTTCGAGCGTGAACGGGTGCGGCTGGACCGGATCATGGACGCATTGGCTCATCAGCTGATGCCGTTGATTGAAGAAACGCATCGGCTCGATTTCGAGCTGATCATGTATTTACAGAATGCGTTGGGCACATTCAGACTGACCCATCGTCGGCGGGATTCGCTGGAGGATTTACTGCGGGAGAGGGCGAGGGATTTGGTGGTTGATACCTGCGGTTTGGCGCCGGCGCAGTTGGAAGCTTTGGAGAAGTTGATGGAGGAGATTGACCCAGGCTGGATCGATAGCGAATCAGAGGAAATGGAGGAAGGTTTTGATTATCTGCGCGCGATGATGGAGGAAACCGCCCGGGAGGCGGGCCTTGAGGTGGATCTCAGTGACATTGATCTAAGACAGAACCCGGAGGAAGGGATGCGAAAGCTGCACGAGCGCTTTGCGGCGGCGAAGGCGGCGGCGGCCAGACCGCTGTCGCGCAAGCAGACCAAGAGTCAGATTGAACGCGAGCGGAAGCAGCGGGCGGTGGAGGAGGCAAAGCAGCGTGATCTGAAGACGATCTATAAACAGCTGGCGAAAGTTCTGCATCCGGATCTGGAGACGAATCCGGATCTCAGGGCTAACAAGGAGGAATGGATGAAGCGGCTCACTTCCGCGCATGCGGCGGGTGATTTGCGGGAGTTGCTACGTATTGAGATGGAATGGTTGGGTGAGGAGGCGTCCAATCTTGCGGCAGCGGGTGATGAAAAACTGAAAGTCTACTCGCTCATTCTGAAAGAGCAGATTGACGACGTTAAGTCGCGAATGTTCACTTTAATAGATGAGCCCCAGTATTCCTCCCTCCGGAGGATTATGGATGATTTTTCCCGACACATCCCTCGGACCGATCTACTGAAGCAGAGTCTTGCCGCCAAGGTCCGTGACAATCAGGAACTGTTGAACTCTCTGCAGAAGGGTGATGCGGGGGCTCGGAAAACCCTGTATCAGTTGGCCGACACGCACTTACAAGAAATGGAAGATGACGACTTCTGGCAGCTTCCGTTTTAAATCGGCGGTTCAGTCGGGGCTGGCGCTGGTGGCCTTTGCTGGCGCAGAGGTGGGACCGCGATGGTCTTCGCCGGACTTAATTTCAAGGCTTCGGGTGTGGCCCCCTTAGTAATCGGCGGCCGCCAGATCGGCAGGCCGCCAGTGGGGAGAGAATGCGAACGCGGATGAGCGGCCTCAGAGGGTGGCCAGAATGCCGTTGAGTGTTGGGCTGGGACGGAGGGCGGCGTCAGCTTTGTCGTGGTCGGGCTGGTAATACCCTCCGATGTCGACTTTCTGGCCTTGGACGGCGAGGAGTTCAGCGACGATTTTTGGTTCGTTGGCGCTGAGGGCGGCGGCGATTGGCTCGAAGGCGCGCGCGAGTTCGGGGTCGGCGCTTTGTCCGGCCAGCGCCTGAGCCCAGTAGAGGCAGAGGTAGAAGTGGGAGCCGCGGTTGTCGATGGTGCCGAGTTTGCGGCCCGGGCTGCGATCGTGTTCGAGGAACTTACCATTGGCGGCGTCGAGAGTCTCGGCGAGGACGCGCGCTTTGGGATTTTTGAAGGTATCGGCGAGGTGTTCGAAGCTGGCGGCGAGGGCGAAGAATTCGCCGAGGCTGTCCCAGCGCAGGTAATTTTCCGCGAGGAATTGCTGCACGTGTTTGGGAGCGGAGCCACCGGCGCCGGTTTCAAACAGGCCGCCGCCATTCATGAGGGGCACGATGGAAAGCATTTTTGCCGAGGTGCCGACTTCGAGGATGGGGAAGAGGTCGGTATTATAATCGCGCAGGACGTTGCCGGTGACGGAGATGGTGTCGAGGCCTTGCACGATGCGTTCGAGCGAGAACGAGCAGGCGGCGGCTGGGGGCAGGATGCGGAGGTCGAGTCCGGTGAGGTCGTGGTTCTGGAGGTATTTCTCTACTTTGGCGATGATTTGGGCGTCGTGGGCGCGGTTTTGATCGAGCCAGAAAACGGCGGGGGTGTTGGAGGCGCGGGCGCGGTTGACGGCGAGTTTGACCCAATCTTGAACTGGGGCGTCCTTGGTCTGGCAGGCGCGCCAGATATCGCCTTCTTCGACGGTGTGTTCGAACAGCACCGTGCCCGCGCTGTCGGTGACGCGCACGGTTCCATCGGCGGGGATTTCGAAAGTTTTGTTGTGCGAGCCGTACTCTTCGGCGGCTTGGGCCATGAGGCCGACGTTGGGCACGCTGCCCATGGTTTTGGGATCGAGCGTGCCATTTTCCCGGCAGAAGTCGATGGCTGCTTGGTAGATGCCGGCGTAGCTACTATCGGGGATGACGGCGAGGGTGTCTTGTTCCTGGCCTTGGGCATTCCACATTTTGCCGCCGCCGCGGATCATGGCGGGCATGGAGGCGTCGACGATGACGTCACTGGGTACGTGCAGATTGGTGATGCCCTTGTCGCTGTTGACCATGGCGAGGGCTGGACCGCGGGCGTAGGCGGCTTCGATGTCGGCCTCAATTTCCGCTTTTTGGTGGGCGGGCAAGGTATCGAGTTTGGCCACGAGGTCGCCGAAGCCGTTGTTGAAGTTGACGCCGATTGCGGTCAGTGCGGCGCCGTGTTTGGCGATGACGTCTTTGAAGAAGGTGCGAACGGCGTGACCGAAGATGATCGGGTCGCTGACCTTCATCATGGTGGCCTTCAGGTGCAGGGAGAGGAGCAGTCCGTCCGCTTGGGCCTCGGCGATTTGATTTTCGAAAAAGGTGATGAGGGCGCGCCGGCTCATGCTGGTGGCGTCCATGATCTCGCCCGTCTGGAGGGCGAGTTTCGGCAGCAGCGTGAGGGTGCGGCCGTCCTGGGTGGTCAATTCGATCTTTACTTCGGTGGCGGCGGTCAGGGTGGTGGATTTCTCGTTCGAGAAGAAGTCATCCTGTCCCATCGTGCCAACCCGGGTTTTTGAGTCAGGCGACCACTGGCCCATCGAGTGAGGGTGCTGGCGGGCGTATTCTTTGACGGCTTTGGGGGCGCGGCGGTCGGAGTTGCCTTCGCGCAGCACCGGGTTGACGGCGCTGCCCATGACTTTCGAGTATTTGGCTTTGATTTCCTTCGCGGCGTCGGTTTGCGGGTTTTCCGGGAGGTCGGGCAGGTCGTGGCCTTTAGCCTGCAATTCGGCGATGGCGGACTTCAGCTGCGGTACTGAGGCTGAGATGTTGGGCAGCTTGATGATGTTGGTGGTCGGCTCGAGGCAGAGTTTGCCGAGGTAGTTGAGATCGTCTTCCTGCAGCCCGAATTGGGCGAGGATGCGGCCGGCGAGCGAGATGTCGCGCGTCTCAATCTCGATACCTGCCGCCTTGGTGAAGGCCTGCACGATGGGCAGTAGCGAGTAGGTGGCGAGGAGCGGGGCTTCGTCGGTGAGCGTGTAGATGATCTTGGCGGGCATGGCGTGAGACGTTCGAGCCTAAAAGCTAACTGGGGCGCGGGCCGTGTGCAACGGCGAAGGCCACGTCTACCGGCGGGCGGGAGGAGGCGTGGGCCTGATTAAGTGCCGCCCCGCCGGTCCGGCCTGCAGGTGGGTGGGCTCCTGCTTGCCGGGCGGCGTGGATTATTTCCGGACAGTCCGGGCGGCGTTTAAAACGAAAGGGTGGTCTGGACGTAGCCGAAGTTGGCATCGTCGCTGGCCCCAGTGTCGCCGAGGTAGTCGCCGGCAAAGAACCGGCAGTAGCCGGCCTCGAGGGCGAATTGTTTGGACGGCTGCCAGGTGATGACGGCATCGACCTCGGTGCCGGCAAAATTGCTGGCGGCGCGGGCTGCGGAGTTGAGCGGGCGAACGGTGGTGGTGCCATTGGCCCGATACCAAGAGTCATTGGTGTCAGCCAGCCAGAACGCATGGAAGTCGAGGCGGGTGGTGATGTTTTTCCATGGAGCCGCCTTCCATTGGATGGCGAGGTCGTGGATGTTTTGCCACGAAAATGCATCCATGAATCCGTAATAGATGTGATTGGTTGGAAACAAGTTCTGAAACGTGCCGATGTCGTTGTCGAGCGGATCGCTGTCGCCGGTGGCATAACTGTATTCAAGGGCAAAGCGCGACTTCCAGAGGGCGCCCTCGGGTACAGTGAACCCGGCGCTGAGAGTGCTAGCGAAAGCGGCCAAGTCGCGGCCCGCGGCGTCGCCCGATTGCGCGGCGATTTCCGCGGTATAATCCCATGGGCCAAAGTGTTTGTCCTTACTTTTCCAGCGCGTGCCAAGAGTGACGAAGTTTGTGTCTCCGGCCTCGGCGTTTTCGTGCAGGTGAAAGGCGTACAGATCGGTGGTTTGAAACTCCAGTGCGGTGGTCGAGAAATACGCGCCGCTGAAGACCTGATCTCGGCTCGTGGCGTCATCGTTGAACCAATCACTTTCGTTAAAACTTCCGCGCTCAGCTTTTACGACGCTGGAGCCAAAGATGTCGAGCGTCCACTGGTCGGACGTGCGGGTCACCCGGACGGCGTCGAATGATCGGGCTAGATTGGTCCATTCCAGCGGACCGACCAGTCGCTGGTCACCGAACGCGAGGGTTTGGCGTCCGAGACGCAGGCTCCAGGGTGATTTCGAGCTGTCGGCCAGCGTGATATGGGCCTGGCGCAGGTCGAAGGAGTCAGTTCCTTCCGCTCCCGAAACGCCGGGGGTATTGGGCCGATTGCTGAACCATTCGCGCGAGTCCTGGCCCTGAGCATAAAGGCTGATCCAGCTGGTTGGTTTCACGGTGAGTCCGATACGAAAACGATTAAGTAGCCAGTTGTCGTCGTTGAGTGAATCGACTGAGTCGTTGAAATCAAAAGCATTGTCTTTGATTTCCCAGCGGGCGCGTTCCTGAAACTCCCAGGCGAAAACGGGTGTTTTTGGGGTTTCTGCGACTTCAACGGCTGGAGTTTCAATGGCTGGCGACGGCGAGCCGGCGTGCAGCATGGTGGTGCCGAGGAGGATGGACACTGTCGTCACGAAGGGACGATTGACGGGCGGTCGGGTTGGGGTCATCGATGGTTGGGGTAGTGATGGTTAGGTTAAGCGTAAGTAATTGGTTTGGGGCGCAGTGTGCCGTCCCGGGACCGTTCTGGGGGTGATTTTATCTGGACGGTCACCTCGGGGCTGAGGGCAGGCACGAAGAAGCGCGGGCCTGCGCTGGGCCCTGTTCTAGGGCGCAGCGCGGCTGATCGAGTGGCGCTTACGAGGGAGGTGTCAGCGGAGCTGATCAGGGCCGGACCTTGGCGGTGCCGTTGAAGTATTCCTGATATTTGGGCCAGCTATAGACAGCGATGGTGCGGCCGACTTCGAGACCGATGTTGTTGTCAGCCGGAATGTGGTATCCGCCTAGGGCGCGCGAGAGCGCTGCCATGTCGGCCGTCGCGTCCCAGGTCGAGAGATCGATCGTGACGAGTTCTCCGCCTAATTTTTCGGTCATTTCGCAATGTTTGCGGCGTTCGACAAAGCCGTATTTTTCGGAGCCTGTGAAGAGCTGAATAATGCGGGCGCAAGCGGCGCTGACGGTGGCGTGACCGCTGGTATAGCCGGGGAATGGAGGGGTGACGAAACTCTCGGGCGAATACGGATGCCATTCTTCACCATTCATTTCTTTGGTGCCGCCATCTGGGCCGGCCCATCCGGTGATTTTTTGACCTTTGTAAAAGTGGTGAATCAGCGTCCATGGGCGGGAGCTATCGTAGTATCGTTTTGTTTCCCAGCAGGAAATGAACGCGTCCAAGGCGGCATTGGCGACGGCAAAATAGAGCTGCACGTCCTGATCGATGTTGTGCTGGTCGCGGCGGGAAACATCCTGAGCAAATCGAAGCCAGTGACCGCTTTGGCCGGTGCTGCGCGGACCGTCGCGCATGAACTCGACCACCGCTTTTTGCTCGTTGGTGAGCTCGGCATTATATTTGAGGACCTGATCCGTTTCTTTTTTCAGTTCTTCGGGGTTGCTGGTCATCAACGGCGGCGGGCCGGGCCGGAATTGGGCGCTCGATTCAAGGGCAAAGGGTTTGACCCGGTACCAATGAGGCGTGAGAAACCCGGGCGTGAACTTGGTGCCGTCAGGTTTGGTGAAGGTGATGGGCTGCCAGCGGTCGGGGTCAATAATTTTGTCGGGCAGATTGACTGGCCGGTAAAATGTATAGTCGCTGTAGGGCTTGCCATTGCCCCCTTGCTCGGCGCCCAGATGGTTGGAGCCGTCGTTCTTCCGGTATTCAATGACCGCTTGCGCAGCGAGATACCCGATGCCTTCAGGTTTGGTTGGGTCTTTGCTGACAACTGTCGGATCGTACCCCAGTTCTTTCATCGCCCCTTCCAGGAACGTTTTAGAGTCTGGATAAACGAAAAGTAGAGCCTGGTGACTGGCGTACGCGATGGCCTTCTTTTTGTTCTCGAGCGTGGCCTTCTTTTTCGGCTGGCGCAGCGATTTGCCCAGTCGGGTGCCGACCGCTTTGTCGTCATAAGCGGCCCACGCATCGTAAACCGAGGTCGCCCAGATCGCCATTTGGCGCGAAAGCACGGTCGGTCGCGCCCCAAAGGCATCAACATCATTGGCCGCGGCTTCCTGGCATATGTCGAGCAGACGGTAAGCGAGGCTGGCCGTCTCGCTGGCCGGGGCGCCAAGGAACTTGTGCGCAGGTTTGCCGTCGGCGGCAGGAGCGGCAGGAGCGGCAGGCTCAGCCGCACGCACAGGCGCCGTCGCGGGTAGGAGCAGGCAGGTGACAAGAAGTGGGATTAAGGGTTTCATGCAGGTTCTCGGTTAACCAGACGCTTTTTATCCAATAGGCCAGATTTAGACTACTCCCGATGGACGAAAGGCCATTCTGAATGGACGAATGCCCGGATTGAGTGGGAGAAAGGCCCGGATTAAGCGGGTGGCCGTGGCAGGTAGCGTGGGACGCGGCGCCTGTATTGGGGGTAATCGGGGAAGTGTTGGCACAAGAGACGTTCCTCATGGCGGGCTTTGGCGTCGAGAAAAACGGCCAAGATGGCGGCGAGAACCATTCCGGCGGGGCTGGACCAGAGCAGGGCCCAGCCGAACCCCATGGCCATCATGCTGGCGTAAAGCGGATGGCGCAGGCGAGCGTAGATCCCGGTGGTGACGAGGGTGCTTTCTGAGGTAATCAGACGCGGATGAGTGTGGGGGCGTTTTTGGCCAGCATGAAGGCGGCGACCAGCCACATGCCGATGGCGAATACTTTTTGGAGGAGTGCGGCTGGCAGTCGGTGGCGCAGCGCGCTGCCGCCGAGCATGCCGGCGAGACCACCGGCGAGAAAGGCTGCGGCCAGAGGCCATGGCCACACGGTGCCGTGGGAGAGAGCGGCCGTGACTCCGGACAAAGAGATGAGGAAAATGACCAGCAGGGAAGTGGCGATGGCGCGGTGCAGGCTGATGCCGGTCACATACAGTAGAGCGGGCACGATGATGAAACCGCCACCGACCCCGAAGAGGCCGGAGAGTATGCCGGCCGCGCTGCCCGCCGCCAGCAGGCGCAAGTAGCACGCCCATCCCCGCCGCCCGCCGGCCCGCAGGACGCAAGGACCGGGGGCCGTGGTTTCCGCAGAGCGGCCGCACCACAGCCGATAACCGACCCATCCCATCAAGCAGGCAAACGCGCTCAAGAGCAAGGCCGGAGGCATCTGGTGGCCAAGCCACGCGCCCACTGGGGCGAGGGCCATGCCGGACGCGGCAAAAACGATGCCGGCTGACCAGTCGATCTCGGCGCGGCCTAGTCGGAGGGCCGCACCGAACCCGGCGGTCAGTCCGACGATGCCGAGGCTGAGGCCGGTGGCGGTAGTCGCTGATAGGCCGAGCGCATAGACGAGGAGCGGCACAGCAAAGATCGATCCGCCTCCGCCGGTCAGTCCGAGGGAGATGCCCACCATGAGGCCGGAGAGCAGGGCGATGGGGTCCATGGTGGGCATTGGGGGTGGGGGTAACCTAGCGCAGGGTGGCAGGGCAGTGGCTCCAAGCGTCGTTTACGCAGAGCACTTGGTGGCCAGCGCGTTCGAGCACTGAGGCGGCGCCGACGGCCCGCACGCCGGTGGCGCAGTGCACCGCGATAGGCTTGTCCATGGGCACTTCGTTCAGCCTTAGTCGCAGTCTTGTGTGGGCGATGTGTTGCGCTCCCTGCAGGTGGCCGCTGCGAAATTCCACGGCGCGCCGCACATCGAGGACGTGAGGAGGGGTGGGGCTGGCGAGCAGAGAAGGCAACTCGGAAAACAGGAGCGCTGGCGTGGAGACTTGCGCGGATCCGGCTTCGGCCAGCACGGTCAGCGGAGCGACGCCAATCACCAGATCAAATCCGATCCGCAGCAATTGTCGGACAAAAGTTTCCGCTCGGGCCAGATCGTCGACCAGAAGAATGACGCCGTCATCGGGTCGGAGCCACGAGCCTGCAAAATCTGAAAATTTGGCTGGAGGCGTATGCAGGCTGCCGCGCAGGTGCGATGCCAGCCATGCTTGCCGGTCGTCGCGGGTATCGAGCACGACGACGCCTGGATCAGCGGACAGGGCCATGACCTCGGCCAGAGTCAGGACCGGCGGAGTGGACGGGGGACCGGTGACGGCGGGACCCACTTTATTGACGTGCTTCATGTGGGCGAAGTACGCTGGTGGCTCCGGCTGACCGTCGAGAATGGAGGCGACGAAGTCGTCTTCTGACTGGGTGAGGGCTTGATGGAGGGCGGGATTAAAGCGTTTTTCGTAGCCGAGGGTGGAGCTAGGCACGGCGCCCAGCGCTTTGCCACAAGCACTGCCGGCGCCGTGAGCAGGCAGGATTTGCAGCCAGTCTGGCAGGGCGGCAAATTCTCGCAGGCTGTGGTACAAGCGGCGGGCACCTGGCTCCATAGAGCCGACTAAACCGGCTGCGGACTCAAGTAGATCCGGGCGCCCGACATCGCCGACGAAGATGAAGTCGCCAGTGAAAGCGGCCATCGGTTCGGTGGCGCCGCCACCGTGGTCGGTGACCAGATACGTCATGTGCTCCGGGGTGTGTCCCGGCGTGTGCACGGCTCGGAACTCGAGGTTGCCAACCCAAAAGATGTCGCCATTCCGCAGGAGTACGGCATTATCCCGGCCCACAGCCCATTCGCTTTGCCAGTCGGGCCCACCCTCGGCGGAAACCAGCACTTTGACGGAGGGATCGACCGCGAACTCTGCCGCCCCGCTGACAAAGTCGGCGTGAATGTGCGTTTCAGCGACGGCCGACACCCGCAGGTCGTTTTCCGCGGCCACAGCCCGGTATTGATCCACGTCGCGGAGCGGATCAATCATGATCGCCTCCCCTGTGCGCTGGCAGCCGATTAAATAGGCGTATTGGGCAAGATGCGGATCGAAGAATTGACGGAGAAACATAAGCTTGATGGGGTGAGGGGGCGTGGGTGGAGGGGGAGCGCGGGCCTGACTCGCCGCCCGCGAAGGCCAGCGGTTTAGCGAACCTGACAGGTCGTGCCTGCGGGAGGAGTGCCGCATTGATTCCATGGGGCTCGGGCCAGAAGGAGGCCCATGCCACACCAGTCGGTCACGCCGGCGAAAATTAATCCCGCTCCGACAAAACCACTGAGGCCGTAAAAAGCGGGATGCACCCAAGTGCCAAGAACGACCCCGCTCAGCACCAGCACTCCGGCGGCAATCCGCACTTGGCGCTCCAGCGACAGGCCCGCCTGTCCTCGGTTGACCGGAAGCCCGGCCGCCTGCCACGCCAGCACACCGCCGTCCAGAATCGCCAGATCCCCATGGCCCGCCGCCGCCAGCGTGGCGGCCGCCTGCTTGGCTCGGTTGCCGCTCCGGCAGATAATGACAACTTTTTTGCCAGCCAGTTCGCTGGCCAACGTGCGCCCCTGCATGGCATCAAGCGGAACCAGTCGGGACCCCGCCAAATGAACTTCCCGGTATTCCATCGGCGAGCGCACATCAAGCCACACAGTGTCAGAAGGAGTGCCGAGGCGAGCCGCGTCCGCGGGGGTAATCAAGGTCGGAGTTGCATTCATGATAAAATGGAGTTGATGGTGTAGAAGAATACTTATATAAGTAGTTACGTATATGTCAATACACAACAATGCCCATTCTTCGTCATTGGACCGTTCCTCATTGGAGCGTCTGGCGGCGGTGTTTCGCGCGTTTGGGGATGCGACGCGCCTGGCGTTATTGCAGGAGTTGAAGTCCGGGGCGCGAAGTGTGAACGAGTTGCAGACGGCACTGGGTACTTCGCAGGCGAATATTTCGCGGCAGCTCAAGGTGTTGCATGAGGCTGGGCTCTTGTCGCGCGAGCGGCGTGGGGCCCAGGTTTTTTATGCGATCAGCGAGCCGCTGGTGATGGATATTTGCGAAGCGGCGTGCCGGAAGTTGAACCGGGAGGCGGTGCTGGCGCCAGCGCCGCGGATGGCATTTGCGTCCTGAGGCGGTTGGGGCCTGACGGTTGGGAGATGAGGAGGTGGTGAGGTGGTGAGGTGGGGAGGTGGGGAGGTGGGGAGGTGGGGAGGTGGGGAGGTGGGGAGGTCTTTTTCGCGAGGTGATGTCAGCGAGCGAGATCAGTCGCGTTCTTTGCGAGCTTTTTTCTTTTCGCGCACGCGTTCTTTTTCGGCTTTTTCTTTGGCTTTGGCTTCGTTTTCGATGGCTTTGCTGAATTTGGATGAATCGCCGTAGGAGACGAGTTGTTTCAGGATGTCCTTGCCGAGTTTTTCATTGGCGAGGATGCTGTATAATCCTTTGAGATTGGGGCGTTCGGTTTTGAGGGTTTCGATGGTTTCGGCGGGCAGGCCGGTGGCCTTGAGGGCTTCGTCATCGCCTTTTTGGACTAATTCCCAGAGTTTGCTGGCGGTGTCGCCTTTGAGGCGGCGGGTCAGCGGTTCGGCTTCTTTGATGAGTTCTGCTTCCGAACGGAGTTGTTCGGCTTCCTTTACTTTGGCGGCTTCGTCACGCGCTTTTTTAGCGGCCTCGTCTAGTGGCGGGGTGTCGGTTTTTTCTTCGCTGGCGGGGGCGGGTGTCGGGGCGGTGTCTTGGGCGACGGCGGCGTTGGGATACGAGCTGAGGGCGACGGCGACGGCGACGGCGAGCAGAGCGTGATTCAGGGGGTGGCGGTGACGGCGGGATGTGGGGTGGACAGGCATGATGAAATACCATCCTCATTGATCCGGGTCGGGCCAGCGAAATTGACCGATGGTCAGCGGTACATTTTTTGGGTGCGGACGGGGGAGGGGAGGAGGGGTGGCGGGGCCGCTTCGGGGCGTCGGGGCCGAAGCGGATCAGGAGGTCAATGGACGGTCATGCCTCCGTTGACGTGGAGGTTCTGGGCGGTGACAAACGAGGAGGCTTCGCTGGCGAGAAAGACAACGGCCCCGCCGAGATCTTGGGGAACGCCCCAACGGCCAGCGGGGATGAGGCGGCGGTATCCTTCCTTTTCCTCCTCTGGATCATTCTGGTGGCGTTCCACAGGAATCCAACCCGGGGAGATCATATTGACCGTCACGCCCCAAGGGGCAACTTCGGTGGCGAGGCCGCGGTTAAATCCGTTTTGCCCGCCTTTGGCGGCCAGATACGCGGTGAAGTTGGGCACCCCGCGGGCCACTACTTCGGAGCCGATATTGATGATGCGGCCCCAGCGTTGCTGCTTCATGTGGGGAAGGCAGGCTTTGGCGAGCAGGACCGGGCTTTTCACGAAAAAATCGAGCATCTGCTGGTAGAAGGACCACTCGTATTCTTCGACTGGCTTGTGCGGTTGGTCCGGAGTGGCGTTGAGGACGAGGATATCGATTGGACCAAGGTTAGCGGCGATTTCTCCGACAAGGCGCGGCACGTCGGATTCGGAACTCACATCGCCGCGCACCAGCAGGCCTTGGCCTCCGGCCGCCTGAAACTCGGCGAAGGCCTGTTCCGCCCGTTCCGTGTTGTTGTGGTAATTCATGGCCACCTTGGCCCCGGCCTGGCCCAGAGCGATGGCCATGGCTTTGCCTAGACCGGTGGTGCTACCGGTGACCAGGGCCACTCGCCCCGTTAAAGAAAAGGGATGAGTCGTGGTGTCGAACGCTTCCATGGTGAAAATTTGGATGCTGGAGTCGGAATGGGTGGGTGATTTTTGTATTTCCGCAGAGGGGTGGCTGGATTTGACGGCGACGACACTCGTCCCGAGGCCAACTTCGCTTGGGGGCAGGCGCCATCGACGCATGAAACAGGCAAAGCGGAGCCAGATTCTGAGTAGAGCACGGGTCGCACCGCCCTGCAGGGAAACATCGCGCCAAATTCCTTTGCCGTTGGGGTATCGAGAAAACACCGCTTAGAGGGGCGGGGGCGATGTCCGAGACACGCAAATGAGGCGGCGTTCCTTCAGAACGCGGGTCTGTTTTTCCGAGTGTATTCCCAGAGTTGCACCCTGGGCTGGTGTGCGTTGCCCCGTTGGGGCATGGATCGTGGCGAGCTCACCCATCGCACGCTCTCGCCGCCTCGCGGCGAAAAAAAGCCGGCCACCCCCGGAGATGGGGATGGCCGGCGGCGAGGGCAGGCGACACTTACGAATTGTAGCCGGATTCACCATGCTCGGCGAGGTCGAGGCCCTGATTTTCCTCGTCACCGTCTACTCGCAGGCCGATCGTTGCGTCGATGATTTTCAGCAGGATGACACTCACCACGCCGGATAGCAGGATGGTATAGAGTGAGGCCAGCAACTGGGTGGTGAGCTGGCTGCCCATGGTCATGCCTTCGGCGTATCCTAGGCCGCCGAAGGTGGGCGAGGCAAAGACAGCCACGAGGACGGTGCCGATGAAACCACCCACGCCGTGAACGCCAAAGACGTCGAGTGAGTCGTCATACTTGAATTTCTGTTTCACTTTGGCGCAGAAGAACCAGCACACGAGGGCGCTGACGCTGCCGATACAGATGGCTCCGACAGGGCCCACTTTGCCCGAGGCCGGCGTGATGGCGGCCAGACCGGCGATCGATCCGGTGGCGATGCCCAGAGCACTCGGTTTGCCTACTTTGATTTTCTCGATGATGGACCAGACGACGCAGGCGGCGCTGGCGGAGAGGTGGGTCACCACCAGGGTCATGGATGCGCTGCCATTGGCGGCCACTTGACTGCCTCCATTGAAGCCGAACCAGCCGACCCACAGCATGCCGGCGCCGGCTACGGTGAAGGGCAGGTTGTGCGGCATCATCTGGGTGCCGGGAAATCCTTTGCGCGGTCCGACCATGATGCAGGCGACCAGCGCGGCTACTCCCGCCGTGATGTGCACAACAATACCGCCCGCGAGATCGATCACATTTTTGAGACCGAAGAAATCCATTTTGTGCCAGACGCCCCAGCAGGTGGGCACATAAACGAGCAGGCTCCAGAAAATGCTGAAGACCATGATGGCGCTGAATTTCATGCGTTCCGCGAAGGCGCCGATAAAGAGCCCCGGGGTAATGAGGAAGAACATCATCTGATAGGCGAACCAGAGGGGTTCGGGAATGTTCGGGTAGGCGGCGTAACTGCTCGCGGGGGTCACCCCCTTAAGGAACGCTTTTTCTAGACCGCCAAAGAAGCCGCTGTCCCCGGTAAAACTGAGAGAGTAACCGCACACCAGCCAGACAAGGCTCATGACCGCCGTCAGGGCAAAACACTGCATGAAGATGGAAAGCACGTTTTTCGAGCGCACGAGACCCGCGTAAAAGAGCGCCAGGCCCGGGATCATCATGAAGAGGACGAGGGCCGTGGAGGTGAGCAGCCAAGCGGTATCGCCGCTTTGGTGGGCATGGGGTTCGGCGGCGTACAACGAAGTAGAGGCACAGCACAGCGCGGCGCACACTGTGGAAAACAGGGTGACGCCACGCCGGTGACGAAAACGCGCAGAGTGAAGCATGGTCAGTTGGTGGTTCGGTGGGTTTAAAATGGATGCAAATGGTGGGTCCACCATCATCCGGCTCTCCATTAACCACAGGATACGCCAGTCCGGCAGCCATTTTTTTACCCCATCAACCATCGGCGTTGGAGCCGCGGTGCTCGACCAGCGATTCACCCTTTTCCGTGATGGCTTCAGATGGCCCTTACAGGTTCGTCTCAGCCGTGATCCCGCGGACCCCGGAAGCTGCGGATATCGGCGCGGGGCGCGGGAAGCCGGGCCCGCCGCGCCGAAGAATCCGACGCACCGGCCGTATCGGACACGCGCTCACTCAACCCCCGGAGGGCTCGCCACAGCACTCCCTGTCTCCGTCGTTCACGATTCCTCGCGAACGGACGTCCTCTCATTTGACTTCATGAGGAGTCAGATCAAACCGCACCCAGTTCAGCGTATCGCTGAATGGGAAGGGCGAAGAGTACGCCTTGCGATCGACCGAGCCGCCGTTGTCGATGCCCACGTCGAAAGTCTCGGATACCGAGAACAGGCCGGGGATGGTTCTGTCGACCGTTCCGTGGCCCGTCCGGACGCCGTCGATGAAAAGAGTGCCTGTGCCCGTCGAGGCAATGGCTCCCGGGTCGGTGCCGACCACCACCTCGTATACGAACTTAATCTCATGCCGACCGGGTGTCAGCGGCTGGCTTGCTTTGATGGTGTAATAGTTTTGATCGAAGGTATTGTACGTGTAGGTGACGATGTTCTCCTTCACATAGAGGGTGTAGCCCGCGAAGAAACCGCCACAGGCGACAATGACCCCATTCGTTGAGCCGTCCGTTTCAAGTGATGCCGTGATAGTGTGGCCCCGGTTCTTGACCGGGGGCGAAAGCGCTTCGCTGATGAACTCCGCCCCCGGTGGATAGTACGTGTACGTGTCGGCGGTGCGGGATCGCTTTTGGACGTTGGCGGCGCGCGCGGCGACGTCGTCATAAAGTGGATACACGTTGTATTTGATAGCCTCCGTCTCCCATTTCTGTTTCAGTTCTTCGAGCTTCTGGGGGTTGCTGAACGCCAAGTTATGAGTCTCGGTCGGATCATCCTTAAGATTATAAAGTTCCCAGACATCCTGATCGAAGTCGAAGGTTCCAGCGATCACCCAAGGCATCCGGTTGCCATGCAAGGTGACGGCCTTCCAGCCGTTGTCGTAGATGGCCCGGTTTCCGAACATCTCATAGTATTGAACTGGGTGGGTCGTTGCGGCCTCTGCCTTGTCGAAAGAATACTTCATGCTGACGCCGTCGAATGGCATCTGTTTCACCCCGTCGACCTCGGCGGGCAGCTCTACGCCGACCGCGTTGAGAAGGGTTGGCGCGATGTCGATGATGTGGTGGTACTGGGTGCGCAGTTCACCCCGGGCCTTGATGCCCTTGGGCCAGTGGATGATCAGCGGGTCAGCGATGCCACCGTTATGAACGGTTTGTTTAAAGTGTTTGAAGGGCGTATTGCCTGCCATCGCCCAGCCAGCGTGGTAGTGATTGTCGGTCTCGGCCGTACCCCATTGGTCATAACGTTTCATGTTTTCCTCCATGGCCGTCTTGGGAATGCCGTTGAGGACCAACATCTCATTGTGGGTGCCTTCCAATCCTCCCTCGCCGCTGGCCCCGTTGTCGGAGGTGACCATGATCAATGTGTTGTCCAGTGCTCCCGTGCGATCGAGCGCCGCGATGATGCGGCCGATTTCGTGGTCCACATGCTCGAGCTGAGCGGCAAAGGCCTCCATCTGGCGGGCGTACATCTTCTTCTGCTCAGGGGTGAGGGAATCCCATGCCGGGATGTCTTCGGAACGAGCGGAGAGTTTTGTGCCCGCCGGAAAAATCCCTCTGGCGATCTGGTTGTTGAGGATCTGCGCGCGTGCGGCGTCCCAGCCGGCGTCAAATGCGCCACGGTATTTCTCACGATACGCGGCCGGGGCATGATGCGGTGCATGCGTTGCGCCTGGTGCCCACTGCATCATGAAGGGACGGTCGGGAGATACGGACCGGTGCGCCGTGATCCAATAGATGGCCCGATCCGCCATGTCAGTCGAAAGGTGATATTCGGGCTTTCCGAGGAAGGGGTTGACCGGCCGGTGGTTCTCGTACATAACCGGCACAAAGTTATGGATGTCTCCCCAGAGAAAACCGTAAAAGTGGTCGAAGCCGTCGCCGCTGGGCCATCCGAGAAACGGGCCGCTGGCTGAAACTTCCCGCGCTGGCACATGGTCCCACTTGCCGAGGGCATAAGTGGTGTAGCCTTGCTGTTGCAGGATTTTGGCGCTGCTGGCGGCCTGTGGTGGCACGATACCATTGTAGCCGGGGAAACCCATGGCGCTGCCGGCATGGCTGCCGAAGCCGATCGAGTGATGATTGCGTCCAGCCAGAATGGCCGCCCGCGATGGTGAGCAAAGCGCCGTGGTGTGAAAGTGGGTATACGTCAGGCCTCCGGCGGCGAGCCGGTCGATGTTTGGAGTCTTGATCAGCCCGCCATAGACGCCCAGCTGACCATAGCCGGTGTCATCAAGGAGGATGACGAGAATGCTCGGCGCATCCGCCGGGGCTTGAGGTCGTTGGGGCCAGTCTTCCTTCGAATCTTGGTATTTCTGGGCGATCTTCCCTCTGAAGCCCGCCATGCGGGGGTCGTCTGGCGGAGGACTCTGGGCGAGTGCCATCGTGATGCCGACCGACATCACGACAGTGAACAAGAACAGGCAGGTGCGGAGCAGCCGGTACCTCGTCTTCATCGAGGGTTCCCCTTCAGAGGAACTTGCGATAAGTGGGTGTCGCGCAAGAATTATTAAGTTGGATTGGGAGGAGCGGGAGGACATACATCATTGTCTTTTTTTCACTCCGGTTGTCAATTTGGAGCTCACGCGAAGACGCGAGGGAGCGGAGAGGTTTTGATTTTTTGTCATCGGATACCTTCTTCTTCGCGGCTTCGCGTGAGGATCTTGATTCACTCTGAGAAGCGAAGACTCGATTGAGGTGACATTTCAGCGTCGAACGCAAGCGCTGAGGCTGGGGGCCACGGCCTGACCCACTGCGGCCCAAGTAAGAAGTCGGTACTACCGGGGACTTTTTCGGCTATTCCGTGCGTCGTAACACCCTGTTTTTAATAAACTTGGAGCGGGTAGAGGGAATCGAACCCTCGCCATAAGCTTGGGAAGCTCATGCACTACCATTATGCGATACCCGCGATTGAAGAGACTTTCATATCGCAGAATGGGCGAGTTGGGAAGTGAAAACTGGCGGAGAGTGGGAAACGACCGCGGCGGATTTTTGCGCGGGGGTTGTTTTAAGGGGCGGTGAGGGTGGGGGGCTCATGAGAAGGGGGCTTCCAGGATCCGCATTTCATTCTTGTTCCCATGGCGCCCCTGACGTACACCGTTCTTTCACTCATTATTCCAGTTGATGGTGACCTTCGGTGGCCGGCCTGATGGGAGGATTGGATTTTTGGGTTTTTTTCAGACGACGACATGAAGCAAATTCCCACCATTCGAGGGCACCTGCTCTGGGGGCTTGCCCGGGAGTTGCGTCAAGATCCGCTCGGTCTTGCGGCCTCGCTGGCGAACGACCATGGCGGCATGGTCCGGTTCCGGATCTTGAACCGGCCGTTCATCGCCATCAGCGACCCCGCCGTGGCCCGTTACATTCTGCACAAGAATCCGGGTAATTATCCGCGCAGCTTCCACTATCGGAACGCGGCGCTCACGATCGGAGAAGGGCTGATCTCGGTGGAGGGGGAAGCCTGGCACCGGAGCCGGCGCATGATGCAGCCGGCTTTTCGCAGCGACCCGGTTCGGGAGGTTGCGGCCGTCACGGCCGGATGCTGGACCGATATGGTGCCGGACTTGCGTTCGAGCATGAATCGCGATCAGCGGGTGGACATGGCGGCTGAATGTCAGCGGCTGGCCCTCGACATCATCCTGAGGGCGCTGTGCGGGCTGAGGCTCGAGCGGGAGCAGGTTCTCTCGCTCGGCTCGGTGGTCAAGGAGGCTCAGCGCCGGGTCCGGATCCGCAACACCTCCGCTTTTCCTGCCCCACTCTGGATGCCCACGCCGAACAACCGGGCCTTGCGCCGGGTCCGGGAGGAGCTCGACGCCTTCCTCGGGCCCGTGGTGGAAGAGCGGCTGCACGCGTCAGAGGGCACGGACATGCTTTCAGCCTTGGCTCGCGCGCGTGACGATCAAGGGCAGGCCTTCACCCGGCAAGAGCTCCTCGATCAGACAAAGACTCTCTTTGCCGCGGGATTTGAGACGACCGCCACGGCCATGGCTTGGGCGATGTGTGAAGTGGCCGACGACCCGGTGCTGGCCGACCGGCTCGCGGAGGAAGCGAGGGCGGCCATGGCAGGGCAGCCCGTCGACCGCACCACCCTCGACCGGCTGCCCCTTGCAGGAAGGGTCGTCGAAGAGGTCCTTCGACTTCATCCCCCGGTTTATAATATTGGCCGACATTCGATCAATGACGAGGAGGTCGGCGGCTGGCACATTCCTGGCGGGACCGATCTTCTGATTTCTGTGTGGGGATTGCATCGCGGTCCGCACTGGGGAGAATCGGCACTTCGATTTGATCCTGACCGCTGGCTGCCGGAACGGGCACCGGCCAAGGAGGCTTACATGCCGTTCGCCGTGGGCCGCCACACCTGCATCGGCAACCACTTTGCGCTTGTCGAAATGCGGATGATGTTGGCGCTGATTTGCTACCAGTTTCGCCTCGGATGGGCCCCGGGATGCGCGCGCCCCGGAGTCAGCCCCCAGATTACAGCGGCCCCGGACGCCCCAGTCTGGTTGCGACTCGAGCCTCGCTGAAGCCTCGCTGGCCATCTCAGTTCTTAATCAGTTTCC
>CAJBME010000315.1 GCA_903954065.1 uncultured bacterium
ATCCGCCAGCACCTGCTGCAATACCTCGCGGACGACCCGTCCTTTTTCCCAACCACTCTTGGCAAACAATTCTGCCAACGGCGTCATCAACACATGCTTCCATGCCATCGAATCGCCAGGATGAGCCGCGACCCGCAACAACGAAAGAAGGGCCAGCGTCAGCGGATTATCCACCGCCACCGCCACATCCGTCTCGCTCGTAATCGCCGGTAGTCCATCCTGCCGACGCAGAAAATCAACCGTCACCGCGACTTCCTCGTTCCCACGCAACAAAATCGCCACGGTCAGACCACGGTCAAACGGCCGCATCTCACGCAACAACGCAGCCACCACCAGCAGTTCACTCTCAATCGTCCCATCACCATTCCCCTCGCCCTCGGCTTGCGGCCGCACCAGCGCCGCACACCCGATCCGATGCCCCACGTTCGTCGTGTGCGGAGCCCATCCCGCCAACCACCGGTCCCGCGTCGCCGCAGGCACAACCAGTCTCAGCGCCTCCGTCGCCCCAAAAACTTCGTTAACCGCATCAATCACCGGCTGCGCCGACCGCCAAGAAGCATTCAACGGTCGCTTCGGCAGCTGGTAATGGTCAATCACATGGCGCGCCAGTTCCGGTTCACCGCCACGCCACCGGTAAATCGATTGCTTCTCGTCCCCGACCTGAAAGTAAGTACGCCGCTGCTCGGGATCCTCCAGCGCTTCTTCCACCAACGGCCGCAGCACTTCCCACTGCAGTAAACTGGTGTCCTGAAATTCATCAATCAACCAGTGATCAAAACGCGCATCGAGACGCGCATCAATGGCCAGCCGCGCCGTGCCCGGCCCGCCGCGAGCCAACAGAAATTTGATGTCGTCAAACGTCAGCTTCCCCTCAGCCCGGATTTTTTCCCGGTGATGGGTTTCATAGTCAGCCAGTAGCGAAGCCAGTCCACGCGTCCGCTGGAGCGTGACCGCAGCCTCGTCCGCCAGCAGCCGGGCCATCAATCCAGCCAACGCACGACACGCCGCCCCCTCGAGCACCATCGGATTCCAAACCTTCAGATGGGCACACCCCTGTCTCACACCGTTCCATTCCGGAAGGATATTATTCCGAAAATATTTAAATTCGTCGGGCGCGGGTGTTCCAGCGGTGTAGCCTGCGATGGCCTGAGCTACATCAAGCAGTTTCACGATCTGACGCTTCTGCAATGGCAGGCCCTCGAGCGCGCTCGAGAACTCAGCGTACAGATCCGCAGGATCGCGAGCCGGCGCCTGCAGGTACCATGGCAGCCCAGACCACACGGCCGCCGCTCCACCCCATTTATCGGGATCCGGATCGAGCAGCCACGCAAAATGATTTCCGGCAATAAACGCATCAAACGCGCGGTGCAGGGATTTTTCCTCAAGCCCAAACGTGGCCTGATCAAAAGCCGCGATAAAATCATCTTGTTCCTGCAGGCGGTCATCCGGCACCGCTTGAAAGACTCTTCGACACAATTCCTCCCGCTCGCGCTCCACATCCGCCCCCTGCAGGAGCGACAGCGTCCCAGCCAGTCCAAACTCCAGCGGAAACGCCCCCACAATCCGGATGAAAAAACTATCCAGAGTACCCAGCGACAACTGTGGCAACCGGTCGATGACAATCCGCAACCAGCGCACGACTTCAGAGGCGGACAGGGTGGGAGACTCGAGGTCGTTCGCCAATTGGCGGCGAGCGCCGCCATCGACCGCGGCCGTCGTCAGCCGGTGGAGGATTTTCTCAAAAAATTCCGCGGCTGCCTTGCGGGTAAACGTCAAGGCCACAATCCTCTCGGGGGCTTGTTCAAGAGCCAGCAGGCGCAGGTACCGCGTGACGAGGGCGTGCGTCTTGCCAGATCCCGCTGACGCCAAGATGGCTTCGTGAGCCAAAGGAGAGGAAGGGTTCATAAGGAAAGCAAAGCCGTGGGATCTACCGCCGCCAAGGGGTCGTCCCGCAACAACCGGGCAAAGGCATCATGGCTTCCGCCTTCGCCCGGCGGCCAGAAAACCCGTCGACTGATCGCCTCCACCACCCCCAGCGCGCAACCATGAGCCTCCTCCAGCAGCGACTCATCCAACTCCGACCAGTTTTCATAGGCGCATTCTTCAGCCGCCTTGACCAAGTGAAAATATCCCACTTCGGGCACCACCCCGTACGCCTGCCGCGCCGCCAGAGCGTACAACGGAAGCTGCAGGTCACGCCACGCAAACAATTTTCCGTCGGACTCTTCATACACCTGCCAGCGTGGCCGCTCCTCCAGCGCGCGCGCCCCACTCAGCTTGGTCCCGAGATGCACCTCCTTCACCTTCCGCGCCGCATCACTCGTCTTGTAATCAATGATCCGCCACTCGCCCCCGCGCCGGTCAATCCGGTCAATCCGCCCGCGTACTTCCAATCCGCCCACCATCCACGGCCCGCCCAGCATTTCAGCAAAGGAAACTTCCGTGTGCTCCGTCCGCCACCCGTCGCGCACACTCTGCGCCTGCCACCTCGCAAAGGCCGCGAGTCGCTTCCCCGCCGACGCGAGCTGCACCCGCAACGGAATCGTCAAATGAGCCCCATGCGTCCGACCCAGCGCCACCCGCAGCCGGTCCCGTAGAAAATCAGCAATCACCCCAACATCCGTACACACACCAAGCCCCGGCTCGTGCGCTAAATCCTTCAAGGCCGCATGACACAGTACACCAAACCCCATCGCATCCAGCTCACGCGGCTCCAGATCCACCGGTTTCATACCCAATCCATGTCGTAAATAAAAACGAAATGGACAGGCCAGATAATCGCGAAAACTGGTCACTCCCACCGACGATAATAACCGCGGCGCCGGCACCCGCAGCCGCCACGCCAGCCGCCGCGCCGGCAATGAGGCCGCCTCCGAAATCGACCCGCCACCGAAAAGCGCCAACGCCCGGTCCGCTAACTCGTCGTCAGGCCGCAAAAATAACAATCGCGACGGCCGTAAGACGTCGCCCGCCGCCGAATTCCGGCCGAGCACAAGATCCACCCGGCCACCGACCCGACGCGAGGCCAGCAGGCCGTGCAGTAAATGCGCGTCCCGAGCAAACCTCGCGGCATTGCCACGCTTCAACCCAAGCTGGCTGCGCAACGACTCGGGCAAATACGGATCGCCCACCACCGCATCAGGCACAAAACCATCATTCAAACCAGCCAACACCACATGCGGCGCCGATTCCCATGCCAGCTCCAGCCACCCGTTCACGTCCACCGCCTCGTCCGGCCGGTCCCCCACCTCCATCCGAATCAAACGCAGCTGCGGCAACACTATCCCCAATTGCGCCGCCGGCGTAAGTTCCAGTCCAGCCATGGTCGCCGCCGCCGATGTCTGGCGCAAACACCCCGACAATTCACGAGCCAGCGCACAAAAGACCGCTCCCTCAGGACTGGCTTGCGGGAAACTCCTCGCCCCATACATCGATGTCAGCACCGACGCGACCGCCGTCTCCACCGGCGGACAAGCGCATTCATCAAGCAAGGCCATCGCGGCCGTGATCACTGCATGAACCACGCCCCCAGATTCGCCCTCGGACAAGAGCCGCCCATCCTGCAGCGACTGGGGTAGATGGTCTGCGGTACACTGGTCCCATTTATCCAGCAAATCTGCCTGCGTCACGGTGGCGGCCAGTCCAGCGCGACGACGCAACAGCGCGGATACAGGGGGAAAGCGGAGCCACTGGCCCAGCGCCCGAAAGGACGGTTCACGCAACAGTCGAGCCAGCCCGTCAAGTACATGCCAAAGTTCATGATCGCCCGCCGACACGCCCTCCGGTAGATAACAAATCATCGACTTCTCAAACGAAGTATCCTGATTATCAACGGATGACGAGACAAGGGCAGCCGCCACTTCCGGATCGGCTACTCCCAGCCCGAGCGTGGCGGCCGGGTCGGCATGCCCCGCGGCCAGCGAGCGGACCATGGCCGCCTGCTCGGTCGGACCGTCCACCAAATGACAATTTTCCAATGGCAGCGGCAGATCCCGGGCCACCGCCCACACCGCCGGATCGGGCCGCCCCCACACATCAAATGAATCCTCACGGTCCCGCGGCGCCGCCACCAATACCGTGACCGCAATCCCGGCCGCCCCGCAACACGCCGCCGCCGTGACCGCGCTTTCCATGGGATCCGACACCGCCACCAAGTCCAGTCGCGCCACCCCCGGAGGCATGACCGGAGCCACCGCCGCCTGCTGCCGGGCCGTCTGAGCATCGTCCCGCCCCACCGCCGCGAGGCGGGCCAAATACATCGTTTCCAGACGAGCCAGATCCCGCCAGCGCGCGGCCTCTGGGTGATCCGCTTCCGTCAACCGCTCTGCCGCCGCCGCCATCGTCATACCGCCCTCACCCAGCGTCTGCCGCACCGCCTGCCAGGCCTCAGCCACATGCAGCGCCCACTCGACGTCAGTCCGCGGGGGCACTTGGGGAAAGAGCGCGGGAAAATCGTTCAGGTCCACCCCGCCCAGCACGGCAACCCACATCAGCGCGGCTTCAGCGGGAGTGGCGACCGGCAGCCCGTCCGGACGCACCACGGTCAGAAACGCTTCCGGGGTCAGCACCTGCGGCGGGAAAACCGCGGATCCGCGCTCGGCCGCCCGCTCGGCCAAGGCCTCGCGCAACCGCCGCCCGCTCTGACGCGTGGGCACAACAATCAAACGATCGCTCAAATCCAGCACACCACCGCGCCAGTCGGAAGCCAGATAATCGACCACCGCGGCCACCAGCGGCCGGTCCCACCCCAAAAACTTCCGGGTCGGAGTGTATAAGTCAACGGAGGGAGAAAGGGAGGACCCGGACATAAAAGCGATCAAGGTTCAAGCCAGCGAGCGCACGACTGTGCGGATGATTTCCATCCCTTCCTCCGCCTGAGCCCGCGGGAGATTGAGCGCTGGGAGCAGCCGGACGATCTGGGTGCCGCTGGGGATGGTCAGGAGGCCCGCTTCATGCAATCGGTCCACACATTGCAACGAGGCTGGCCGCGTCCCCGCCGCCGCCGCCAGCCCGGGGATTTTTTCCGCGGCCACCAACTCCATGCCCAGCATGAAGCCGAGTCCGCGAGCCCCCTGCACGACATGCGGATAAGCGTCCGCGAGGGCGGCAATTTGAGCGTGCAACCACTGGCCTGTCTCGCGCGCATGATCGGCCAGATGATCCCGCTGGATGATTTCCAGCACCTTCAAAGCGACCGCACACCCAAGCGGGGTCCCGCCATAAGTGGTTCCATGCGAACCCGGCCCCAAAAGATCAGCCCACCGCGGCGCCACCCAAAATGCCCCCATCGGAAATCCTCCTCCCAATGATTTGGCCATACTCACCGCGTCCGGCGCAAACCGACCGGCCTCCTCCGCCCCCAACGCGTCACTCAAAACCCGCTGGTAACTTTGAAAACAGCCGCTGCGAAAATGCCCGCACTGCACCGCATCCACCATCAACAAAATATTCTTCTCATCACAAAGCCGCCGCAACCCCAGCAAATACTCCACACTCGCCGCCGTGATTCCACCCTCCCCCTGAATCCCCTCAATCAATAAGGCCGCCGTCCTCGGCCCCACCGCCGCGCGCATCGCCTCCAAATCGTTAAAAGGAACATCGCACCGGAATCCATCCGGCATCGGACCAAAACCCGCCTTCACTTTCTCCTGCCCCGTCGCCGCAATCCCGCCCAGCGTCCTCCCATGAAAAGAATTGAGGGTGCTGATCACTTCATAACGAGGCCCCTCCTCCCCAGGATGCTGATGCCCAAACCGGCGAGCCAACTTGAAAAGCCCTTCGTTGCTTTCAGCCCCACTGTTGGCAAAAAAAACTTTCCCTGCGCCCCCCATCAATCCAACCAGACTTTCCGCCAAACGTCCTTGAGGCTCATGATAATATAAATTGGAAACGTGCACCAGCCGCTGCGCCTGCTGGGCCAAGGTGGCCGCGACTTCCGGATGTGCATGACCAAGCGAACAAACGGCAATGCCGCCGCCAAGATCAAGATACCGCCGGCCATTCACATCCCAGACTTCGCTACCAGATCCGTGCGACAGCACCAGATCAAAACGCCCGTATGTCGGCACCACATAACGGTCAAATAATGACTTCACAACATCACGCGCTCCACCCGCCATCGCGGGGGCAGCCACATCCAAGGCAGGGGGCATCGATTCCTTCACCCCCCGACCATTCCACGCCCCGCGCATCACGCAAGGCCCGGTCTCACCTCGACCGCTCAGGATCAACCGAAAATTTGATCCGGATCGCCGTGCCACAATACATGCAACGGAACCAGCCAAACAAAAGCGCGTGCAGCGCAGCACTCCCAACCAATCCCAGCCCGGGTATCCGATGCGCCTTGCTGTTTTTCATACACCGCTTGCTCCAAAAAAACTGGTTGGTGCACACCCGACACCGAGCCCGCAATGGGAAAAAAAGATAAAACATACAACTGACGACCCAAGCCACGATCACCCAGAGAAACCACCACAATTGCGAAAGGTCACCCAACACAAAAGCAGGCCACAAAACGACCGGCGTGCCAACGACCACCGCCAAAAACAACAGGCGCCACGCCAGCACGATCAATGCGCTAAAAATCAGAAAAAACGGACGAGGATGCGGCACCCCGCGTCGCACCAACCGCGGCACCGCCGCCCCAGGAGACCCATTCATCCGACGCAACGAAGCATCCACTTCCTCTTCGTCATCCACAGGCTTGCGCGGCAATGGATCGACCCCCGCCTCCCCCGCCTCATACGACTGAAAATCACGAAATTGCTGGCGCGTCGATTCTTTGGCCACCGGCTCGGGAGCCGGCCGCCGCATCACTTCATGCGTCGGCATTTGCAGCGGCCGAATCACCACCGGCGCCGCCTTGGCAATAGCTTCGTTGCGGACCGCTTCCGGTACCGGCAGCACTGGCAACGGAGCCGCCACGACCGCCGCCGGTCGGCGCACCGCCACCACTTCTGGCACGTCCTCAAGTCGGCGCACAACAGGTTTGGCCAAAGGCGATACCACCGCCGGCGGCGGATTCGAGGCCTCGCCATCGACCAGATTTCGAGCCAGCTGGATCCATCGCACAACCTCCAATGCATCCGGCACCCCGCCCTCAATCGGCTCATCTTCGTCAATACGGCCCAGCTTCAGACAAAGCGCCGCCGATCCCTGACGGGCTAGATCCTCCGCCGAATGAACACCGCAACGGCGCAATAGGTTTTCAAGCGACGGCTCAAGACCGTCAATAAGAGACAACTGTGTCATGAAAAAGAGGATCCTTCCATCAGCCGATTAACTCGAGAGTGACCACACTGCTCAAACAGGAATTTTTACGCAAGGTTTTTTAGCATGGCCGCCAGTCGTCCGCGCTTTTCCATCCACTCGACCCGAGTGGCCTCGGTTTTGACAAAGGCCTCGGGTGCTTTTTCCGCAAAGGCCGGGTTCGCCAGCTTCGCCTCCGCCTTGGCCATCTCCGCTTCAGCCCGGGCCATCTCCCGACCCAGCCGCGCCCGCTCCGCCTCCAGATCAATCAATCCTTCCAGCGGCAAATACAGCTCGCCCACGTCCGATACCGTCGCCGCCGTAGCCGGCGGTGGCACAAAATCCGCATCCACCACCACCCCAGCCGCCCCGGCCAGCAGCCGCAACGTCGATGCCTCTGCACCAATCCACTCCGCCGCCGCGGCCGTCGGTTTGAGCACAAACTGCATGTTCCGCGCCGAAGCCAGTCCGCATTCCGCTTTCAAATGCCGCGCACGCGCCGCCAGCGCATACACCGCCCCCGCCCGGGCCCGCGCCTCAGCAATCACCTCCGCCGCCAGCCCCCCCACCACCGGCTCCGCAGGAATTCCACCCTGCATCAAAAACGTGCCAGCCTCGCCATACCCCATCAATGACCACAACTCCTCCGTCATGTGCGGCATAAAGGGATGCAACAAAATAAGGAACCGCCGCAAGACCGCATCCTGCGTCGCCAAGGTGGCCTCCGAGGTGTCACCCTTGATCGTCTCCAAATACAAGTCGCAATAGTTCCCCCAGAAATACTCATACAACATCGCCGCCGCCGTATTGAATTCATACCCGGCATACGCCGCTTCCAAATTCTTCTGCAACTCATCCAGCTTGGCGAGAATATCGATCGCATAAGGCGTAGCCGACGCCATCAAAGTAGCCAACGCCAAGGGCGAAGCCGACGCACCGGCTCCGGGCGCTGCCGATTCGGCAACAGCGGCGGACTGCATCTGGCGGTACCGGCAGGCATTCCAGACTTTATTGGCGAAATTCCGACCTTCCTCGATTTGGACTTCATCGAACTTCACATCGGTACCGGTGGGAGCGATGCGCATGATACCGAAGCGCAAGCCATCGGCGCCGTATTTGGCGATCAGGTCGAGTGGATCCGGCGAATTACCGAGCGATTTGCTCATTTTCCGGCCTTGGCGGTCGCGGATAATTCCGGTGAAGTACACGTTTTTGAAGGGCATCTGCCCCATGTATTCATAACCGGCCATGATCATGCGGGCGACCCAGAAGAAGATGATGTCCGGGCCGGTGACCAGATCGGTGGTCGGATAGAACGCGCGAAGTGTTTCATTTTTGGCATCGCGCTCAGGATCTCCAGTCCACCCCATGGTGGCAAATGGCCACAGCCAAGAACTGAACCAGGTGTCAAGCACGTCCGGATCCTGCGTCCAGCCGTCCCCGGACGGGGCCTCCATGCCGCAATAAACCTCCTCGCCGCGGTACCACACCGGCACCCGGTGTCCCCACCACAACTGTCTGCTAATACACCAGTCTTGGATACCTTCCAGCCAGTGATCGTAGACCCGGGCCCAGCGTTCCGGAAAGAACTTCATTTCGCCCCCGGCCACCACCGCACGGGCCTCCTCCACACTCGGGTATTTCAAAAACCATTGTTCACTCAAGCGCGGCTCGATGGGCACATCCGCCCGCTCGCTGAATCCAACGTTGTTTTGATAGGGCTCGGCCTTGTCCAGCGCCCCGGCGGCTTCCAACAGTTCCGCCGCCTTCTTGCGGGCCACAAACCGATCGAGCCCAGCCAGATCCGCCCCCGCCTCCGCCGTCATTTTTCCATCAGGCGTCAGCACATCAATGACCGGCAAATGATGCCGCTGGCCGATCTCCGCATCGACTTTGTCATGGGCCGGAGTGACTTTCAGCACCCCGGTGCCGAATTCGATATCGATCCCCTCATCGCCAATGATCGGAATGAGCCGCTGCTCCCTCGGCACATCCAGCGGTAACGCCCGGACCACCTGCCGGCCAATCAGATGAGCATACCGGGGGTCCTGTGGATTCACCGCCACCGCCGTGTCCGCAGGAATCGTTTCCGGACGCGTCGTCGCAATGGTCAGAAACGTGCCTGGTTCATCCGCCAGCTCCACCCGAAAATGATACATGAATCCCTGCTGCGGCTTCATGACCACTTCCTCGTCCGACAACGCCGTCAGCGAGGCCGGACACCAGTTGACCATCCGACGCCCCCGATAAATCAAACCCTTCTGATGCAAATCCACAAACACCCGCTGCACACCACGCGAATAATCGTCGTCCATGGTGAAACGCGCACGGTCCCAGTCACACGAACACCCAAGCGCCCGCAGCTGCTGCAAAATGATCCCGCCATACTGGTCTTTCCACTCCCAGATCTTGGCCACCAACGCGTCACGCCCAAGATCATCACGATGTTTGATCACCCCCTGCTTGCGCAACGACTTCTCCACCACATTCTGCGTCGCAATCCCCGCATGGTCAGTGCCAGGAAGCCACATCACCTCATGACCAGTCATCCGCGCCCGCCGCGCCAGAATGTCCTGGATCGTGTTGTTCAACACATGACCCATGGTCAAGATCCCCGTCACATTCGGCGGCGGGATGACAATCGAATACTTGGGCTTCGACGATTTCTCGTCCGCACGAAAACACCCGGCGTCGAGCCACCGCTGTGACCACGCACGCTCGACTTCCTGAGGCAGATAAGCCTTGGCCAGTTCAGACATAAGGAGGTCGACTATCCGGCGAACACGCCGGGATGCAAGTGATCCGCCACACTCTTCACCACTGCCGGATCAGGCGGCGGCGGCCAGCAATTTCTTGGTGTATTCGTGTTGCGGGTTCTGGTAGATTTCTTCGGCGGTGGCTGACTCGACCAGATGTCCGCGGTACATGACGAGAACGCGATGACTGATGTGCTGGACCACTGCGAGGTCGTGACTGATGAACAAATAAGCCAGCCCCAACTCGTCCTGTAGGTCCTGCAGCAGATTGACGATTTGCGCCTGCACGGAGACGTCGAGGGCACTGACGGGCTCGTCGCAGACGATGAATCCCGGCTCCACAGCCAGCGCGCGGGCGATGCCGATGCGCTGGCGCTGACCGCCGGAGAACTCGTGCGGATACCGACGCATGGCGTCGGCTGGCAGGGCCACCTTGCGCAACAGCGAGGCCACTCGCTCCATGCGCTCAGACTTGTTCAAGTGCGGGAAATGGATTTCCAGCGGTTCGGCAATGATGCCGCCAATCGTCCAGCGCGGGTTCAAACTGCTAAAAGGATCCTGAAAAATCATCTGCATTTCTTTGCGCAACGGACGGAACTCACGCTCGCGCAGCGGCATCACATCCCGGCCGCGGTACAAAATCTGCCCGCTCGTCGGGGCCACCAGTTTAATCAAGGCCTTGCCAATCGTCGTTTTTCCGGAACCGGATTCGCCCACCAGTCCGACCGTCTCACCGGGACTAACCGTGAAAGAGACGCCATCCACCGCCTTGACCGGGTCAGGCTTGGCCGGAAAATGCACGCGGATGTCGCGCACATCCAAAAGGGGATCCGCATGAGTCATGAAAACAAATGTGGACGGCCCCCCACGCTTGCCAAGCAGCAAAAACAACTCATCAAGCCTGCAAAAACCCAGTCAACGGACTGCTGGCCTCAGCGCGGGTCAAGACTCCAGGTAGCCCGATCTCAAAAGCCCGCCGACCCGACTCAACCGCGCTGCGGAAACAACGAGCCATCTCCGATGGATCGCCCGCAATGGCAATAGCCGTATTGATCAAGACCGCATCCGCCCCCATCTCCATCGCGTCCGCCGCATGACTCGGCCGGCCCAACCCCGCATCAATCACCACCGGCACCTGCGCCTGCTCAATGATGATTTCAATCTGACGGCGCGCCTCAATGCCGCGGTTAGAACCAATCGGCGCCGCCAGTGGCATAACCGTAGCCACCCCCACATCCTGCAGCCGCCGCGCCAATACCGGGTCCGCATTAATATACGGCAACACCGTAAACCCTTCCCGCACCAACACCTCGGCCGCCTTCAACGTCTCAATCGGATCAGGCAATAAATACCTCGGGTCCGGATGAATCTCCAGCTTGACCCACATCGGTAGCCCAGCCGTCGCCGCCAGCCGCGCCAGCCGACACGCCTCCTCCGCCGTCATCGCCCCACTCGTGTTCGGTAACAAAAGATACTTTTCCCGATCTATAAAATCAAGGATGTCCGCCTGCGGCACCGCCGCCCCCGACAAATCCGCACGCCGCAACGCCACCGTCACAATCTCCGTGCCCGCAGCCTGCAACGCCTCCCGCATCACCCCATACGAGGAAAATTTCCCCGTTCCCACCATCAGGCGGGACGAGAACGTGCGGTCAGCAATCTTCAATGGTTGGCCAGTAATCATCTCGCCCCCACTGTAGCGACTCCTCCTCGATTTCAGGTCTTTTTCGAAACAGAAATAACCGAAGTCGCCGCCACCGCCCAACCGACCACCGCCGCCTATCCGTGCAGGCAGAGACGCCGGAAGATCTCGCTTAAGGGCAGCTGCAATCCGATGAAGAAATCGCCGAATTCCGCGTAGCGAGCACTCACTTCGTCGAAACGCATTTCGTAGACAATCGCTTTAATGTCATGCGTGTCTTTGGCTTGCAGGGTGACGAACCACTCGAATTCATCCAATCCGGTCGATCCGGTGATGAGCTGGCGGATTTTACCGGCATAACCGCGTCCGACCCGGGCATGGCCCTCCATGAGTTTTTTACGGGTGGCGAAGTCGAGGGCGTACCAATTATCGGCTCCCTCCCGACGTTTATTCATCGGGTAGAAGCAGAAGACCGGCCAATCGGACATATTAGGGTAGAGCCGATCGGAGAGGTATTTTTTCATCCGGGCCTCGAATTCGGCCAATTCTTTGAGAGACTCCTCGCTTCCAGCCGGGTGTCCGGCGGCGGCGAGTTCTTCTGTTTTCTGTTCACTGGTCGTGGTGTATTCGCTTCTCTCGGTCATGGAGAGGTAGCTGTAGACTGGCTGCAGAACGCCAGGGCCGAGGGCGACCGTGATCTTTTTCTCAAAGGCATTGGCGTCGTGCAAGTCGCTGGTCAACAACATCACGCCGAAGTCGCACTTCGGGGTAACCATGGAAAACGTCAAAACCTGCGTGCGTTCATGCCCGCGTATATCCTGCAACACCTGCGTCAGATGCGTCAGGGCCTGCAAGCGCTCTTCGGAAGTGAGCAAGGACCAAGCCGAGCGCTCGATGGAATAAAAAAGATGAAGAACATGCCACCCTTCTTGAGGACGCAGGGACGAAACTGATGGGTTCACAATATGGGCTGTGGGCTAGAGTGTTTTTTTACTGGGAATCAAAGCGGCCCCGAACTGGGACCAAGGGCCTTTGGAATAATCAGCCCCCTCCTTCAATCGCACCGACCAACGAGGCTCATCGCCAACAAGGTAACTGCTGAAAAGGGCCTGTGATCGATATCCAACCGTGCCGACGAGTCGGAGGCGCCGCCCCCCCTCTTCAATCACCTCGCCACGGCCGCCATCTTTGAAACGACCACCTTCCATGCCCACCGTCAAAATGTCGCCCCGAATTTTGCCTTCTGGATCAATAAATTCTACCCGGATAAATCCAGTCGACGACGCCCCCTCGTCCAAAACCAGCAGAGCCGTGGGCACCACCATCTCCTCCGCCTGCGCCTTGTCACTGTCCACCCGGTCGCGCCAGCCCAGTTCCGCCCCGCTCAATTTCACCACCTCCCCAGCCAATGGCGACGGGAAAACGGTGGATATCAGATCTTCATGAATCGGCGCCGGATGCGCATACAAAAACTTCAAAAACAAACCCCCAGCCAACAAGACCACCGCCGCAAATCCCGCCAACGCCGCCCGCTCCGCCGAACCACCACCCTTGCTGATAGCCGCTCCCGCCCCGGACCGCCCCAGCATGTCCTCCACCGATTGCGGTACTTCCACCGACTGCGGCGCCCGCGCCACCACGCGCGCGTCACCAGCCGTCATCTCAGAAAGCGCGGCTTCCATGAGCTCAAGCTCGGTCATCGCCCCCCCAAAGCTCTCCTCCGCACCCACTGGCCCCTCATCGGCCCCCGCCCCCAAACCAGAAGACATAGGAGCAGCACGTCCAGCGCGCACATCGCGAGGACTTGGATTCGTTTTAATAGGTTGTTTGGCCATGGCGTAAACACACTCAAGGTTCAGAAAGGAGAGTATAGGCAGCATCACCGCCCCCGCCTCAAGCATTTTTATGCGCCCCACCCCGGATCGCCACCCGTACCCCCCCAAAAAAACCGTCCCCCACACCCCGCCCTGCGGAAAGACCATCTTTCATGCGAGAATCCATTGCGCACCGCCACAACTCCCGTATTTTCTCAGCTCCCCCATCATTCATCCATCCACCGCCCACCATGGCCGACAAAGACAACCGCTACGCCCAAAACATCCAAGGAGCCTACTACGTCGATGACCAATGCATCGACTGTGACCTCTGCCGGGAGACCGCACCCGCGAACTTCAAACGCGATGAGGACGGTGGCCATTCCTACCTGTACAAACAGCCGGAATCCGAGGAAGAACGCGCCCTCTGCGAAGAAGCCCTCGCCGGCTGCCCCGTCGAAGCCATCGGCAACGACGGCGCGGAATAACCGCGCGCAAACTGTCGCACCAACACAGCCGCGGGCCTCAAACCTCGCCCCCGGCCCTCCCCTGCGGTGTTCCTTCAGAACACACGTATTCTCTTGGAGGTGGTTCCCAAGGCGTTGCCCTTGGCAGATAGGCATTGCCCGACGAGGGCAAATGGAACGGTGGCTTTTCTGATAGTGGGTCCCCACCGCGTTCCCGTTACCGTGCGCCCCCACCACCTGTCGGATCCCATGCCCGCGTCGGGAAGTGAACTTACATGCGTAGTCGTTTCGTATTCGGATCTTCTGTAGCCGTGGGTCGCTGACCCCGGTCGCCGCGCCGAACGCCTCTCCGAACGTCTTTTTGGCACGTGACCGGATGCGAAGAAGCGGTTTCGCAGCCGTGTCTTGAAGGATGTGGCCCGAAGGCCACGTGTGGAAACCGGCCATTTCCGCTTTCTACTTTCCGCTTTCCGCTTTGTACTTCCCAGTCTCATCCCCCACCCCTCAGCTTTCATTCCTTTTTCGTCTCTCCTGTCGTCTCCTTTCAGCGCTAGGCGCGCGTTCCGACACGCGCCACGACTAGATGCGTAGGTTATCTGAGGGGGGTCAGGTGAGGCCTGACATCGAGGTGTCCGGAAATTGCGGTTTCCATCAACCATGGGCTGGCTAAAATTCTTCGGTGAGCCAAGAACCCGTCATCCCAATCCCCCTACGCCGTGAGCGTTGGGCGCTGGGCTTGCTCATGTTCCTGCTTGGCGGCTGCGGGCTCGCGTACGAATACACGCTCAGCAAAATCGCCTCCGACCTACTCGGAAACTCGGTTCAACAATGGGCGACAATGATCGCGACCATGCTCTTCGCGATGGGCCTCGGCGCGGATGTGCAGAAACACACGCCCGTGAACGTGCTGGCGGACCGCTTGATCATCACCCAGGTGATGCTCGCCGTGCTTGGCGGATTCGGCCCGCTTATCATGATTCACGGCTTCGCGCTGCTGCCCCAGCTCTACATCATCATCCAATACTCGCTGGCCTTCGGCGTCGGCATGCTCAT
>CAJBME010000316.1 GCA_903954065.1 uncultured bacterium
CCACACCACCCCCCACACGCCACAACACCCCCCCCCACACCACCCCCAAAAAACCCACCCCCCCCCACCGTCCAATCTAAAAAAACAAACGGCGGGACCCGTCAGGCCCCGCCCTTGCCATACCACCAAATTAAATTTGGCTCGAATCCCTGCTTCCAAAAACAGGTTATTTCTTCGGCGCCTGCTTGGTCGCCGCCGCCTTGGCCGCAGGCTTGCCTTTACCAGCCTTGCCCGCCTCAGCCGCCGCCACCGGCTCCGCACTGACCCGCGGCGGAGCAATGTGGATCACAATCACATCACCAGCCAACTTGGGATGCACTCCATCCGGGAAAGGAAGCTCACGGATATGCACAAAATCACCGGTGTTCAAAGCGGAGATATCGTAAACAATCGCTTCTGGCAAATCCTTGGGCAAACAGGAAATTTCCAGTGTGTGAATCTGATGCTCCAGCAATCCGCCCAGTTTGACCCCAGCGGATTCACCGACCAGACGGACCGGAACCCGCGCATGAATCACCTCGTCTTCTTTAATCGCATGGAAATCAATGTGAATCAGATTGCCGCTCAAAGCATTGTGCGTCACATCTTGAATCAAAGCCAGCTGAACGCCACCCCCTTCAATATGAAGATCAACCAGAATGTTGGCACTGGTCGAACGAGCCAGCAGATCACGAAGCTCTTTCGCTTTGACCTTCAGGTTGATGTTTTCGAATTTTTTACCGTAAACAACGGCAGGGACGAGTCCCTCACGACGAAGGAGCTTGAGGGCACCTGTGCCGGAGCGTTTGCGGGGGGCGACTTGAAGAGTGGAGCGTTGGCTCATGGCGGAGTGACGGGGTAGTCGGAAGCTCGTGTTCTCTCGGCACCAATCAACGCACCAGCGTCGGGCCCGGAAAGCGATTCTTCTCGGAAAAGGGCGTCGAGAATAACTCCCAACTCGCATTTGTCAAAAAAACTTAAGACGATGGCATTTCGCCCAGCCTACGTCACACTCCCCACCACCCGGTCATGTCCCCACAAGATCCCCACTGGCTCAAATTCCGTGACGAACTGGTCAACCTCGCCAGCGAAGGCGATCACGACTGGCTCGACCACGAAGACGTCCGCTCCGTGCTCGGCGACGCCTACCGCAAAGGCCTCGACCCATCCCTCATCATCTCATGCCGCGCCGCCACCCACTCGACCGAAGAATTCACCTCGCGGCTGCACCAAATCGTCCATGATACACCCGTGCGCATCCTCGCCATCGACGACGAGGCCGCCTTCGTCTCGCTCCTGCGACTGAATCTGGAAAAAACCGGGCACTACGAGGTCCACACCAGCAGCACTCCCCAACAATGGCGCGAACTCATCACCCGCTTTCAACCCCACCTCCTTATTCTCGACCTAGTCATGCCTGGCCTCGATGGTCGGCAAATCCTCGATGAACTGCGCCTGTCACCCGACACCCGCCGCCTCCCCGTCATCGTCCTGACCGCCATCCTGCAAAATTCCCGGCCCGACGCCGTCCACCGCGACGGCATCCTCTACCTGTCCAAACCTGTCTCCCTCAAGGCATTAATCCATTGCATTGAGGAACATCTGGCCGCCGCTGGTATCCGCTGATGCCGCCTGGCATCCGCTGATGCCGCCTGACATCCGCTGATGCCGCCTAACATGCTCTAACCCAGCCAGAAAATTCACCCGCCAAACGAGGATGAAGGCGGAGGCTGAGCCGAGGCCGGGGCCGCCCCACCCATGAAGGCTCCCAACAAGTCAGGCCTCCTCGCCGCCAACGCATTAACCCCAGCCCGCACCGCCAGCGGCGCCAGCGTGGCCACCACCGTCCCTACCAGCCGGCGGGAAGCCGCCGTCTGCACTAGCCTCAACGCCACCGGCAACACCCGGGACGCCACCACCCCCCCGACAATCGCCACCATCGCCCACTTGAGCGGATGGGCCGCCACTTTCTGACGCACCCGGCCCGGCACGTCCAGCGACGCCCCCAGCACCGATGTCGCACGCGTGAGCCCGGCTCGGCTGGTTGCCAGCTGGTATCGCAGCTGGTTTATGGATTCTTGGGATGGAGCCATGAGCGGTCTTCAGCAAACTCAGCACGAGTCGCAGCAAAAAGTTCCTGATGACGACGGCGCGCCGCCAACCACCAAGCCGCCATCAAGGCGGCCAACACATGCAGCCCAGCCATCACAGCCAGCGGAGGCAACACATCACCGCCAGCCCAGCGGCGGGCCGACCACACTATAACCACCCCCCACCCCGCCAGATATCCCAACCCGCCCGCCACCACTATGACCCCCACCGCCACCGCCACCCGACCGAAATAACTCGCCGCTTGGCCCGCCTCCATTCCAAAAAGCGCCCAACGCAACTGTAAATGTCCCCACACCAAACGAGCCAACTCTCGCATCTCACCCACCACCCCGCCACTCGCCGCACCAGCCGCCGCCTCGGCGGCGCCAGTCGCCCCAGCAGAATGGGAATGAGGGACACTCGACACGATCAACACCTTGGTTAAAACAACCTCTCTCCTAGCGACGACTACGATATAACTCACTCAAAATCACACCTGCTCCAAAGGCCAAACCCACCGCCGCCCATGGATTTTTCCGAATCCAGCCCGCCGCCAGATCTCGCTCCGCCCATAAGAGATCCCCCGCCTGCTCCACCCCGTCCGCCACACGCTCTCCAGCCGCTTCCACCTGCCGCTGGGAATCCTGCGCCAAATCTCGCGCCGGGCGCAGCAGCCGCTCACGGGCCAGCTCGGCCGCCTCATGGCCCAAAGCAATAACGTCTTCTCTTAATGCCTGCAGCGACGGCAGATCAGGGTGGGATGGAACGGACATAAAAATAAGAAAAAAACCCAACTCAAAACCTCGCAGCCAGAACTCTATGACTCCCTGACCGCTTACGCTTATCGTACCCGCTTGCGGCCGGTTCCGCAAACCGCCCCCAACAATGCCTCCCGTCATCACTGCAGGCCATCCGGTCACCCATGACCCACACCACGCCTCCGCCACCCCCGCCGCCACCGCCCGAACCACCCCCAAAACCGAAAAACCATCGCTTTCCGAAAAAATTCCTCCGCGCAGAGAGCGCTGACGTGCGTAGTTTGATCGTATGTCCACCCTTGCCCATGCCCCAGCCTCCCTTCCTGACAGCCACGGCCACTTTGGTCAGTTCGGCGGGATGTTTGTGCCCGAGACGCTGATGGCGGCATTAAAAGAACTCGAATCTGAATATGCAGCCGCCCGCGCCGACGCCTCATTCCAAGCGGAACTCGATGATCTGCTGCACAATTATGTGGGCCGCCCCACCCCGCTTTATTTCGCCGAACGCCTGACCAGCCACCTCGGAGGCGCCAAAGTTTATCTCAAACGCGAAGATTTACTCCACACCGGCGCTCACAAAATCAACAACGCCCTCGGTCAGGCCCTACTCGCCAAACGACTTGGCAAAAAACGCATCATCGCCGAAACCGGCGCCGGCCAGCACGGCGTCGCCACCGCGACCGTCTGCGCCCGCTTCGGTCTGCAATGCCGAGTCTACATGGGCAAGGTCGACATGGAACGACAAGCCCTGAACGTGGCCCGCATGCGATTTCTGGGCGCCGAAGTCGTCGCTGTCACCGCCGGCCAGGCCACTCTTAAAGAAGCCGTCAACGAGGCCATGCGCGACTGGGTCACCAATGTCCGCACCACTCACTACATTCTCGGCAGCGCCCTTGGATCCCATCCTTTTCCCATGATCGTCCGCGACTTCCACCGCGTCATCGGAGTGGAAGCCCGCCGACAGATTCTCGAAAAAGAAAATCGCCTGCCCGACATGCTGATCGCCTGCGTCGGCGGCGGCAGCAATGCCATCGGATTATTCCACGCCTTCCTCGACGACGCGTCTGTGAAAATGTGCGGCGTGGAGGCCGGCGGCGATGGCATCATCCAAGGACGGCACGCCGCCCGCTTCCAAGGCGGAAAACTAGGCGTCCTCCAAGGCACCAAGACCTACCTCCTCGCCAATCATGACGGCCAGATCGAATTGACTCACAGCGTCTCCGCCGGCCTCGACTATGCCGCCGTCGGCCCGGAACACGCCTACTATCGCGATCAGGGACGCATCGAATATACTTACGCCACTGATGATGAAGCACTCAGCGCATTTCGTACCTTGTCGGAAATCGAGGGACTGATCCCCGCCCTCGAGACGGCCCACGGCATCGCCGAGGTCATCAAACGCGCCCCCACCATGGACCCGTCCGCCATCATCATCGCCAACCTCTCCGGCCGCGGCGACAAAGACGTCGCCCAAGCCGCCCGCCACATCCTCGGTGAAGAATTAAAATTCTAAACGTCCATCGTCCTTCCACTCTCCCTCCCGACCGGCGGAGGATGACGTTTCCCATGACATTTTAAATGCCGGTCAGGCGCCCCACCACAGGGCGCCCGGCCCCGGTCCAGGCCGTTTCCTTCGCGCCGCCGATCCAAGGCCACATGGTATTCCGAGAATTAAAAGCCACCCTCCTGCTGGCCGTACCCTTGATGGCCGGCCAACTCGGCCAAATGCTGATTGGCCTGGCGGATACCATCATGGTAGGACGGCTCGGCCCCCTCGAACTGGCAGCCTCCAGCTTCGCCAACATCATCTTATGGGTGCCTCTCGTCTGCGGCATGGGGTTGATGGTGGCCGTCTCCATGCGAGTGTCACAGGCCCGCGGCGCCTGGCAGCCGGAAGCCGCCGCCGCCGCCGTGCGCCATGGAACATGGCTCAGCCTCATCGTTGGCGTGCCCACCGTACTCAGCCTGCTGGCCCTTATTCCATGGCTAGGCCACTTCGGCCAACCCCCCGACGTGGCCGCCGCCGCCCCCGAGTTCTTTGTGCCAGTCGCCCTCTCCGTTCTGCCCGCCTTGATGACCATGGCCCTCAAGAATTTCGCCGATGCCATGGAACAACCATGGCCAGCGTTCTGGATCGGACTGGCCGGGATCGGACTCAACGTCCTACTCAATTGGATTTTTATTTTCGGCCACCTCGGGGCACCCGCTTGGGGACTGGCCGGCGCCGGCTGGGCCACCTTCGCTGCCCGTACCGCCACGTTGCTCGTGATGTTTGCCTGGGTCGCTACCACCCCCGCCTTTCAAGGATGGCGGCCGGTGCACTGGTGGAATCGCCCCCACGGTCCCACCCTCAAACGGCTACTCGCCCTCGGCACACCCGTCAGCCTCGGGCTCCTCACCGAAGTGGGCGCCTTCAGCATGGCCGGCCTGATGGCCGGATGGCTGGGCACCACCTCGCTCGCCGCCCACCAGATCGCCCTCACCTGCGCCTCCGTCACCTTCATGATCCCTCTCGGCCTCTCCATGGCCACTACCGTCAGAATCGGAGCATGCCACGGAGCCAGTGATCACACCCGCCTGCGCCATATCGCCATCGGCTCGCTCGCCGCCGGCGTCGGCATCATGTCGCTCTCCGCCACCGGATTCCTCGCCCTCGGCCCCACCATCGCTAGCTGGTTCGTCACCGACCCCGCCGTCAGCGGGCTCGCCGCACGCCTCCTCATCATCGCCGGATTATTCCAACTCTTCGACGGCCTTCAAGTCACCGCCTCCGGCGTCCTGCGCGGCATGAACGATGTGCGCCTGCCCGCCCTGCTGGCCGGGCTCGCCTACTGGGTGCTCGCACTGCCCCTCGCATGGATCGCCGCCTTCCCTCTCCACTGGAAAGCCGAAGGCATCTGGGTCGGCCTCGCCATCGGTCTCGCCGCCGTCTCATTCGCCCTGCTGGCCCGCATTCGCAACCGCCTGCGCGCCCGCTAGCTGCGCGCCACCGCCAACGCAAACACGATAACCGCCGGAATCGTAAAAAAACTGGCCGCCGTCGTGAAAACCAGCACCCGCACCGCCGTCGGTTCATGCCCACCATAACGACGGGCCATGATGATCGGGAAAACCGCAGCCGGCATCGCCGCCTGCACCGCAATCACCTCCCGTAGCGTGGTCGTCAGCGGCATCCAATGCGCCACCGCCAACATCAACGCCGGCAACAACGCCAGTCGCAACGCAATCGCACCAACCGGCGTCCTCCAGTCAGCCAGCGCCCCAGGCAATCGTAATAAATCACTCAGCGTCGCCCCCGAAAGCAAGATCCCCAACGGAAAAGCACACGCCCCCAACATCGATAAAAATCGAAACAACCACGCCGGATAATACGCGTCCAACCGGAGAAAATTAAGCCCCACCCCCAGAATAATCGATCCGACCACAGGATTAAGCACCTGCCGCAACCCCTGCCTCCAGTTGCCACTCAACATCATCACCCCCGCCGACCACAACGCCAGCTCCAGCCCCAACGTGTAAACAAATACCACTCCCTTCCAAGCCGAATCCGGAAAAATAGCCTCCATCAACGGAATCGGCAGATATCCATAGTTTTGCACAGACGTCACCAACGCAAACGTGCGCCGCCCACTGCCCCGTCCCAATCCACACCAAGGAGCCACCACCCAGCCCGCTAACAACCCCGCCAAGACAAAAAATGCCCCACACAAAACCGGCGGAATCACATTGCCAGCTTCTCGCAAGGCCGGACTGACCACCACCGCGTTCAAAATATAACACGGATACGTCACGTTGACCATCAACGAGATAATCGTGGCATCACCAGCCGCAGGCAACCGCCCCAGCCGCCGCAGGCCAAAACCTGCCGCCATGACCAAAAAAACGGGCAGCGTGGCCCCCAAAATCGTCGCGTAAGAAACCATCGAGACTCCGAGCATGTCCGCGAAAACCAATCGCGCCAGTGCCAGACCACTCTCATCTCTTCATCAGGGAACCCGCCTCGCCCCGCGAAACCGCCGCGCCCGCCACCTCGAACCCATCAACGACAAGAGAAAAATGGCCGCCTGCACCAAGACCACACACGCCGCCGTCGACCCCGAGACATAATAACTGATGAAAATCCCCGATACACTCGAAACCACCGCCACCACCACCGCCACCACCAACATCCAGTCAAATGAATCAGTCCACAGCCGCGCCGTCGCCCCAGGCGTGATCAACATCGCCACCACCAACAGCAAACCCACCGCCTGCAACGAAACCACAATCACCAAAGCCAGCACACTGAGCAGCAGGTAATGCAACGCCGTCGCCGGTAAAGCCAACGCCCGCGCATGCCGTTCATCAAAACACAACAGCAACAAATCACGCCGCCGCGCCAACACCACACTCAAAACTCCGACTCCAATCAGTGCCGTCTGCCACACCTGCGCACGCGAAACCCCCAGTATGTTGCCGAACAAAATGTGATCTAGATGCAGGACGGTCGGAGCCTTACTGTAGAGAACTAACCCCAAGCCAAACATACCCGTAAAAATCACCCCAAGGACCGTATCTTCCTTGAGACGGCTGTGGCGTTTAACAAAACCCGAGGCCACCGCACAGCCGAGCCCAGCGACAAAAGCGCCCACCGCCAGCGGCAGCCCCAGCATGGACGCCAGCACAATCCCCGGCAAAACCGCATGCGAGACCGCATCGCCCATCAACGACCAGCCTTTTAAAATCAAAAAACACGAAAGTACCGCCGCCATCGCCGCGACCACGACCCCCACGACCAGCGCCTCCCGCATAAACTCATACCCAAAGAGCTCCCACCAAGGCTCCGTGTACAAATTCATAAACGCACCTCCTGCGCTTTCCCACTACCACTCCGCCCACGCGCCCGCCGCCGCTCCGCCAGCCATCCGTGCCGCGGCGCCCACAGGAAAACCACCCCAAACACCAACGCCTGCAGGGTGACAATACAGCCACCCGTCGCCCCATCAAAAAAATAACTGGCATACGCCCCAACCAACGCACACCCGCCACCCAGCCCAGCCGCCACCCACATCATCCGCCCAAATCGATCCGTCAACAAATGCGCCGCCGCCCCAGGAGTCACCAACATCGCCACCACCAACACCGCCCCCACCGCCTGCAACGCCGCCACCACCGTCGCCGACATCAATACCAACAACAGCCCATGCAAAACCACCACCGGTAATCCCAGCGTGCGCGCCTGCGTCGCATCAAAACAAAATAACATCAAATCACGCCACTTGCAGCCCAACACCACCAACGTCACCACCGCAATCACCACCACCTGCAGCAACTCACGGTCCGCAATCGCCAGAATATTGCCAAAAATAATCGTCTTCCGGTCAACTCCCCCAGGAGTCAGCGAAATAATCAACAGGCCCGCCGCAAAAAATGTCGTAAAAACAATGCCCATCACCGCATCCTCCCGCAGCCGGCTCTTCACTTTGATCAACGCCATCGCCCCCGTCGCCAACACTCCGGTCAAAAAAGCCCCCGCCGCCAGCGGCCACCCCAGCAAGCCCGCCAGCGCCACCCCCGGCACCACCGCGTGAGATAACGCATCCCCCAGCAACGACCACCCCTTCAAGGTGACAAAGGCGGATAAAAATCCGCACACCACCCCAATCAGTCCGCTCACCACCACCGCCCGTACCATGTAGTCGTACTGCAACGGAACCAACAAGTCGTGCCACATTCCCATCACGGCAAAAACCCTCCTTTTTCGCCAGAGATCCCGCTCGCGCCGACACACCCCGGCGCGACCTCCCCCCACCAGAAGCAGGCGGCGGCAACAATCCTATCATGGCCGGGACATATCATCTTTCCGCCTCCGTCTCGCGGCGCCGCCGCTCGTCAATCAAACTCTCCCGCCCTTCCCGGTCTTTGTACTCAAGGTGGCCGTCTTTGCCAAAAACCAGCGGACGCTCATCATCAGTCATGATCTTTACCGATCGCCCGTCATGCGATTGAATAGTCGATCGCTCAAAATGAAAATGTCGCAGCACCCCGCCAAAAGCCGCCGTCAAATTTTGCTCCGTGAAAACTGACGCCGTCGGCCCACACGCCAGTACCGTCTTGTTCAACAAGACCGCCTGATCGCAAAACTCGGGAACACTACCCAAATTGTGCGTGCTCACGACAATAATACAGCCGCTCGTCCGCAACTCGCGAAGTAAAACAATAATCGCCTCCTCCGTCTGCACATCCACCCCAGTAAACGGCTCGTCCAATAAGATCAGCCGCCCACCCTGCGCCAGCGCCCGCGCCAAAAAGACTCTCTTCTTCTGCCCCCCAGAAAGTTCGCCAATCTGACGGTCGCGAAATTCCCACAAACTCACCCGCCGCAAACTCTCCTCCACCGCCAGTCGGTCAGACAGTCGCGCACGACGCAGGAAATTCATCGCCCCATACCGGCCCATCAAAACAACATCCCATACACTCACCGGAAAATCCCAGTCCACCTCCTCCGCCTGCGGAACATACGCCACAACCTGCGCCTTCAATGCCTCACGCACCGGCCCGCCATTGATAGTCACCACCCCAGCACTCGGCCGCACAAATCCCATCATGCTCTTAAATAAGGTGCTCTTGCCCGACCCGTTAGGCCCCACCAGCCCGCAAATCGTCCCACCCGTCAGACTGAAACTCGCCCCGCTCAAAGCCCGGTGCCCGTTGGCATACACCACCCCCAGCCCGCTCACCTCCAGTCGCAGGTCCCCAGTCGAATGATGAAATGACGTCGTCATAAGGCCGCTCACTCCCCCAAAAGTCCGCGCACAATCGCGTCCGCATTATATTCAAGTAGCTTCAGAAACGTAGGCGCCGGCCCGTCCGCAGATGTCAGAGAATCAACATAAAGCACTCCCCCATACCGCGCCCCCGCCTCCTGCGCCACCTGCCTCGCAGGACGGTCACTCACCGTGCTCTCAGAAAAAACAACCGGAATCCGATGAGCCCGCACCCCGTCAATCACCGCCTGGACCTGCTGCGGCGTCCCCTGTACCTCCGCGTTGACCGGCCAAAGATACAGCTGCCGCAACCCGTAACTCTGACATAAATAAGAAAAAGCCCCCTCACTCGTCACCAGCCAACGCTGCCCCTCCGGAATCGCCGCCAACCGCTCCCGCATTCGCCCGTCCAAGGCCTGAATCTTCGCCGTGTAAGCCGCCGCATTGGCCCCATAAACCGCCTCGTTCGCCGGATCCATCTCCACCAACGCCCGCCGAATGTTCTCAACATACACCACCGCCAAAGCCGGCGCCATCCACGCATGCGGATTCGACTGCCCCTCCCCCGGCCCACCACCAATGCCCAATGGCTCAATGCCCTCAGTCAATAATACCCGCGGCACAGGCCCCACTTCCTCAAAAAATTTCTCAAACCACCGCTCCAAATTCAACCCGTTCCATACAATAAGATCCGCCGACTGCGCCTTCACAATGTCCCGTGGACTCGGCTCATACCCGTGAATCTCCGCCCCAGGACGAATCAAACTCTCCACCTCCGCCGCCTCCCCAGCCACCTCCCGCACCATGTCCGCCATAATCGTAAACGTCGTCACCACCACCTTCTTTCCACTCTGCTTCCCACGACGCGCCGAAGTCACACCCCCACACCCCGCCAACAAACACACACACACCGCTACCACCACCCCCACAGCATGCTTGAAAAAAGACATGGGTCAGCCTAGTCGCAGAATCTTAGTTGCAACTAATTTCCTACGTTTTGCTTGAAATCAGACCTCCTTCGGCCAATCCTGCTCTTCACCCCACCCTCCTCACCCTGTCCTCCACGTCTCCGTCTTATGCCCGCCATGCAGGACAGCTCCACCGCCGTGCAGGATTACCTCGAACAGATTCACAATCTGATCGAATCCAAAGGCTACGCCCGCGCGGTCGAGATAGCCGGCAATCTGGGCGTTTCACAAGCCAGCGTCTCCGCGATGCTGCGACGGCTAGACGCCGAAGGATTCGTCGTCCATGAACGCTATCGCGGTCTCGTCCTCACCGCCAAAGGAAGACAACTCGCTTGTGAAATCATTGAGCGCCATGATATTCTGACTCGCCTGCTGCGGCGCTTTGGAATCGATGAGGAAACGATTTATCGCGATGTCGAGGGCATGGAACACCATATCTCCCCCCAAACACTCCGCGTCCTGACCCTCGTCACCGAAGAACTCGAGGGCAACCCCACCCTGGCCCGACGCTTGCGCCGACGGCTGGATGCCGAGGAAGAAATCGCCATCGATCCAGCCTGAAATCGTCCCGCCAGCAGTCGAATCTCCCTCAACCGACGCCAAAACCCGCGTCCGTCCCCCTAGAACCCGCTGGTTCTGGATTTGTCCATTTCGCGCTCTGGAGAATGTTTGCACTCCGGCGGGATGTGCGGAGCATAGCAACCTATGCAGACATGGTTTTACCTCGACTCCGCCCGGCAGCAGCTCAGTGCTCCGGAATCTGAACTGCCTGGTCTCATCGCCCGCGGCACCATCACCGCCGCCACTCTGATGTGGAGTCAGGGGTCAGCCGGCTGGGCCCCCGCCGCCCAAGCGCTGCCGCAACATTTTGCGGGTGCCGTGCCCCCACCCCCACCCGCCGCCGGCATGCCTGCCGCACAGCGCTCCCATGACATTGATTTTGAGATCATTGGCAATGAAATGCAAATTGTCGAGGTAGAGCTCGATCCCGGTGAAACCGTCATCGCCGAAGCCGGAGGCATGAATTACATGGACTCAGACATCCAATTCGAAACCAAAATGGGCGATGGGTCCGCCCCGGGCGGTGGTTTCGGCGGCATCCTCAAAACCATTGGTAAACGCGTCCTCACCGGTGAATCGCTCTTCATGACCCACTTCACCAATCGCGGCTCCGGGAAAAAACGAGTCGCCTTTGGCGCCCCCTACCCAGGCAAAATCATCCCCATGCAGCTCCGTGAACTCGGCGGCGAAATCGTCTGCCAAAAGGACGCTTTTCTCTGCGCCGCCATGGGCACCGCCGTGGGCATCGCCTTCAATAAACGTCTCGGCGCCGGTCTCTTCGGAGGCGAAGGGTTTATCATGCAGCGGCTCACCGGCGACGGCCTCGCCTTCGTCCACGCCGGCGGCACCATCATCAAACGCGAATTGCGCGGTGAAAAACTCCTGGTCGACACCGGCTGTCTGGTCGCTTTGACGCCTGGCATCCAGTACGACATCGAACGCGTCGGCGGCCTGAAAAGCATGGTCTTCGGTGGCGAAGGGCTCTTCCTCGCCTCACTGCAAGGCCATGGTACCGTCTGGTTGCAAAGCCTGCCGTTCTCGCGTCTCGCTGACCGCATCCTCGCCAGCGCCCCCAGCCGCGGCGGCGCCTCCGTCGGCGAAGGATCCGTCCTCGGAGGCCTCGGCCGCCTGCTCGACGGAAATTAACCCTCGCCACCGCGAACCGCGAGCGCCCAGCCCCCCTCCCTCCTCCTCACAGCGGCGCATTCAACGGCGGGCCCGCCGCCAAGCCGCGGGCCACATACTTGCCAATCAAATCAAATTCCACATTCACCAAGTCCCCTGGTTTTCGCGACTGCAGATTGGTCATAGCAGCCGTGTGCGGAATGATCCAGCAAACCAGACTGCGACGGGTGATGCTGGCAATAGTCAGGCTGATGCCGTCAATCGCCACTGACCCCCGGGGAATCACATTACGTTGATACGCATCAGGCAAGGCTACCTCCAGCCGTTGATCCCGGCCGTGCGGCCACAAATCCAGTACTTCCGCCACCGTATCAATATGTCCTTGCACGTAATGACCAGAGAGCCGGTCACCCGCACGCAAAGCCCGCTCCAGATTGACCACCGCTCCCGGAACCAGATGCCCCAGATTAGTAACCTTGAGTGTCTCCCCCAATAAATCAAACCGCACCGTGCCGCCAGCCACCTTCGGGTCGGCCGCCGTCACCGTCAGACAACAGCCGTTGACCGCGACACTCTCGCCCAACACCAGAGAGTCCGCAAAGGGCACCCCCCTGAGCACAATACGACCACCCGCCGACGTCGCTTCCATGGCGGCCACTTCGACCGCAGCTTCAATGATTCCAGTAAACACAGGTCTCATCCTGAACGAAATCTTGGAAATCGAAATATTAAATCTTCACGCACGTCACATTTTACCCCCACCCCGTCCACGCGTTTGGTGTTTATTCCCGCCCGATCGTGCGTAAACGGTTCATCCATCCGTTTCTCCAACCTCTGCCCCGACCCCACAACCCATGCTTTCAAACGCCTACGCCGTCATCCTCGCCGGAGGAAGTGGCACCCGCTTCTGGCCCCTCAGCCGCAATGCGACCCCCAAACAACTGCTCCAGCTCTTCGATGACTCCACCCTGCTAGAACAGGCTGTCGCCCGCCTCGACGGCCTCGTCCCGCGCGAAAACATCCTCATCCTCACCAACGCTGAACAAGAAGCCCAAGTGCGCGCCACCCTGCCCGCGCACCCCGCCGAAAACATCCTCGCCGAACCAGAAAAACGCGACACCGCCCCCGCCGCCGCCCTCGGCATCGGCTGGGTGGCCGCCCGCAATCCAGAGGCCGTCATGGCCATCCTCCCCGCCGACCACCTGATCCACGACGTCGCCAGCTTCCAAACCGTACTCGCCGGAGCCTTTCACACCGCCCAGACCGAGGCCGCCCTCGTCACCATCGGCATCAAACCCACCTGGGCCTGCCCAGGATATGGCTACATCGAACGCGGCACCCAAGCCCGCCTCCCCGGCCTGCCCAGCAGTCTGGCCGCTTACGAGGTCGTCCGGTTTCGGGAAAAACCTAATCCTGAACTCGCCGAGGAATTTTTGCGCACCGGGAGCTTCGTTTGGAATGCCGGGATGTTTGTCTGGAGCGTGCCCACCGTCCTCGCCGAACTGACACGCTGCCAGCCAGCCCTCGCCAGCTTCGTCCACGATCTGCGCACCAGCCCCGAGCTGAGCACGACCATGCACGCCCAATTCGGCCAGCAGCCGCGCATCTCCATCGATTACGCCCTCATGGAACACGCCCGACGCGTCATCAACCTCGAAGCCACCTTCGACTGGGATGACGTCGGTTCATGGCTCAGCGTCGCCAAATACCTGCCAACCGACGCCGCCGGCAATGCCGTCAAAGGCACCCTGTCCCAACTCCGCTCCCACGACAACATCGTCTACTCCAACCAGCCGACCCAGATCGCCCTGCTCGGAGTCAACAACCTCATCGTCGTCCAAACCGCCGATGCCCTGCTCATCGCCGACAAAAATGCCGCCGATGAAATCAAAAAAATCGTCGATCAAGTGCCCGCCTCCCTCCGCTAAAGCACCAGCCAAAGCCGTCGTCATAACCCCAGCAGCTGGCGCAATACCACCATCGCCTGACCCGGTCGACCCTGCCACGGTCGCGCCGGCCGCCACACTTGCCATGCCTCCGCCTCCGCCACTGCCGTCAAGTGCTGCCCCGGATTAATGCACACCGCATTCTTTACCAAATGCAGCATCGGCAAATCCGCCGAGCTGTCCGAATAAGCCCACGAGTCGCCCGCATCACACGGCAATAATCCTGCCCGCTCCATCGGCGGCAGCTTCGCCGCATGCTTGTTGTTCTCCCCGTCAATCTCCGCAATAAACGGCTGCCGCGCCTCCACCACCACCCGCGTGCCAAAACTATAGTCAAATCCCAGCACCCGGCCGATCTCAGCCACATAAAATTCCGGACTGGCAGAATTCAATACCAACACCCGCCCCGCACGCCGGTGCCGCTCCACCTCAGCCAGCACTTCGGGAAACAACAACGGGGGCACCACTGTCTCCGCAAAGGTGCGCGCATGCGCCTCCAACCGCTCCCGCGGCATGAGCCAAAGATAACTCAAAAAAACCCGCTTCAGCTCCCGCGCCTCCAATACCCCCGCTAGCCCAGCCGGCGCCAAAGCCGCCGCCAGCGGCAGAAAAAACCGCCTCAGTCCATGCTGACGCAAAACAAATTGGCAAAACAACAGCTGCGTGTCATGCGCTAGCAGCGTGCCGTCGAGATCAAACAAGGCAAGTCGGGTCATTAAGTGAAAAAATCAAGGTTGCGAGTGCAGGATGGCCACTGTGTCATGACGGTCCCAGGCACTCCGGAACCACCACTCTCAGTCACCTCCCCGCTCGCCTCTACACGACACCCATTTCCCATGCGACTCAAGCTCACCCTCGCGTATGACGGACGCCCCTTCGCTGGATGGCAAAGTCAACGCGGACGCTCCACCGTCCAAGATACCGTCGAAGCCGCCGTCGCCGCCATCGGCGGTCCCAGCCCCGACGGCAGCCTGGTCAGAGTCCATTCCTCTGGCCGCACCGACACCGGCGTCCATGCCCTAGCCCAAGTGGCCCACTTCGACACCCCGCCCACCACCCGACTGGGCGAAGCCGAATGGCACCGCGCCCTGAATGCCGTGCTACCACCAGCCATCCGCATCATGCGCTGCGAACAGGTCGCCCCCGATTTCCACGCCCGCTTCGACGCCACCGGAAAAATTTACCGCTATCGCCTCTGGCACGGCGAGGTCCTCCCCCCTCTGGAATACGGCCTCGCCTGGCACCTCCACGGATGCCTCAGTACATCCCTGCTTCACAAAGGAGCCCGCATCTTCGTGGGCACTCACGACTTCACCGCCTTCAGCGCCAATCGCGGCGGAGAAAAAGACGCCACCGCCGATAAAGTGCGCACCATCCACCGCGCTGACTTCCACCAAGACGGCGAATTAATCACCCTCACCCTCGAAGGCGATGGCTTCCTCTACAAAATGATCCGCATGATCGTCGGTGCCCTCGTCCGCGTCGCTCGCGGTCATGATGACCTCGACCGCCTCCGCCACCTACTCGCCAACCCCCACCAGAAAAAACCCGGATGGCAGGCGCCCCCAGATGGATTGCAACTGGTCCGAGTCATCTACCCCCCATCATACTCCCCCTCGCCAGCCACTCTCTAGGAACCCACCCCGCCCACGCGGCGGGAAAATGAGCCGCCCAGCACACTCCCGCCTCACAGGCCGGCTCCAGTGACAGCCTCACCATCCGACTCGCGCCACCAGCAGCGCGTGTCGGCTGGAGCGAAAGCGCTTACTGACAGGCCTCGCACGTCTCCCCATTCATCATCGCCTCAATAGAACAGGCCGTTTTCTCCGCATCCGAATACTCGCGCTTCGGCGCCGCAAGCGCCTCTGCCCCCGGTTCTTCAGCCAGCCCAGTGCCCGTCTGACCCGTGATCCCACGAATTTCTTTCTGCACGTCACTGGTCGCTTTTTCAATGTTCGACGCCTGCAGCGTGCGCAAATAATAGGTCGTTTTCAAGCCGGCGTGCCACGCATCCCGATACATGTGCGACAACGTCTTCATGTCAGGCTTGGCCAGAAAGAGGTTAACCGACTGCGACTGGTCAATCCACTTCTGACGCCGAGCCGCCGCCTGAATCAGCCAGTGATAATCAATCGCAAAAGCGGTGCGATAGCGCGCTTTGACCTCGGCCGGAATTTCTTCGATGTCTTTCAGCTCGCCATCGTGATATTTCAGCTTGTCACTCATCTCAGATGTCCACAGCCCCAGCTTCTTCAAGTCGCGGACCAAATACTCGTTCAGCACCGTAAAGTCGCCACCCAAGTTGCTCTTCACAAAGAGGTTTTTGTAGTACGGCTCAATGCACGGAGACGACCCCATGATGTTGCTGATGGTGGCTGTCGGCGCAATCGCCAGCACGTTGCTGTTGCGCATCCCCTGCCGCGCGATTTTCTCCCGCAGCGGCTGCCAGTCAAGCCGCCCGCCGCGCGGAACCTTCACCGGCACCCCCCGCTCCGCCTCCAGAAGGTCAATCGTATCATGCGGCAGCAAACCACGGCTCCACTTGCTCCCCTGATAACTAGAATACGCGCCGCGCTGCGCCGCCAAATCACTGGAAGCCTCATACGCATAATACGCAATGGCCTCCATGAATTCATCGTTGAACTCAACAGCCGCATCGCTGGCAAAGGCATGCCCACGAAGATATAAAGCATTAGCCACCCCCATGACCCCCATACCAATCGGCCGGTGCCGCAAATTCGAACGGCGCGCCGCCTCCGTCGGGTAAAAATTGATGTCAATCACGTTGTCCAAGGCCCGGACCGCTATCTGAATAGTCTCGCGAAGCTTGACATGATCCAGCGATCCATCCGGCAATAAATGGGTCTCCAATACCACCGACCCCAAGTTGCACACCGCCGTTTCGTCAGCCGATGTGTTCAGCGTGATCTCCGTGCACAGATTACTGCTGTGAATGACCCCGCAATGGTCCTGCGGTGAACGCAAATTACACGGGTCCTTAAATGTGATCCATGGATGCCCCGTCTCAAAGAGCATCTTCAACATGTCCTTCCACAGATCAAGCGCCGGCACCTGACGACCCGTAATCTCACCGCGAAGCGCCCGCTCCTCATACTGCACATAACGCTCCTCAAACGCCCGCCCATACAATTCATGCAAATCAGGCGTCTCATTCGAACGGAATAAGGTCCACGTCTGCCGTGCTTCCATCCGCTTCATGAACAAATCCGGAATCCAGTTGGCCGTATTCATGTCATGACAACGACGCCGCTCATCACCCGTGCTCACCCGAAGCTTGAGGAAATCCTCAATGTCCATGTGCCACGTCTCCAAATACGCACAACCCGAACCCCGACGCTTGCCGCCCTGGTTCACCGCAATCAATTGATCATTATGCAGCTTCAGAAACGGTATCACCCCCTGACTCTCGCCATTAGTGCCCGCAATATGACTGCCCGTGCCACGCACCGCCGTCCATGAACCACCCAGCCCGCCCGCCCACTTCGAAAGAAAAGCGTTCTCCGCAATACCCCGTAACATGATCGACTCAATCGAGTCATCCACTTTGTACAAGTAACAAGAACTCAACTGGCTGTGCAGCGTGCCAGAATTGAAAAGCGTCGGCGTGCTCGAACAAAACCGCCGGCTCTTATACAATCGATACAACGAAATAATCTCGGTCGCCTGCGTCGCACGCGGCTCGTTGAGAAACAATCCCATCGCCACCCGCATCCAGAAAAGCTGCGGCGTCTCCAGACGTCGATGCGGCCGCACCGTCTTGTCGACAATCAAATAACGATCATACAACGTCTGAATCCCCAGATGATCAAAATCCAGATCCGCCGCCGGATCGAGCGCCGCCGCCAACTTGTCAATGTCCAGATCCAATAACGCCGGTGACAGTCGCTTGATCTCTACCCCGCGCTGCAAATGATCGCGAAACACCCGTCGATGAAACACCGGCAGCTTCTCAATGCCGTCACGCACAATGTCCCAGCCCAGCGCCTCTTCATAAAGAAAACTCAGCAAAATCCGCCCAGCAAATTTGGCGAAATCCGCGTCCTTCTCAATCAACGTCTTCGCATTCAACGTGACCAACGTCTGAATGTCCGCACGCTTCATCCCGCTGAACATCGACCGACGCAACTCCACTTCAATCTGGTCCCGCGTCAGACACAAATCCAACCCCAGCATCGCAAAATCAATCCGCCGCCGCAAATCCTGGCCGGTCCAAAACTCGAGCGATCCATCCTCATTGGTGACCTCGATAAATGAATCCTGCTGGCTCTCAGCCGCATGCAACGCCGTAGCCTCCGTTTCCGTCCGCCGGATGTCCGCACGATGATGCCGGTACAAAATGAAATGCTCAGCCACTTTAAAATAACCGCGGCGCATCAATTCCTCCTGCACCTTGTCCTGCACATCCTCAATGTGAATCAAATCTTGCCCGCTCTGGGCAAAAGAATCCGTGATCGCCTGCGTGATCGCCACCGCCGGCTTCGGGTCCTGCTGCACACTCAGAAAAGCCTTGCTGACCGCAATCTCCACTTTGTCCGCATTCCATGGCACAGCTTGCCCGTTGCGACGAATTAACTTCGGCATCACCGGCTGCCCCGCCCCACCCACCACTCCCACCGGAGCCCCCGCCAACGTCGCATGCCGATGCCTCACCACCAAGCTGCGCGCAATATCATGCTGGTTATGCCGGATCAACGCCCGCTCAATGATGTCCGTCAAATTATGCTCGGAAAGCAATAACGCGTCCACCGAAGCCAACGGATCACTGGCCACCCGCCGCTCCAATTCCTCGTGCACCGCCGCCGCCATCGCCGCCACCCGCCGCCGGTTGTTCTCAGAAAAAATGTCCTGCTCATGCCGCGAAACCAACAGGTCCGTCAATGCCGACCCAATCAAGTCCGCCAAATGAGCCACATCCACCGGCCTCGCCTCCAAGCCCTGCGAGACCCGCACCCGCGACGGCGGCGCCTTGCCCGCAATCGTGCCCGCCCAGTCAAACCGCGGACGGTCGCCGTCCGCCGAACCAACGGTCCCGCGAATGACATGCTTCAGGTGCTGGTCCTGAACAACAAAATTACGGTCAATCATGTAGTGAATGGAAAAAATAAGAAATCAGACTCAATAAACGGGTAAAAAATCAGACCGGGAAGCTCCTGCCGCCCCGCCCCTCAAGCCCTACAATTCGTCATCACTGACATGCACCAGCGAACTGGACTTTTGATACTCCGTCACCTTGCCCTCAAAAAAGTTCTGCTCCTTCTTGATGTCCATCATCTCCGCCAACCACGGCAGCGGGTTCACCTGGCCAGGGTTCAACGGCGCCAGCCCGCAATCCACCAACCGGCGGTCCGCAATGAAATCAATGTAACTCGTGAACTCATCAAGCGTCAGTCCCACCGAGTTAACCGGCAAACAATCACTGATAAAGGCCTTCTCCAACTCCACCGCCTCACGCATCAAATCAACCAGCTCCTGCTTGAACTCAGCCGTCCACAACTCCTTGTTCTCCTCAATCAAATCCATGAAAAGATTGCGGAAAACTTCAATGTGGTTCGACTCGTCACGCAACGTGTAACGAAACATCTGCCCAATCCCAGGGAATTTGTTCTGCCGATACAAACTCAAAATCATCCCAAAAAGTCCGTAAAATTGCGTGCCCTCCATACACTGGCCAAAAACAAAAATGTTCTTCGCCAAGAGCTGCTTGTTCTCCAAAACCGTCATGTCCAAATCACGACGTAATGAATGACTGACCCGCGTCACAAATTCATTCTTCCGCTTCACCGTCTCAATCTGCTCAAACATCGCCTCACACTCGTGCGGGTTGATGCCCAAGGAGGAAATCATATACAACAAGGAGTCCGCATGAATGTTCTCCTCATGCGCATGACGGCCCAACACCAACTTCAACTCCGGCGCCGTCACCAACTCGCGAACCACATGCTGAATGTTGTCGCCCACAATCCCCTCCGCCGCCGAAAAATAACCAATCCCCATCCGGATCACCCACCGCTCAATGTCCGAAACCGCATACGGCGATTGCCATTGCTCCACATCCTTCTGCATCTGAATCTCCTCAGGCTCCCAATGGTTCGCCTTCATGATTTTATAGAGATCATAGGCCCACTGGTATTTCAAGGGCAGCAAATTGAAGGCTTCCGTCTTCCGGCCGTTAATCACACGCTTCTCCGCATAGGCCCGCTCCGCTTTGGCCTGATCCAACACAAATGTCCTGTTTCCAATAATGAATGATTTTTCCATGACGCGCTGATTATTTGGATTTCCGAGAGAGTTTAGTAAAAAGAGGTAAAAGTGTCCAGATTTTTCCGCGGTACACTACTAGTGGTGGTGGGCGGTCGACACTAAAGCACAACTTGTAGTGGGTAGCGAATCATTCTGCGGAAATTTTCCCTCATGATTTCTCTTGCAGTTTACGTGCCGATTTCCCGCCCAGATACCATCTACGTTCCATGCCTTGCCAGTTTGTGGAACGGTTATAGAACGGGCCCTGCCTCGAGTTTCCAATTTCATTCGCTCTCTAATCACCTCATAACCAAAATTTTCGCCAGCAACCCACCCGGCCGCCAGCCTGGCCAGACAGCCATCGCCGCCCCTCCGCCGCCAGCCGCCACCACCGAATTAATTCGCCCCACCACCAAGAAACAACCCGCGCTTTAAAAATGGACAGCCGCAAATCCATCGCCTTCTTCGAAAGATCGATCGCTGCCGGTCACCGCCGATCGCTCCCGATCACCCCGCCACAGCCTCGGCCCACAGGCCGCATTCCATCCACTGTCAAATTCCCCATGCATCGTCTCCTGTGCTTTATCCTCCTGACAACCAGCTCTATACAGGCTGAATCAGCCGCGGCCGCCATCCAGCCCGGGATCTCCATCCCAGACCGTTTCGCCGCCGACCACGCCAGCGGCGACCCCGAGGCGGCCCTCGCCGCCTGGTGGACAACTTTTGGCGATGCCACGCTCAATACCCTGATCGATGACGCCCTGCAGGGGAATCGCGATCTGGTGGTCGCCGAAGCGCGGGTCGCCGAGGCGGTGGCCCGGCGCCGCGCGGCGGCCGGCGAGCTCTGGCCGCAACTGGGAGCGGAAGGACGAGCCGTGCGCGTCAAACCCAGCGAAAGCTCGCAATCCGGCAGTTTCTCCGGCGGTGATGCCTCTAATGATTTCACCAGTACCCTGACGGCAAGCTGGGAACTCGATGTCTTTGGACGCATCCGCCAGGGCGTTCAGGCCGCCCAAGCGCGGGCGGAAGCGGATGAAGAAGCCCGGCGAGATGTGCTGGTCATCCTGCTGGCCGAGGTCGCCTCCACTTATCTGGAACTGCGCGGCCTGCAGAACGAACAGGCCGTCGTGATGGACAACATCAAAAGCCAGCAAGAAAGCGTCGATCTCACCCGCGTGCGGCGTGATGCCGGCGTAGACAATGCCTTGGCCGTGGCCCAAGCCGAAGGCCAGCTGGCCACCACCAAGGCCACCCTCCCGCCGCTCACCCAAGGCATCCGCGAAGCCCAGCACCGTCTGGCCACCCTGACCGGCCAGCCGCCTGCTACTTACCTCCAGTCATTGTCCTCCGCCGCCCCCTGGCCGACCAGCCCGGGGCAAGTTCCCGCCGGCCTGCCCTCCAGCCTGCTCGCCCGCCGTCCCGACGTCCGCCGCGCCGAACGACTGGTCGCCGCCGCCACCGCCCAGGTCGGACAAGCCCGCGCCGCCCGGCTGCCATCCTTCGCCCTCACCGCCCAAACCGGCCGGCAAAGTCAGGAAATCGGCGACCTCGTCGAACGCCGAGCCAGCCTCTGGTCGCTCGGCGCCAGCATGTCCATCCCCCTCTTCACCGGCGGAACCCTGAAACAAAATGTCAAAGCCGCCGAAGCCGCACTCCATCAAGCTCGCGCCGGATACGAACAGACCATGCTGCTCTCGCTCGAAGAAGTGGAAACCGCCCTCGTGCGCCACACCGAATCCCAAAACTCGCTGAGCGCCTTGCGCGAAGCGGAAACCCAAGCCCGCACCACCCTCACCCTCTCCACCGACCTCTACAAAAATGGCGCCGGCAGCTTCCTCAATGTGCTCGACGCCCAGCGCAGCAAACTCTACGCCCAAGCTCAGGCCGTCTCCGCTCAACGTCAGGTCGCCATCAGCCTCGTCGGCCTCTACAAGGCTCTCGGTGGCGGCTGGGAGGTCGTCGCCGGCCCGTCCCAAGTCCCAGCCAGTAAGAAAAAGAACCCCGCCAAAACTCCCGCCGCCCGTACGCCAACACCCGCCCCCAACACCCCCCAGACCGAAAATCAGCCTCCTCAAAACAAAAAGACTCAACGGTCCGCCCCCACCCCGTCAACCCACGCCCACCCCTCGCC
>CAJBME010000317.1 GCA_903954065.1 uncultured bacterium
CATGGCGCGCCCCCGGTAGGCCTCGGGAAAGTTTTCCCCATTGTAAACGAGCAGGCCGCAATGCGCATGTCCCCCACCCGCCTCATCCGAAACCCCATTTCCAGAATGCGGAGTGGTGCCGACAAAGTGCTGATGGTCAGCGATCGTCTCGATGTTGGTGTAAACGAAAGGGTTAAAATGCCCAAGCGGGTTTGACTGCCGCAGGTAATACCCTCCTTGAATGATGTGCCAGAAATGCGGGATGACACACGCTTCGGCAAACCAATCGCCCGCCTCGTTGAAATCGAATCCCCACGAATTGGACGTGCCATGGGCGTAGACCTCAAAGGAGTTTTTCACCGGATGAAACCGCCAGTACGCGCAATTCAGCGGAGTGCGCGGCGAGCCCCGGCCCTTGGGCGTGCACACCCTCACCTCCGAATGCGTAAAAACGCCATGACATCCATAGAGCCAGCCATCTGGACCCCAAATAAATGAATTCAAGGTTTCATGAGTGTCCTGATACCCCCAGCCATCAGCCAAAATAACCGGATCACCCGCTGGCCGGTCGGTTTCGACATCTAGCGGAATGTGCAGCAAATACGGCGCCGCTCCCACATACACCCCCCCATACCCAATCTCCAGCCCGCTGACCAAATTCAGCCCCTCAATGAACACCTTGCGAGTCTCAAATGACCCGTTCCCATCCGCATCCTCAAAAATCAAAATCCGGTCCGAGCCAGCAAAAATATCCGCCTTCTGCGCAGCATTCGGCTGCGATAGATCCCCCTCTCCGTCCGCGCGCGCCGGCGGAGTCGTGGCCCGCGTCGGGTAGGTGTGCCCCTCGACCACCCAGATCCGGCCCCGCGCATCCCAGGCAAAAGCAATGGGCTGCAAAAGATCCGGCTCCGCCGCCAGCAGATCCACCTGAAACCCCGGTGGAACTTCCATCTTTTTTAAAGCCTCCTGCGGGGAAAGCAAAGGAGCAGACCACCCGAAGCCAAGGCCCCCTCCCATCCAAAAACAAGACAATAAAAGATGGCGGATATTCACAAGAAAAACTGGCACAGCCCCAGCCTCGCCGTCAATACCGATGCGCGATAATCCTGACCGCCGGGAGGACGAATGAAAGAACAGGCGACCCATGATCAAAGTGGGACTCTCAGATTCAGCCGCCTCCCCGCCCGCCCCCCCCCTCCATGGCCACCACTCACGCCGCCAAAGATATTGTTTTCTTTTGCCTTGAAAAGGAATGATGTCTTTGTACACTATTCAAATGAAACTCATTTTTTAAACATGTTTTTCTGAAGTGTGTACTTTTGATTTATAAAACCGCGCTCGAACATCTCTAATTTTTATAAATTATAGGAACATTGATGATTTTCCCTTGCAGACTAGAAGTATTGCCGTTTTATAGATTAACCCTTATATTTGCTTTATGACTTCTGCCCCCTTGGCTCGAGCCGCCTACCTTTTCCCCGAGAAGATTGATCTGGAGAACCCGGTACTGGCCGAGTTTTACGTCACTTATTTGCGTGGGTTGACGCACAAGCTGAACAACTTGCTGGCGGTTTTTCAGGGATTTTCTAGTTTATTAATGATGAACGACGCGCTGGACGGGTCGGCGCGTGAGAGTTTGGGCCACATGAAGGCGGCGGCGATCAACGGTCAGGAATTGAGTGCCAAGATTCTTCCTGGCGGTGCCTGTGCCCGGCTGAGCCCGCAGAAGACGAACTTGAGTGAGCAGCTACCCAACATGGCGCGCACGCTGCAGGAGCCGTGTCAAAAGCTGGGGGTACCCTTTGAGTTACGGGCGGACCCGTCGCTGCCGCTGGTGGATTTGGATCAGGCTCGGTTCAAGGAGATTTTGAGCGAGCTGCTCAAAAATGCAGCAGAAGCAGTGAAGGAGCAGGGAGCGGGCGACGTGACGATGGAGATTTATGCGCCGGGTCGTTCCCCTGAAGGTGGCAGTGATCGACTGGACTTGTTTGTGCACAATACCGGGCGGATTCGCGAGGACAAATTCGCGGAGATTTTCAAACCTTTTGTCAGCACGAAAGATGGCAGTCATTTTGGACTGGGCTTAACGGTGGCGGCCAATCTGGCCCATCAGATGGGCATGACACTGGGAGCGCGGAGCGAAAACGGTCGCACGACGTTCTGGCTGAGCATCCCAGTGGCGGCGGCGGCCGCTCCGGCAACCCCCGCGGTGCCGGCAGTCTCAGCAGTCTGATTGCCTGCAGGGTGGTATTGACCCCGGGCAGGCCCTGAGTAGTGAGTATAAGCGCCCCGCTGGCTCAGGATTTCCTGACTGCCTTCGGGGCGTGTTCGTTCGCTGGTTTGTTCCTTAATCTTTTATCGTCCATGGTCTGGCTCGGCAAAAAAGTATTCGACATGAGGCACCAACTCTCGGTGAAGCGCAAGCTGATCCCGGAGGATGAGGAAAAGCCATTTTTGGACCATTTGGAGGATCTCCGAAAGTCCCTTTCTCGCATTGTGGCCACGCTTCTGATAGGCATGGTGGTGTGTTTCCTCTTCAAGGAGGAGATTTTCAAAATCATCGAACGTCCGATCAATGCGGCGGACATCGGAGTCATGGACAAGGAGAAGAGCCCACTCGGGCTGAAGACTCCTGAAGAATGGCCAAAAGTGGCGGCCATTGCCTACGGGTTGCTGGGGTTAGACGAGACGCAGCGCGGGGTGTATCTGCAGCATGCCTATACCGCTGAAACAGAGCATCTGCGGCCAGTAGTGGACGCCTTGCTGCTGCTGCATGCCAGCCAGAACCTGCCCAAGGAAGGCCGACAGGCCTACGTCCAAGCCGCCTCCGGCGGCAACGAAACGCTGCTCAACATCATCCGGGACATGGAGGAGAAAAAGGTCGATACCTCGTTCGAGCGCGGCCCTAAACACATGAACCTGCGGTTTTTTAAACCGGGCGAAGGATTCAATCTTTCCATGAAGCTCTCGCTCTATGCGGGCATTGTCATCGGTTTCCCACTGCTGGTGTATTTTCTGCTCGAATTCATCGTCCCCGGCCTCCGGCAGGAGGAGCGGCGCATTCTGTGGCCGTCCTTGGCGGTCGGTTTTGGCCTCTTTTTAGGAGGGGTGTTTTTTGCCTACTCCGTGGTCACGCCCAACGCTCTGCGATTCCTCTACAACTATGACCTGTCGCTCGGCGGCACGACTGAATACCGCTTTACGGATTACGCGAGTTTTGTGGTCCAATTCACCCTGATTTTCGGACTGTGCTTTGAGCTCCCGGTGATCGTCTACGCGCTGAACAAGCTGGGGATTCTCAGCTACCAGCTGATGAAAAACACGCGCAGCTACGCCATCATCATCATCGTCGTCATCGCGGCCTTGCTGACGCCCACAACCGATCTGGTCAACCTGTCGCTTTTGGCCGTGCCCATGGTTTTTCTTTACGAAATCAGCATCTGGATCGCCTACTTCCATGACAAAGCTGTCAAAAAACGGGAAACGGAAGAAGAAGCCGCTGAGGAAGCCGCCCGAGAAGCGCGCCGCGCCCGCGCCAATATGGCCGGAGCCTACCTCGAGCCCACGACCCACGGCACAACCGACCCCATCCCTTCCCCTTCAAATCCAATCGACGGCGCCAGCCCCTCCTCCCATCACGATGACGCCACCGATTATCAGGAAGAATACCATCCCCGGTTTCACGACGACTATCATCACCCCGAGCCAGATCAAACGAGCTCCAACACTCCAGCTCAAGAACCCAACGACCACGGAGTCGACACCTCCAGCCCCCTACCCCAGCCGCCCGAATCCGGTCTGACCGGCCCGCCACGCGCCGAGGTCGAAAGCTATAAAGACCGCGCCGCCCCATGGCCAGCTGCCCCAGCCACAGATCACCACGCCAGCCCGCCGCCTGCCGCTCACACCGAGCCGCCATCGCCGCTGGACTCGGCGCCTAACAGGCCCACGACGCCGACGCCGCCCGCAGCCCAAGCAGAGCCGCCCGCAGCTCAAGCCGAGCCGCCCGCAGCCCAAGCAGAGCCGCCCGCAGCCCAAGCCGAGCCGCCCGCAGCCCAAGCCGAGCCGCCCGCAGCTCAAGCCGAGCCGCACGCAGCTCAAGCCGAGCCACCCGCAGCCCAAGCAGAGCCGCCTACCCGCTCGGCGCCCTTAACTGAGGGTGAACCCTCTGAGGAGGCGAACCGCCGTCGTGATTGACGACTGGCGGGCAAGCCCGAGTGATCTTCTGGGGTGGCTGATCCCGGCTGGATCTGGATGAGGGGGCCGTCGTTTTTTTGTGCGGCCTCTTCTTTCATTTCTTCAATCCGGCCTGAAGATTCCCCTCCACTTTTGCTTTATCCCGGCTTTTTTCCGGCTTTCCTATTGTTGATCATGATGATTCCACCTGCACTTGAGGCCAAGGCCGACGAATACATTGGCCATTACCCGCCGGACCGTAAGCGCAGCGCCGTGCTGCCGCTGCTGCATTTATTGCAGCATGAATTCCGTTTTATTTCGGACGAAGCGGTCGAGTGGGTAGCGCAAAAGCTGGGCATTGCCAAAATCGACGTTTTGGGAGTGGTCACATTTTATCCGGGGTTCCGCCAGACGGCTCCTGGCAAGTATCATGTGCGGGTGTGCCGCACCCTCTCTTGCGCGATGGCGGGCAGTCACCAGCTGATGGAATCCCTGTGCGCGGAGGCCGACATTGACCGGTCGCACGCGGACCATCATCATCCAATCGCCGTCTCGGCAGATGGGACGTTCAGCATAGAATTTGCCGAGTGTCTCGCTTCCTGCGGCTCGGGACCGGTGTGTATGGTGGAGGATGACTTTTACGAAAAAGTCGATCCGACAGTGGAAGGGGCCCGATCGCTACTGAACAGCTATCGTCATCGCTGAGAAGAAATGGTCCTTCGGCTTCGATTGATATCATGCTGACCATTCACCCACCTGGAGAGGCCGGGGCCTCGCTAGGCCCGGAACATCTGCGGGAAGCGCTGTGGATTGACCTGCTGGAGCCAACGCCCGCAGAAATTGCCCTCGTGCAATCGGCGATCGGGGTGGAGCTACCCACGCGCAGCGAAATGCAGGAGATCGAATTGTCCTCGCGATTGTACACCGAGGGCACATCGATTTTTATGACGGCGACCGTCATTCAGAAAGCGGATGCGACCTTTCCCGAAGTGACGCCGATCACGTTTGTGCTGACGGCGGCGACGCTGGTGACCATTCGTTATGGAAACCCCACGCCTTTCCGCACCTTCAAGGCGAAGTGTGACCGACCAGGGGCGAGTTTTGGCAGCCGCGACAAGCTTTTTGGCGGCCTGATGGACGAGATCATTGACCGGGTGGCGGACATTCTGGAGTTGGCGGGGGCTGAGCTCGACGATATTTCCCGGGTTATCTTTAACATTCCGACGCACCATGGATCCTCGCGGAATGCGGGCGGGCCGAAGCCTGATTACACGGCGATTTTGGAGCGGATTGGCCGGTGTGGGGATCTGGCTGGCAAGACCCGTGAGAGTTTGCTGAGTCTGGCGCGAGTGGTGGCCTTTTACATTGAGATCATCCGGGCCAAGGCTCCCCAAGAGCTGGACGAGCACTGGCGCACAGTGCGCAGCGACGTCTCCTCGCTCACGGAACATGCCAATTTTGTCTCCTCCAAGGTGAATTTTTTCCTCGATGCGACCTTGGGCATGATCAACATCGAGCAGAATACGATCATCAAGATCTTCTCGATTGCGGCTGTCGTTTTTCTTCCTCCCACCTTGGTGGCCAGCATTTATGGCATGAACTTCAAGTTTATGCCGGAACTGGAATGGTCTTTGGGGTATCCGTGGGCGGTGCTGCTGATGATTATTTCTGCCATCCTCCCTTGCTGGTATTTCCGGCGCAAGGGATGGCTCTGACTGCCGCCGGACTTCAAGGCCGCGGAATCTCGTTCAGCGTGTAATAAGCGCTGTCGTGAACGAGTGATTCACCCCCCTGATTGCGCACCCCACTCAGCGTGAAATGATGAATATGACCTTTGGTCAATTTGTCGACATGAACACGGGCAGAAAGCCCGTCCGCCGCCACCTCGATTTTTTCGATCACTGGTTTATATTCATCAACTTCCGGACTTCCATAATCGGACTGGTAAATGTATGTCCAAGCTGAAGCGCTCCAATTGGCAGTATCCGCGAGCGATTTCACATCAGCAGGCTGGGTGAAAGTGAACTCGAATCCATCCGGTTTGGCGCGCATTTCATGGATTTCAAATGGCGTCACGCCATTCCAGCGCACGCGTTCGAGCGAGAATTCCTGACCGCCCCGCGATCCCCAACCGCGCGCCGTCCCGCCGTAGAACATAGATCCGTCGGCGTCGATCCGCAGCGGCACGCATCCGCTTTTAAAGCCTTCGCGGAACATGATGGCGGCTCCTTGATAAAGGCCATTGACCTGCTCCAGAAAAACCCGGGAGACATTGGAGTAGCATTGATCTCCGACGAACATCTGACCCGCGAACGGACCGAATTTTCCGACGGTGGTATCGGCGGCGATGCCGCTAGAGGAAGCGCCCAGGCGCCCGTGCGGCAAGAAGACAGCAGGAGGCACCAGCTGAGGCACCCGCTCGCGTTCGACGACGAGGCGGCTATTCGATTGCGGTGAAGCGGGCGCCTTGCCGAGGTTGGGGGCCAGATCAAACCAGCGATTGCCATCTGGATGGCCGACAAAACCGCCGGGTTTGAGCCATTTCAGCGAGCTGGAGCCATTCCACGGCCCTTGATTGTCCGTGTAAAACATGTCGCCGGCGGCATTCGGCCCGATGCCGCCCGGGCTGCGCACGCCGGAGCAAGTCGGAATGATTTCGCCAGCCGGAGTGATCTGCAAGCACCACCCGCGAAAGGGAACCTCGGAGGAAAACGATCCGGTCAGACAAAGAACCGTCCAGATATTGCCGTTGCGGTCAGGCCGCGAGCCGAAAGCATATTCATGGTAGTCGCCATTGATGCCCCACCCATCAGAGATGTTTTCAAATTGATCAGCTCGGCCGTCTCCATCGGTGTCTCGCAGCCGTTCGACTCCCGGGCGGTGGGTGATGGTTAGCGCGCCGTCAGCGGCCGCGGCCACCCCGAGGATTTCGTGCAAGCCGCTCGCGAAGAGCGTCCATTTCGGTTGTGGCGGGTCGGCGTAGGCGCCCTCGACGATCCACACCTCCCCTCGGCGGGTGCCGACGGCCAATCGCTGGCCGGGCAGGAGATCGATGCCCCCAGGCTCGATGACGGCGCCCGCCGGCATGGCCAGCGAGACCAGCGGATAGGACATTTCTTCCCTAGCCGGATCGGCGAGGGCAGTGGAGCACAGGAGAAGCGAAGCCAGGCTGGGGACAAAACGTGAGGACATGGAACAGAAAATTGGAATGCAGTGAGAATGAACGAGCGATTACAGCCAGCGGTAGCTGATTTGCAGGCGGGCCTGCCCTTGGTCGAAAGTGACGGGAACAAGCAGTTGGCCGTGACTGGAAACAGGCGCGGCCCCACCCTCGACCTTCACCTGAAGCGACCCGCCAATCCGCCAGAACCCGCCGGCCCCGGGCGCCGCATCCTCGCTCGCACCCAGTCGAAAATACACAGTGCCCCCGGCGGGCGCAGCGCGCAGCGAAAGCGTCCTCACGAGTAGATCACTCGCTTCCGCCAGCCGGCCAGCCGGCCGGATGGCATCATCGATTTCAACCCCATCCAGCGTGTAACGAAAGGTGGGGGCCCCGGCGGTATCGAGCGCGTATCCGCGATAGCGCGAGCGGGTGGCCCGGCCGCGCGGGTCAAGCGCAGGCCACGGTTGGTCCGGGCTGGCCAAAACGGCAAATTCCTCACCGGCCGGCCTTTCCACCACGGCAAACCCCAAGGGCGAGATGTCGCCGGCGCCGCGGCCGACCCAATGGCGACCCGCATCGAGAAACGACCCTTTCCAGAGCAGGGCCAGACGCAGTTGATCCTGGTCAAAAGCATAATGCAACTGCTCAGGCGTGCCCACCGCAATCAGGCGGCGACTGCCTCCCGAGGGAGAAAGAAATCCGCGATACATGACTGGGCGACCGTCCGCAGCCGCCAAAATGGCTTCAGGAAACTCCTCGCCCGGAGGACGCTCGTCCTTGGACAACCACACCCGGTCAAAACCCGGACCACTCCACGCCAGCGTCAGCGCTTCCTCCCCACCATTCTCAAAATACTCCACCCGCACCCGACGCAAACCGGCCGCCAGTTTAACTTTTTTCCGCTTCTCGGAATAGGGATGAACGCCGTCATGACGGATCACTTCTTGATCATCAATCACAAGCCGTGATCCGTCGTCAGATCCAAGATGAAAGACGTATTCGCCATCGACCGGAATCTCGAGCCCGCCATTAAAAACGAGGCCAAATTGATCCCGCAGAGGCGTCACGCCAAGGCTGATGAGATTGTCATTAACTTCGTCGACTGAGACCTTGTTTTCCTGCGGCAGCGCGAGGAAGTCTGGGAGCGTATCCCAAGCGCCCTTGAAGACCATGCAGGTCAGCCCGCTCAGCGCGGGAGCGGGAGCGCGACTGACGAGGATCCGGCCATTCATAATCATGGCATGCCCCGGAAAGGTGCAGACAAAATCGAGCACTCCCTCGGTGTCGGGCGCGGTGAACGTCACCTTTCCCGACTGACCGGGATCAATCATCGGAGTGTGTGCCAGCACGCGCGGATCCTCCGGAATCCATTGTTTCAGCGGTCCTTTTTCGCCGAGTTCCCACGCTTTCTGGGCCACCTCCATAAAAACCCCCTCTTCTTTAAGAATGACGAGATTATGAGGAAGCTGGTCCGTATTCTCGAGGGTGATTTCCACCGACTGCCCTGGTTTCACCCGCACCGAGGATTGGTCATATTTCATCAAGCCGGACTGGGTGCGCAGCTGGATGGAAACTGATGGTTCGGCAGCCAAAGCGACCGGGATAAAAGCGGTCGTCAGCGCCGCAACAAAAGCAAACTTCATGGGCGCACCCAAGCTGCCGGCGCAACGGCTGCAACCCTAGAATGAGGATGAAATTGCGCTAGGGCGAGCGTAGGAGGAAACCGCATCAAGGCTGACCTCAGGGCTGGCTCGGCGGCCGGGGGCGATGCCTCCAAATGTTTTGAGCAAACTGGGGTTCTTCCAGTCCCGGGAAGTGGGCGACGCGTTCGAAGTCGCCGGATTCCTCAATGGCTTGGAGAAATTCTGGGGTTTCATGGAGGATCAGATCGCGGTAGCCGAAGGCGACCAGCAGAGGTCGTCCTTCGGCGTCCGACTGGGCCAGCAGGCGGCGCAAATCAACCAGATCCATTTCCAGCGAGTAGAGTGAGGGGTCGTAAACAATGGCTTCCGTGCGGTGAGTGACCGCCAGCGGCGGCACGCCATTGACGGGCACGGCCAGAAAGCGAGCGACTTCCCGCAATGCTTGTTTACCCATTTTCCGGTAGGTCATAAGCGGCGAGGCGATGACGGTGGTCCAACCCAGCCAGGCCAGAACGACTACTGAGAGGGCAGCCCGAGCCGCGAAACCGCCACGGCGGCGGGCGGCTTGAACGAGCGCCACGCTTCCCACAGCCGCCAGCACCAAGCCGGCGGGCAGAAGATAGAGCATATACCAACTGATCAGCAGCGTGCCGCTGGCCAGGGTGGCCGTGACGGCCAGCACCGCCGCCAGCGGCAGACTGAAGGCGAGCACACGTCCCGACGGGTCAGACCCGACACGACGGACGCCGGCACCCACCAGAGCCGCCGCTGAAAGCAGCAATAACATGACCGCCGCTGGAAACTCCACCCACACACGCTGCAGCGAAGGATGACTGGCCATCTCCGGATTGCCATTCAACCAAGGCATGCCCGTCAGCAAAAACGATCCCGTGGTCAAAGCCCATTCCCAGCTAATCCCCGCCGAGAACACCGGATTATCGCGGATCGCCTGCCGCATTTGCGGAAGACAAGGCGCCATCAGATGAAGATAAACCGCCGCCGCTACCAAGTGGGCCGCCAAAAACGTGCGCCATACACCGTCCCCCCGCCGCCAGAGCCAGACCAGCGCCAGCCCGTTAAATGCGACAAGGAAATACAGCGATCCCGCAAAGGCCCATAACAACATGACTTCGGTCGCCGCAAAAGCAGCCCACCACCGCAGGCGCCCGCACGCCACCGCCCGGTCTAGCACCAGCGGCAACAGCGGCGCAAACAGCAGCACCAGGCTATGCGAACGCGCTTCCGTCGAATAACGCACATGCCACGGATGCACCGCCGCGACCGTGGCAGCAATCATCCCAGCCCAGGCCCCACCCCAGCGGCGCGCTAGCAGCGCTATCACCACCAACGACCCGAGCCCGGCCAGTAGGGCCGGTAGCCGCAACGGCACTTCCGCCGGCAACATGGCCCGGGCCCACCCCCGGCTCACGGCAAAGTCATACGCCGCCCGCGCCGCCAAGCTGTAGGGCACCCCGTTGTTGGCCATCTGGTTCCCCCAAAGGGTCGCCTTCCAAGAAACCGGCCGCCACTCCCGGGTCCCATCGGGCTGCCGCTTGTGATCTCCCGCCACATACCGGCGAAACGTGTACGTCTCATCATTGTACAAACTATGGCTCAATCGAGGCAGCCGCACCACCCCGCCCGCCACCACCACCGCAGCCAGCCCGACCCAGAACCACCGCCGCCACGGCCTCTCCGGCGCCGGACGACACCGCGCCACCGCCGCCACCGGCAGCCACCACGACGCCGTGAGCGCCAAAACGGCGCAAACCACGGCCGAAATCAGCGCCGCATGCCACTGCCCCTCAACAATAAAGTCTTCCAACCGAGGTTTTTTCCCCTGAGCTAACCGCGCTGCCACTAGCCCGGTCCAAGCCCCGTGCCCACCCGCCACCACCAGCGCCCCAACCACCGCCACCCCGCCCAGAATCATCGCCGACGTCCGCGCCGCGGTCGTCGGCCAAAGGCTGATCAGTTTCTTCTTGAACACACGCTTCGCATACCCCAAATCGCGCGGTTTGCCAAGAAAAGTGCCCTCCATCCACTCCAAACTCGCAGCAGGAATCAACCCGCCCCATCACATCCAGCCATTGAACTGTGGCCGCGCCCGAGTTTGTTGCCATTTTCCCAATGGCCCACCTGCATGATGACCGATCCACCCGCTTCGCCGCCACGCGACGCTGGCTGGCCGGAATGTGGACCGCCGTTCGGCAAGCCCCCCATTTGACCCTGCTGGCCTCGCTCCTCGGGGTCGCCGCTTCCGCCCTGCTCGCATGGCAAATGGGACAAAACGCCATCGGCGAACCGGGAGCGCCCGCCCAAGTGTTCGTCGCCAGCTCCCCGCAAGCCGGACGAGAATTTGTACAAGGATTCATCGAGGAATGGCTGGGATGGACCCTCATCCTGATGCTGCCAGCTTTCGGACTCGGACTCATCCGACTGCGCGGCCGCGAAATCACACTCCCAGTAGCGGTAGCCTGCGGCATCGTGCTGCTATGGTGGCTCATGGAAGATGTCATGGCCACTTTCTCAGGAGAAATGGCCCGCAGTCGACTCGGCGAAGACCGCTCCATGCCAGCTTATCTGGGCAAATTGCTGGTCACCGGCTTGGCTTTGCTGTCGCCAGCCGCCATGACCTGGCTCTATCAACGCGGCCGGGTCCTCGACCGCCATGTCCTGCGGACGTTTCTGACCCCTTTCGCCCTCTGCTTCTGCGGTCTGCTGGCCTTGTTTATTTTCTTCGACTTCTATGACAACGGGAAAGACCTGATCGAAGCCCGGTTCGGTCCGGGCCAAATGTTGGTTTTCTACCTCGTGCAGCTGCCAAAGTTCATGGTCGAGATTATTGATATCTCTTTGCTGCTAGCTGTTTTATATGCATTAGGACGGCTGTCGCGGCACAATGAGATCATCTCGATGGTCACCGCCGGGGTCAGCGTCACCCGCATCCTGCTGCCGTTGTTTGTCGCCGGCGGGTTTGCCGCCATCATCACGCTGGCCTGCAGCTACCAATACGCCCCAGAAGCCGACCGCAAAAAGAGCGACTTGATGCAAATGGCGGATGATATGGGCGCCGATCGCCAAAACTCGCGCGCCCGCACCAGCGCCCAACGCGTGGCCTACGTCAACCGCGAGGACCGACGGTTCTGGTATCTGGAAAATGTCCCCATCGACCTCAATGACCAGAATGCCATCACTGGAGTGGAAATCCATGAACTCAATGAGGACGGCTCGTTGCGCTGGTCGCTCTTCGCGCGGCGGGCCAACTGGATGCCGCCCGTGCGCCCCGGAGAATCCGGCGAATGGCGGTTCCGCAATGTGCGCGAAATGTTTCACACCAGCGATCCGAAAAACTACCAGGACTTGCTGAGTGGTGCCGTAACCAAAACCGGATGGAGGGAAACCCCGTGGCGCCTGCTCAGCGAAAGCGCCAAACTGCCAGCCCAATTCCTCACCGTGCCCCAGCTCACCAGCTACTTGCGCATGAACCATGAATTTCCAGAATCGCGCCTGGCCAGCTACCGGACATGGTGGCACGACCGCCTCGCCCGCCCTCTGCGCTGCCTGATCGTCGTGCTCTTCGCCGCTCCGCTCGGCATCGTCTTCTCCCGCCGCGGCCTGATGGGAAGCGTGGCCTCCACCATCATCCTCTACTTTGCCATGTACTTCCTCACCACCATCTTCCTCCGCCTCGGAGAAAGTGGCAAAATCCCCGCCGCCAGCGCCACCTGGACGGTCAATATCCTCTTCGCCGTCGTCGGCCTCATCCTCCTCTGGCAACGGTCCACCGGAGCCAGCCCACTCGACTCCCTCCGCCGCTTCCGACTTTCCCGCCAGCCCACTACATGATTAATCAGGAATGGAAAATCAAAACCCGGGCGCATACCTGCTTCGTCACCGGTCAGCCGTTTGTCGAAAACGAACCGTTCTACACCGCACTCTTCGAAGACGGTGGCGATGAGGACGGATTCATTCGACGCGACTACTCCGTCGCCGCCTGGAAACAAGAACGCGCTCAACTCAAACCGTTTTCCCACTGGCGCAGCCTCTACGAACCCCCCAGCACCGAACCCGCCCGCCGCGAAGTCGTGGAAAAAGAAGGCGCCGAATCACTGCTCCGCCGCCTGATCGATGAAGACTCCCCTCTCACCGAAAATACCCGGTTCATCCTCGCCTTGATGCTCGAACGCAAAAAAACCCTCAAGGAAACCGATAGCCGTAGCCTCGGTAGCGCCCGCCTCCGCATCTACGAACATGGCAAAACTGGCGAAGTCTTTATCATTCGCGACCCCCAACTCAAGTTAGACCAGTTGGAATCTATCCAACGCGAGGTCTCCGACATGCTGGCCAGCCGGACCACCACTCCCGCCTCGCCCGCCTCGCCCGAAGCCGGACAACCTCCCGAAGCCGGAAACACTCCCAGCGAGACACCATCCAGCGAGGCATCCGGCGAATCGGCCTGACCCGAGGCCGCGGTAACCCGCGCGTCGGCCTGGACTGGCTTTATTTTACTTTCTCTGGGACTGCTTTTAGGGTGGACGGCATATGGCTAACGGCTTGTTTATCACTTTCGAGGGATCAGAAGGCTGCGGCAAGAGCACGCAGATTCAATTGCTTCATGCGCATCTGGAGGAGGCAGGCGCCCGCACCCTGGTAGTGAGAGAGCCTGGTGGCACCTCCGCGGGCGAAGAAATCCGGCAGTTGGTATTGCAGCATCGCAAAGACGACACCCCAATCGCTCCGGAGTGCGAATTATTGCTGTTCGCGGCGAGCCGCGCGCAGCTCGTTCGCGAAAAAATCGCACCTGCATTAAGCGCTGGCATTCATGTGATTGCCGATCGTTTTTACGATTCAACAACTGTCTATCAGGGATTCGGCCGGGGATTGGATTTGCGTGCCATTCGACAAATCAACGACTTTGCGGTGGGCCGCACTCATCCGGACCTGACATTTCTTCTGGATTTGGATCCGGCGGAAGGGCATGCCCGGGCCATGCAGCGGTCACAGGGGCGGCTCGACCGCATGGAGTCTGAGTCCATGGATTTTTTCGAGAAAGTACGCGCAGGGTATCTTCGGTTGGCGAGGGAAGAGGCACCTCGATTCACCGTTTTGGATGGTTCACTTCCTCGAGAGAGGCTGGCCGCGGAGATTTGGTCGGCCGTACAGACCAAACTGGCGAGCCGGTAGAGGGAAAGCGGCTTTATCTTTGGGAAGCCACCCGTCGCCAGATAAAGAAGTCGCCGTCCTCCGAAAAAGCCGCTTCCATGGCCCCTTCAATGATTTTTTCCCAGGCCGTGCGGCGCTCCCGAAGGCGGCGCTCAGCCTCCGGGAGGGCTTCGAACTGGCGGCGAAAGGCGCGAGCATCCAACACCACCGCCATCATCCCCTGATCATCACCGCGAACCCTGGCCGACCGAGCATCCAAGGTCCGGACCAACTGGCCGTGCACCTCCCGCTCCGGAGTGGCCGAAAGCGACATCAGGAGCACCAGCCGAGAGGCCGGAGCGGCGCCGGGCGCCTGCGGGACGGAACCCTGCCCAGGCCCGTCCAACATCTCCACCCCTTCATCTTCTTCACCATACGCCAGCGTGGAATGAACCGTGACCTCTCCGGTATCCGGCCAGATCCGGCGCATCACAAGGCGTAAATCAGCAAGGCGCGCCGGATCCGGCTCCGCCGCAAAGGGCAATACCATGACCGCCGCCCCCTGCCCCCCCGCCTGACGAACCAACAGCGCATGCACAGCCGCCAATAACGGCTCAACCGGCGCCTGCGCGTCGATGCGCCGGCCGCGCCGCCACATCAGCGCCATCAAAGCAAGCCGAGGGAGCACAATAAAAAGCAGGGCTGTCAGGGCATAGAGGTGAATCCACCCAGCCGCACTCTCCCGCTGCGCAGGCGGCAGCTTTTCCTGATCATGAATATTAAGCCGCTGCATGGCCTGCCCGTGAGGAATCGGATGCTGCAAGACCTGAGAAGCAGGCCCCAGAGTGGACTGCAACACCGTGGAGACCGCAGGGGCCTCAAGAAAAGTGCTCTCCCACGCCGCCTTGTACTCGGCCGATACCCCCCGCGCATACATCCCCACTACCAACCCGATCGCCAATCCCACCGCCCCCGCATGAAAAGCTAACTCCACCCACACCGCCGCACGCAATCGCATCACCCTCAGCCACTTTTCCCAAAACCCCCGGCGCGCCAAAACCACGACCGCCGCCGCCCCGCTTGGCCCGCCTGATCCGCCTGATCCGCCAGCGATCGATTCCGCCTCGACCCGCACCCCGGCCCCACGCAGCAGAAGCCGGTTAAACCATGCCCCCATCACCCCGTGCCCGCCCCGGGCCGCCGGGTCGCCTGACCAACCAGCGCGAAGTTCCATCACGGCCCAAAGTATATAAATGACCACATTCCACACCACCAGCCCCAGCAACGGGATAGAGAGCAAATTCACCACTTTGCCCGCCCCCAGCTGGTGAGTTAAAAACCCGAGGACAAAAGCTCCCCCGGCCGCCACCGCCACCAGCCACGCTCCGTGGAGCGGTCGTTCCACCCCAGCAGTCACCTCACGCACGCACACTTCCACCCGCATATCCCGCAACAGTCTGGCCGTGCGACGCTGCAGAACCTCATGGGGAATCGCAGGTCCATCCGCCATGCCAACCCCCGCTATCTCCGAGGCCTCGCGCCGGTCATCCAGCGGGATGACCACGCCATGCACGTCAGCCTCCTCCAATTCGTGCAATGCCAGCACACTGATGGCCATTTCTGTTTGCATGCGTAATATCAGAGTGGCCCATCGCACCAAATCGCTAGCCACGCAAGCGTGCCGAGAGCCACTCGCCTCCAGAAATCGATCACCAACCGCCCCGCCGAGAGCCGGATTAGGTCGACCCAATCACCCCACTCACGCCCACCGGGCCCATGCCGACACCAAAACGGGCGCCCCACTGGAAGTGAGACGCCCGTCGATTTGTCGGAGCCGTCAGCTCCGCATCACCGTCAGCAGGTTAGTTGGCCTTGACGCGGTAGAAAACGGCCGGAGCCGCTGGATTGTAATAGAACGTCTGACCAGCCACTCCATTGATCGTCGTCGACGTCGAAGTCGCGACCACCGTGGTCACATCCACCCAAGTCGCCAGCTGGGAGGACGACTGGAGGGTGTAGGACGAGCCGGCCGTCGACTGGAAGCTGATGCTGAGGCTATTGTCTGGATTGATGGTTAAGCCGCCAACCAGTGTAGGCGCCACTGGCGGGGTCACGGGTCCCGGAGCGATCAGCGCCAGACCTGTTGAATCCGGCAGGCTAGGCCAGCCACCATTCTTCAACCCCTGCACAGGCACACATCCACCAGGGATATCGCGAGTGGCAAAGATCTCGAAGTACGATCCGCCGCCGTCTTCCCAGACTGTGGCGCTGATGGGGTATTCACCCGCCGTCAGGAAGATGCGACCGACCGTGCTGCTGTCGCCGGTTGGCACATCCGTCGTGATAGTTCCGAGATCCGCGCGAGGCTGCACCGACTCATTGAGCCTCCAGTAACCAAGCGGCGCGCTCGACTGAACCAACGTCTCGTAAGGCGTGGTGCGGTTGGCGTTGAGACCGTTTTGGTAATGCGCCAGAATAGTGGCTTCATCAAGGGCTGTGCCATAAACAGCCAGCTCATCAGCCGACCCGCTCCAGCCGAAGGCGTTATCCGCCCGGGAACCGATGTGCAGACGGCCGCTCACCGATGGAACGAAGTTGCTGATTTCTTCACTCGTCGCGCCCAGCACCCCATTGACAAATACTTTGCCAAAAGTGCCGTCCCACGTCATGACCACGTGATACCACTCGTCGGCCACGATCTCGACCGGAGCCGTGATACTCAGCGCCGTGCCTGTCCCCGCTCCGGTATAGGTGCGGAAGTTCCAGCCATCGACCGCCTGATACAGCAGCCATCCGGACCGTGGGTCAGCGAAGTTTCCGCTCGAGAGCGCGCAGTTCAGGCCGCTGCTGACAGCAGGATCCATGACCAGCGCCGGTTTCAACCAAGCTTCCGCCGTGAAGGCGTTCGCTGGATTGAGCGCCGCGTTAAAGGGCACCCGCATTTTCTGGCCATCAGCCAGCGTGGTGGAAATCGCCGTATCCGAACTCCCGGCCAGCGCGCCAGGGCGCTGGAAGACAGCCGACGTTTGGGGATTGAAGTTGACCGCGGCCCCCAAACTACCCGCATTGAGGGCAATGGTATTGGCCCGGCCGATGGCGCCTGCGCCGGTGGCATTTTCCGTCAGAGCCGAGAAGCCGGCATGGGCACCGCCCACGGTCAGACGTGAGCCGTCATCGCCTTGGAACCCGATCAGGTAGTCACCTGATTCAGGGATTTTCAGCGTGCCGGTCATACGCATGGCATATTTATTATCATCGGCCGTGGTATTGCGCGGCCATGGCACGTCACCTGCCACCCGTCCGGTGCCGCCACTTTCCGGATCCCGGAAGTTGATCATCGGCCATTGCGAAGTCGCCGCCGCGGGATCCGCCAGCACGGCCGCATCAATAGCAGCGTCCGCACCCGAAAGATCCATCTGGCTGACCCCATTGGCTTCGGTGCTCAGCACAGTCCAGTCACCCACCATCGCAGGATAAGGAATCGGGGTTGTCCGAGTCGTGGTATACCCAACAGCGCGCCAGTCGGTCGTGTCTTCGTTGTTCGGGAAGAATCCTTTGGCCGAACTCACTTGATAGAAGAATCCACCCACTCCTTCCCACGTGACGTACTCAAGCTCATACACTCCCGCCAGCAAATGGACAATGCCGCGAGTATTGGCATCCCCCGTTCCCGTCGGGAAATAAATGACGTTCTGCGCCGCCGCGTCCACGGAACCCGGTCCGCCCACAGCGATAAACTTCGGCTGCGCTCCAGCCGCCGCCTTGATGCGGAACATGAATCCATCATCACCACGGAAGTTGAATGTGTAGTCAGCTTCCTCCGTCACCCGGATCGTGCCGTGGGCCGACGTAATGACATGGTCATCGCCGCGCGCCACACCATTATTGGTGCTGGTCGAAAGCGCATCGCCCGGAAATGGCCGGGGACACCCAATCACGCCGCTCACACCATTGCTGGCTGGATCAACGAAGTTGAGGTTCGGCTCCTGCGTGTCCACCACCGTGTCCGGAGTGGAAGTCGGAGTGCGGTCATCCGCGGTCGCCAAGAACTCAAGCGCCGCATCCAAGGTTTCAGCTGGGACAATACCGGCATTCAAATACGTGCGCACGCCCCAAGCATTGGCCGAACCCTGAGGTCCGGGAATACTGGCCGGCCATTCCTTGGCCGGAGCCAGCACCAACGAAGGCGGCGTCACCGTGGTTTGGAAAACCAGATCCGTGCCGTTCACGTCTTTGCCCTTCAAGGTGATGGCATACGAAGCCCCAGCCTTCCAGCTGATCGGCTGCTTCAACGTCAGCACCCCACCCACTTTGCTCGCCGTCAGCGTCCCCAACGTCGGCAGGCCGCTCGAAACAAATCCCCAAGTGGCCCCGCCTCCAGTCGATTCAGCCTCAAAACCACCGTTTCCGGCCGCAAAGTCCTGAGCCAGAATGACATTGGCGCCGGATTTAACCGTCACCCCACCAATCTCCCAGTCAATGCCTTCAGACGTGTACCCTTCATCCCACGCCCCCAGAAACCGGATACGAATGGTGTCGCCAGCCAACGCCCCCGGAATCGTGGCCACACTGTTAATCAGAGTGCCCGCCGCAAATCCCGCCGAAGGACCGTTGAAGCCCAACGAGCCACTCAACACACCCGTGCCAATGATCGGGTTGTCGTAATACCCGTTTTCACTGAAATTGCTGTTCTCGAGGGTGGTAAATTCACCGCCATTAATGCTGACCTGAATCACCCCGCCGTCATACGCATTGGCCGGAGTGTAATCCCCTTCAAAGTTGTAGCGATGCCGCAACGTGAGTTCAACAGGCGCCGCTGACGTCGGCAAAATGATGGGCGGCGTGGTGATCGAACCATTGATCACCCCTTCTCCACCAGCCACCTGCCAGCCCGGACGAACCGAGGCAAAGGTGGCCGTGAAAGTCGTAGGATTGGTCACGCTGGTCGGCGCCCGGTCCTCGATCGTAAAAGCAAACTCCGTCGTCGAACTGACTTTGGAGCTGGTCAAAAATGCCGATGGATAAATCTCAGGCAGTTCCGCCGCATATTTGGCAGCGATTTGCTCCGGCGTCATGACCGTATCGTGAATCCGAACCCGGGCCAAACTCAGCCCTTGATTGAATCCCGCCGGCACGCCCTGATCATTGTTCTGCGCCCCAAGCACAAACGGAAGATCCGGATGCGTGTTCAGATTCCCATGGAACTCAGAATTGGCCAGTACGCCATCCGCGTACACCCGAGTGGTGCCAGCCCCTTCCGCACCGCCCCCATCATAGGTGTAAACCAAATAATGCCAGACCCCAGGAGCTGGCGATCCTCCCGAATTGTTCCAACCCAAATCCGGACCGCCTCCCCACTGGCCAACCGCTCCGTAGGATCCATTGCTGCCATAGTTAAATGACATGTTGGTGCCATCCGGCCCACCCCGACGCCCCCAAGCCACCAGCGTTTCTTCATCAGCCACGCTCGGGTTGAACGCCCACACTTCTATGGTGCGGCTTGGATTCGCTCCCGCTACTTCGGGAGGAGCCACCGGACCCGCATAAAAATCAAGCCCCCCCGACAGCGTCACAGCCTTGACCCCGGCCACCGAGGTCACAGCCGGAGCCCCAGAAGCCACGAAATCACCCGCGACAGTTCCTGTATTGCTCCACGCTGGCAACGGCCCGAGTGGAAGTGATGTTGCGTCAAGATTGACAAGCACTGAGGCCCGCGCCGTCAGCACGAGACAGGGGAGAGCCAGAAGCAACCCGGTTCGTAATGGTATTTTAGTCATGGTGGCAGTTGAGGGGAAATGAGACTGAAAAATCGGACAGATGGATCAATCCTCGTCAGCGTCAGCATCTTTCCCGCCAATATCGTTTTATCGAAGGGCAACATCAATCGCGAAGGACGTTTTTTCTGTTAAATCGGACATTTACTTCCGAGGCCCCCGAAAGCGGGGACGCCCGGACCGCCCCACCCCGCCCTATGAACACTCCTTTCCGCAGATCCTCTCCGCAGAGGGAGCCCCGCAAAATCCAACGCACGACCCACCCTCCACAGCAACCGGCCCGGTCCTTCTGTCACCTCCTCACTTTTCCCTTCGGTGTCTTTATTTATGCGGCAACGCGGGTTGGCGCCCGCACTCACTTTGGTGATTGCGCCCTCGCGCCAGCCTGATTGAATCATTTCATGCAAGCTTATCGTGCTTATTGTCTCCGCTTGGCGCTGACCACCTGCCTAGCCGTCGTCGCCGCGCCGGCCTCCCTGTCGGGCGCCCCCCCTGATTCTCAACCCTCAAGCACAGCCCTCGAATCCCTACAGGGCTGGCTGGGCCGCCCCCGAGACCAGCGCCCCCCACTGAAAAACGAATCGTTCTCGTCCTCCGCCCTGACCAAAGAGGATGCCGCCAAGGCTCAAGATCTGCTCTGGCAAGATCATGCCGCCTGGATCCGCTCGACCCGAGCCGATGAAATGAAAGCCAAACGCATCGAACTGGATGGCCGAACCATGAAATTCGACCTCAAAATCTTCGGGGAAAAACCCGCCGCAGGCTACAGCCTGTTTATTTCGATGCATGGCGGCGGCGGAGCCCCGCCACAGGTCAACGAAAAACAATGGATCAACCAACTGCGCTTGGGCGACGCTTACCTACCAACGGAAGGCGTTTATCTCACCCCCCGCGCCCCCACCGATACGTGGAACCTCTGGCATCAAGGTCATATCGACGCCTTTTTTGACCGGATTATCGAAAACCTGATCGTACTGGAAGGTATTAATGCCAACCGGGTCTTTCTGATGGGGTATTCGGCGGGCGGCGATGGCGTCTACCAGCTGGCTCCGCGCATGGCTGACCGACTGGCCGCGGCCTCCATGATGGCTGGCCACCCCAACGAAGCGTCCCCTCTCGGGCTGCGCAATATCGGTTTTGCCCTGCACATGGGAGCCCTCGACAGCGCCTACCGCCGGAATGCCATCGCCGGCGAATGGCAAAAACGTCTCGACGAACTGGCCTCACAAGACCCAGGCGGCTACGCCCACCAAGTGCAAATCCACGAAGGTAAAGGCCATTGGATGGAACTGGAGGACCGCGCCGCCATTCCCTTCATGGAAAAATTCACCCGCAATCCCCGGCCCACAAAAATTGTGTGGCATCAGGATGATGTGATTCATGACCGCCTGTATTGGGTCGGAACAGACCCGACTCACGCCACCGCCGGGGATCAAGTCACCGCAGAAAGAACCGGCTCCACCATCTCTCTCACCACCAGCCGCGACTTCGCCGTTTCCCTGTGGCTCGACGACTCAATGCTCGACGCCGACCAGCCCGTCACCGTGACGAAGGCTGGCGCCGTCGTCTTCTCCGGCCCCGTCACCCGTACCATCAGCGCACTCCAAGAATCCCTCGCGGACCGCGGTCAGTCAGAATTGATGTTCCCCGTGCGCCTCGAGGTGCCAGCCAGCCAGCCCAAATGAGGGCGGAGTGATGAATACTAAGGGATGAGACCTGAGGACAGAGACCTAAGACCTGAGGGCGGGGCCACTGCCTGAAGCTCCGGCTTTTCCTTCGGGTGTCCTTACTATTATGGCCCGAGGGACGAAGTCAGCAGGGTGTAGTTTTTCTTGCCTTAAGGGCGTTCATTGGTTAGAATCACTTTTCCCTTCCCACCTCCGGCCCACTATGACCTCCTCTGCGCATCTCAAAGTCGGCCTCGCGTTCGCGCTTTGGGTTTCTTTTTTTGCCCCTGCGCTCTCTCATGGCCAGACCTCAGCCACTCCGGTGATTGGGTTTTATTCGTTTCAAGCGCCGGCCGGCGTTTCGTTATGGACCTGTGCCCTGACGACGAGAAAAGAATTTCAGGGGATTTCGACGGGTGTGACGGCGGCCGCCACCTCAACCGTGAGCCAGAGTGCGGCCGCGTGGGTTCCGGGCGCGTTCAGCCTGCATTTTCTTGAGGTCGTCGAAGGCCCGTGGGCCGGTCTGGTTCTCGATATTATTTCCAATACCGGAACCACCGTCACCGTGCAGGGGAATCTGGGACCGGCAGGATTTAATCTGGGACCGAATTTCAGGTATGCGATTCGCAAACACGCCACGTTGGGGACAATTTTTCAAGGCGGAGCCGGGCTCAACCAGTTTGATGACTCGATCGTCTTGTTGTACGCCGACGGGAGCCGCCGGAAGTTTTTTTACAATGGCACCGCCCCCGGCACCATCGTCGCTGATGATTTTTTCACGAATCGAAATGACGAAATCGTCTACCCCGGACAAGGCATGCTGCTCAACTGCAGCGGCCCCCGCACCATCACTTTTGGCGGCGGAGAGGTCTGTTACGTCAAGGACACTCCCACCAAAATCCCTCTGTATGCGGGAAAAGTAAACTTCGTCGGGGGCATGAACCCAGTCGTAGCGTCCGATCCGCTGGCCACCGTCACCGCCGTGGAAGGGTCCGCTCTGGCCTCACCCGCCCTCGGCCTGACCGACTCCAATCTCAGCCAGTATGACGACCTGATCAGCGTGTACGGCCGGACCGGCGGCGTCTTCACCCGCCAAGGGACTTTTTTTTATGACCGGGCCCGCGATACCATCGTCACCACCCTCGGTCAGACCACCGCAGCCTCCCTCCCGCACGGCACCGCCTTCACCATCAAACCATCCGGTGACCGCTACCTGACCCAACCCGCCGCCGTCAGCGGTCATTAATCAGCTTTCCATCAAGCCTTTTCTCGCTTAAACTGCACTTGGTTACCCGATTCTTCATGAACTACTCCGCGCTCGCATCCGCTGCCCTTCTGCTGGCAGGCTCAGCCTCCTCACAGGCTGCCCTCTCGGTTTTTGGCATTAACTTTGGCGATACGGGCCGGGTCTTGGCGGATGCTTCCGGCGCCCCCCTGACCACCCCGAACATCATCCGGGTCGGGTATTTCGACGATCCCGCGGCCAACGCCGCCGTGCTCTCAAGCTCCAATTTTTCAGCCATTGATGCCCTCTTCAAACCCGTCGGCGAAGGATTAACCAACGGCGGTACCGCGACCACCATCACCGCGAGCAACGGCCTCTTTGCCTTCAACATCGCCAATATCCTGCAATCCTACCTTCCAGTCGGCAAGTTGATGTTCCTCTGGGCCTTCAATGCGGCCACCCCAGCCACCGCCACCCAATGGGCTTTGTTCACCAACGACGATACGAGCGGCGGTGGGTCCCCTTGGCTCTCCCCACTCGAAGACGCCGGCATTCCCGGCAGCGGTGATATGACCCTCTCCGTACAGGTAGATCGCGTCAATGACGCCTCCGATGTCATCAAAGGCAGCCTCTCCGGCAACCAACTGCGCCTCGCCCCCATCCCCGAGCCCAGCCTGCTGGCCTTACTGCTGACCGCCCTGCCATTATTGGCCCGCCGCCGTCGCCCCGGCGCCTAGTTGGCCCTCCGCATCCTCCGGCGCGGCAGTCTGATTTACCCGATTACCCCAGCGTCAGCGTCCGTTGCAAACTGGCAGCCAACGCCTGATCGTGGGTCACCATGATCAGCCCCGCTTGGTGCTCCCCAGCGAGTGACTTGAGCAAATCAACAACGCGCCCGGCATTCTCGCGATCAAGCGCCCCCGTCGGCTCGTCCGCCAGAATCAACTTCGGCTGGTTAATCAAGGCGCGCACCACCGCCACCCGCTGGCGCTCCCCCCCGGAAAGCACACCCGGAAACTGGTCCCGCTGCGCGGACAACCCCACCCGGTCCAATAACCCCGCGGCCCGCTCCGCCGCCCCCACCCGGTTCGGATGCCCCGCCGGTAATGCCAGCGTCGGCACCATCACGTTCTCCAATACTGTGCATTGCGGCAGCAGATGATGAAGCTGAAAAACAAACCCCAACAATTCCGCCCGCAAGGCCGCACGTTCGCGCTCCCCCAGCCCGGCCACTCGACGCCCAGCAAGCTGTACCTCACCCGCCGTCGGCACATCAAGAAGCCCAATCAAATTGAGCAGCGTGCTCTTGCCACATCCCGAGGGCCCCACAATGGCCAACGACTCACCGCCATCGACCGTGAAGGAAATGTCATCCAGCACCCGCCGCGGAGGACGCCCTGCCGCATCAGGGTAATCTTTCATCAGATGAGTGACTTCAAGGGCGTGCATGGGAAAATTGAAAAAACAGGTGAACAAAAACAGGATTCAGAAGTGAGCCTCATGGAGGAACCTCCCTCATTGCGCCGTCTACCATCGACGCCCGGCAGACCATTCCAACGCCCCGGGAGTGACCGACGGGTCTCCCAAATCCCACTTACTGCCGGGCTCAGGATATTCAAAAACACGCCCTTCATAATTGCGCACCACCGTGCGCGAATGGTTCCGCTGCAACACATACTCCGGATTAATCGGCACCTTGCCGCCACCTCCGGGCGCATCCACCACAAATTGCGGCACGCCATACCCCGTGGTGTGCCCGCGCAACCCTTCAATGATTTCCACCCCCCGGGCCACACTCGTCCGGAGGTGAGAAGACCCTTGGATCAAATCGCACTGGTAAAGGTAATACGGCCGCACACGGCACATCAACAACTTGTGGACCAATGACTTATACGTTTCAACGTCATCATTCACACCGCGCAGCAGCACACTCTGGTTGCCCAGCGGCACCCCATGATTCGCCAGCAGCTCAAGCGCCGCCCTCACCTCCGAGGTCAACTCCTTCGGGTGATTGGCATGCACACTCATCCACAAGGGATGGTACTTCTGCAACATCTGCACCAACGCCGGCGTGATCCGCTGCGGCAGAAAAATCGGAACCCGCGAGCCAATCCGCAAAAACTCAATATGAGGAATGGCGCGCAATCGAGAAAGTATCTTCTCCAATTTGCCATCCGAGAGCAACAGCGCATCACCACCCGACAACAACACATCGCGAACTTCCGTGTGCTGCTCCAAATACCGAAAAGCCGCCTCAAATTCAGTGTGCAACTCCTGCTCCCCCACCCCGCTCACGACCCGACTGCGCGTGCAATACCGACAATAACTGGCACACCGGTCGGTCACCAAAAAGAGCACCCGGTCCGGATACCGGTGCACCAGCCCGGGAACCGGCATGTGGCTGTCCTCGCCACACGGGTCACTCATCTCATCCGGATCCTCCCAGCTTTCTTCAATCCGCGGAATCACCTGACGCCGAATCGGACACTCCGCATCAAGCGGATCGACCAGATTGAAAAAATGCGGTGTAATCGCCATCGCCAACTTGTCTTTAGTCAGAAGCACGCCCGCGCGCTCTTCATCCGTCAGCACCAGATGCTTTTCCAGCTGGGCCAAGGTCGTGACACGATTTTTCATCTGCCACGTCCAGTC
>CAJBME010000318.1 GCA_903954065.1 uncultured bacterium
CGGTGAGACGTTCGGCGCCGCGACCGGGGTCAGCGACCAACGGCTACAGAAGAAAAAGCTGAAAGTTGAAAGCTGAAAGCTGAAATGAAGGAAAACGGCCAACTCGAAACCGGCTATTTCTGCTTTTTGCTTTTTGCTTTTTGCTTTCTGCTTTCTGGTTTCTGCTTTTGATTTTTCACTTTCAACTGAATTCATTCCGTGGTGGCAAGGATTTGGTGACGGATTTCCTCTGGGATGAGTCCGGCGAAAGGTGATGACTGCCGCAAGCGGACGGCTTCCTCACCGGAACCGCAAAGAATCTCAGGCAACCGATGGGGAACAGAGCGGAGAATTTTCTCCCATATCCCGAAATCATCGCACACCACCCACCGCTGGTGCCAACGGGTCAGATTCTCCAAGCCGAAACGAATGACATCCTGCGGGGCCTCCTGATACCGTTCCGCCACCCAGCGATGCAGGCGCAGACTGCGCCTCTCGTGGAGCTGGTGGAACGACCTCATGATGCCAGTTTACGTAATTTTTTCTAGTGAAGCAATAGCGGAAAACGATCGTCGCCGACCTAGCGCAGGGCGGTGCAGATCGACCAGATACGGAACCGGTCCCTCGTCTGCCAGCCGGATTTTTTCTCACGCGGAGGCGCGGAGAGCGCGGAGGAAGGAAGATTGGATTTTCTCCGCGAGCTCCGCGGCTGCGCGTGAACCGCTGAATTCCCCTTCTTCACTCCACGTCTGGGACCGCCTGAAGGCGAACGCCCCCTTTCCACGAAACGGGCGTAGCTTCTTCCTAAGGATTGGCAAACCGTCAAAAAACAGGTAGTTTTTTTGTGATGCCTCACTGGAAATCCATTCACATCGAACGTTTCCGCCGCCTGGAAAACCTGCGGTTGGACGATCTTGGCGCGGTGAACCTGCTGGTGGGCAAGAACAACAGCGGCAAGACCAGCGTGCTGGAGGCTTTGGCGATCGCCAGTCATCCGACGAGCGCGACTCAATGGATCGACGTGGGACGCGAACGGGAATTAAAGTCCGCGAGGACACCGCTGCTGGAGGTCCTAGGGTGGTTTTTTCCCCATGATCGTCCCCGGGAAAACGGTTATGACGGCACCGCCGCCCTGCACATGACGTTGGTGGGCGGAGGCTCGGTGGACATCCGGGCCGAATACAAGGAATTCCGGCAGGTCGAAATGACACCCGAGTCCGAGGAAGGCTCTGATTTCGTTGACGATGAGCCTTCGGAGTATGCTGCCACTCTGGAGATATGGCTCAAGAACGACCCGCGGCGGACATTATTGGAGGAAACGCCGGTCATTCACGAGTTCAGCGGCAAAAGTTTCAAGGAGGTGGGAACCGGGGCGAGGCTTGTGCCCTGTCAGTGGGTAACCCCCGTGTCTCACCGCACCAGCCGCCAGCTCCTGGCCGGCATCGACCAGATCTTGGAAGAGCGCATGAAACCGGAGGTGATACGCCTTCTCCGACTTTTGGCCCCCGATGTGGAAGACATCGAGATTCGCTCCCCGCAGGGCCGTGGTGCGGTTATTCACCTTTATCACTGCAAAATCGGTCACGTGCCACTGGCTGTGGAAGGCGACGGCATGCGCCGCGCCTTGGCCTTCGCCTCGGCATGTGTGCAGGCCAGAGGAGGAGTCCTGCTGCTGGATGAGGTGGAAACCGCGCTCCATCCCGAGGCCCTTTCGGGAGTGTTCCGGTTCTTGGTCGAGATGTGTCGGGCCGCGCGGGTCCAGCTCTTTGTGAGCACGCACAGTTTGGAGGCTGTGGATGCGATGCTGGCCAGCGTCGGGGATGATGTCGCTGATCTTGTGGCTTACCACCTACCCCCACGCGACTCCCACCAAACGGTGTATCGCCTTGGGGGGCAGAGCATCCGGTCCATGCGCAGCGAAGGCGGCGTTGATCTCCGATAAACCATGCCAGCACCCATCACTTTTCTCCTTGTGGAAGGGCCGCACGATGCGGAGTTCATGGCCTGCTTGCTCAAAGGGCGTGGCTTTGAGCAGCGGAAGTTCGTCTCCGCCATTCCAGAACTCTACCGGAAACTGATTCCCAAAGATTACCCGGCGAAAAACGAAAACGGGAAGGAGGTGCCGCTAACCGACCCTCATCCGGTGCCCCGGTTCTATCAGAATGCAGGGAGTTGGGTGTTTATCCTCATCGGAGGCGGTTCCAAATCCGCCCACACGCTCGCCAAGGCACTCCGAACTTCCAGGCTTGCCGGTTTCGATGTGGACAGCATCGGAGTCATCTTGGATCAAGACCTCGAAGCGAGGCCAGAAGAGGCACGGGACACGTTCATCGCCGAGTTTGCCAAAGAGCAGGATCTCCCGTTTCCTGTTGATTTCAACATCAAGCCCGGAACTTTTGTTCAAGGCCCTCCACGACTTGGCCTATTCGTTCTGCCGGACAACAGCCAGCCGGGCGCTTTGGAAGACCTTCTGCTTGAATGCGGCGAGGCGCAATACAAGGCCCTCAAAGATAAAGCACTCTCCTTCCGGGATGACGCTCTTGAGAATGCCGGCCTTACCGCCGACGACTTGGCGCTCTATGGGAAGCCGGGTGGATTGAAAGAAATCTCCAGACAGAAGAAAGCATGGGTGGGTGCCATGGGAGCTGTATTGATGCCTTCCATGGCCATCCAAAACTCGATTCGCGATAACCGTTGGCTCGCAGGCGAGGCTCTGGCCCTCCCAAGAATCCAGAACGTGCGGAGGTTCATCGAGGATCTTCTCGCGTGATCATCATGGCTGTATTTCACTGTATTTCACCGACCTCATTTCGAGCAAGAAAGCTGAAGGATGGCAACATCGTCCTGAAGCCGTTCACCGAGATCCCTGCCCGAGAAGCGTGGCTGTTTGAGAACGCCGCAGCCCTTGGCGCGGTCAAGGTCGGCCTCGCGCAGGCCGCCAAAGGAAAGACGCGCTCGCTCGGCAGCTTCGCGACCTTTGCGGATGAGGAGATCGACTAGCCAATGACGGATTTTTTCTCACGCGGAGGCGCGGAGAGCGCGGAGGGAAGAAGATTGGATTCTCTCCGCGTGCTCCGCGGCTCCGCGTGAACCGCTGTATTCCCCTTCTTCATAATTGGGAAAGCTGAAAGTTGAGATTCGGAAAACTGGCGACGGTGGCCCTGGGAGCGCTGACGTCATCGTCGGCCGATACGAACGCATTGATTCGAATCCGGTTCCCCGCCAAAAAATTCGTTCGGTGAGACGTTCGGTGAGACGTTCGGCGAGACGTTCGGTGAGACGTTCGGCGCCGCGACCGGGGTCAGCGCCCCCAGCTACAGGGGCGGCTTTGCCGACGGGATGGGTTTTTCTGGGCCGGGTTTCGAGCGACCGGGGTTGAGGGGTGTTGACTGAAGAAAAGCTGAAAGTTGAAAGCGGAAAGCTGAAATTTAAGAATGAAGAAAGCGGAGCGTTGAAAAGCTGAAATTGGGAAAGCGGAAAGCTGACAAATGGCGTCGTGATTTTTTCTCACGCGGAGGCGCGGAGAGCGCGGGGGGAGGAAGATTGGATTTTCTCCGCGTGCTCCGCGGCTCCGCGTGAACCGCTGTATTCCCCTTCTTCATAAGGGGGAAAGCTGAAAGTTGAGATTCAGAAGGCCCTGGGAGCGCTGACGTCATCGTCGGCCGATGCGAACGCATTGATTCGAATCCGGTTACCCGCCAAAAAGACGTTCGGTGAGACGTTCGGTGAGACGTTCGGCGAGGCGCGCGCCGCCACGGTCGAATCCGTCATCACTTGTCACACCGGGCGGCTCCGGGGTCAGCGCCCCCAGCTACAGAAGAAGAAGAAGCCTTGCCCTCAGGCCACTGACCCTCGGCCTTCCCAGTGCCGGCGACCACGACAGCACCTACTGATTTTTTCTCACGCGGAGGCGCGGAGAGCGCGGGGGGAGGAAGATTGGATTTTCTCCGCGTGCTCCGCGGCTCCGCGTGAACCTTTATACCGAGGGTTTGCCTGCTC
>CAJBME010000319.1 GCA_903954065.1 uncultured bacterium
GGCGCCTGCGTCACCGTCCTCAAGGCCTTCTTCGACCCCAACTTCGTCCTGCGTGCTCCCGTCGTCGTCGACCCTGCCTCCAACGGCACCGCCCTCAAACCCCTCGCCGCCACCCTCACCGTCGAAGGTGAACTCAATAAACTCGCCGGTAACCTTTCCATCGGCCGCAACCTCGCTGGCGTCCACTGGCGCAGCGATGCCCAAGAAGGACTCATGCTCGGTCAAGCCGTCGCTCTCTCCGTCCTCCAAGACTGGAAACTCACCTACAACGAATCGCCAAACCCCATTAGCTTCCGCGGCTTCAACGGCGAAGACATCACCGTCTAAGTCCCAGTCCGCATCCGGCATCGCATCCCATCGCGTCCCATCGCATCTCAAGGAGTCGGCGTGGATCGGTGGGCGCCAATCGACCACCGGTTGAGGATCACCGCACGGCTTCAATAAAGAGCGGCTCGTGACCCGGCCCCAGCGGCAGATCCAGCCCGATCCACGCCATCAGGAGAATGCTCCACACGATGAGGAAGCTCATGGCGTATGGCAGCATCAGGGCCATGACGCTACCCAATCCGGCTCGGGGCATATATCGCTGCATAAAAACAAGCACCACAGGGAGATAGGGATTCATGGGTGCGATGATATTGGTACAGGAATCCCCCACACGATAGGCCGCTTGGGTCAGCTCGGGAGCGAAGCCGAGGGCCATGAACATCGGCACAAAAACGGGCGCGAGCATGGCCCATTTGGAAGAGGCCGAGCCGATAAAAAGATTGAGCACCGCGGTCATGCCGATAAACACGAGGATCATGGCCCAAGCGGGCAGATGGGCATGGCGGATGACATCGGCTCCTGTCATCGCGGTCAAAAACCCGATATTCGACCAGTCAAACCACTTCACGAACTGTGAGGCAAAAAACGCTAGAACGATATACATGCCCATGGATGACATGGCGCTTCCCATCATGCGGGCCACGTCGCCATCGTTCTTAATGGTGCCCACGGCCAAGCCGTACGCTAGGCCGGGAAGCAGAAACAGGACAAAGAGCAGCGGCACAATGGTGTCGGGCCAGACCAGCGTTTCTTTACCATTCTTGAGGTATGTCCCGTGCAATGGCCCTGCCGGCGAGAAAATCATCCAAGCCACGACCGCCCCGGCCAGCACTGTGACCACCGCCGCCCAGCTCATGCCTCGACCTTCCGCGGCCGTCAGCCGGTCGTCACCGGGAGCCACCAGCTCGGACCAATTCGCCGCCGCCAATTGATCTTGAATGTCCTCGCGGCTAAACCGCTTCTCCACCACCCAGGCCGTGACCGCCCAGCCGGTCAAGGTGACCAGAAACGTCGAGGCAATCATGAAGAACCAATTGCAATCTGGCCGCACCACGCGCCCGGCGTCGAGCAGTTGCGCCCCGGACTGAGTCAACCCTTGCAGTAAAGGATCGAGTCCGGTCAAAAGCAGATTGGCGCTAAACCCGCCGCCGACACCGGCCATGACCGCCGCCAGTCCGACCAGTGGAGAACGGCCGCATTTGGCGAAAACCATCATGGCCAGCGGCGGGAGCACGACGTATCCCGCATCCGTGGCTAGGCTGCTATTGACCCCGACAAAAATGACCGCTGGTGTCAGCAGCCGCGCTGGCGTCAGTTGCACCATCCCTTTTAAGCACGCAGCCACCAGCCCCGACTTTTCCGCCACCCCGATCCCCAGCATGGCCGTTAACACGACTCCCAACGGATGAAAAGCCGTGAAGGTGGAAACCATGTTGAGCCAGATCCACTGCATCCCTTCCCGCGAGAGCAGACTCCTAGCCACCACCATCCGGTCCTCCACCGGGTGTTGCAAGCTCCAGCCCTGCACGGACGCCGCATGTGAACCAAGCAGGACCACGACCGCCCCTAGAAAAAAAATCGTTACCGGGTCGGGCAGCTTGTTGCCGATCCTCTCGACGGCATTGAGAAAACGAAACCCAGTTTTCGGATCGGAAGTGGTCATGACGGCCACTGGTATCAGAGGCCGGACGGGAAAGAAAAACAATTCCCCCACGATCTTCAGCCGTCGTCGGTCCGCCGGGCCAGCACGGCCGCCCTGAGACGAGGCCGCGCCGGACGAACCCGACACCGAGAGGACTACCCGCAGGGGGCACAATCCACTTCAAACACTGGCCATCACCTGCTGGCGCGAGGACCCGAGCCCATCGATCCCGAGTTCGACGACGTCCCCGGCCTTGAGAAAAACCGGCGGTTTAAAGCCGAGCCCAACGCCCGCCGGAGTACCCGTACTGATCACATCGCCAGGCAACAACGACATAAACTGACTGAGGTAACTGACAATAGCCGGAACATCGAAAATCAAGTTCGAGGTGTTGCTCTGCTGGCGGATTTCCCCATTCACCGTGAGCCACATCGGCAGCGCATGGACATCGGAAATTTCATCCTGAGTGGCCAAAAACGGCCCGAGCGGAGCAAAGGTGTCGCAACTTTTCCCCTTCACCCACTGGCCGCCCCGTTCCAACTGAAACGCCCGCTCGCTGTAATCATTGTGGAGCACATACCCGGCCACATGACTGAGCGCCTCCTCCCGGCTCACGTAGTTGGCCTTCCGCCCGATCACCACCGCCAGTTCGACTTCCCAATCTGTCTTTTCACTCGTCCGGGGAAGGATCAGGGGATCATTGGGCCCGACGATGGCCGACGTCGCCTTGAAGAAAACAACCGGTTCTGCGGGAACGGGAGCGCCGGTTTCTGCCGCATGGTCACGGAAGTTCAGGCCGATGCAGATCAGCTTCGACGGTCGGGCCAGCGGCGGACCCAGCCGGGTACCGGGATCGATGACCGGCGCACGATGCCCCTCGGTGGCCGCCCACTGCCGCAAGCCGTCTAGGGCGTCACCGGCAAAAAAGGCTTCTGTATAGTCAGGGGTGAAAGCGGTCACATCAATGAGGCGTCCGTCAGCCAGCAGCAGTCCAGGTTTTTCCTGACCCGGGTTTCCGTAGCGAATAAGTTTCATGGGTAAAAAGAAAGGAAGCGGCAGCCAGCGCGCTTAGCGCAACAGGGTGAAGCCGCCGTCGATATCGTAGGCCGATCCGGTGATGAAAGCGGCGTCCGGGGAGCAAAGAAACAACGCCAGTGAGGCCACTTCATCCGGCGTCCCCATGCGGCCGATCGGCTGGGCCGATTCAAGCCGGGCAAAAACTTCGGCTTCCCGGCCGGGATAGTTCTGAGCGAGAAAGTTGTCCACAAACGGCGTGTGAACGCGCGCCGGACACAAGCAGTTACAGCGAATTCCTTTGTCTACGTAGTCGCGAGCCACCGACAAGGTCATGCTCAACACGGCCCCTTTGCTCATCGAATAAGCAAATCGCTCGGGAATCCCCACCTTGGCCACAATCGAACACATATTGAGAATCACTCCCCGACCGGCCAACCGCATCCGCGGCAACACCGCATGCAACGTGTGATACACACCCGCCACATTGATCCGGAAAATCCTTTCAAAATCCGCCGGCATCGTGCCCTCGACATCGCCGATATGCGCCACTCCGGCATTGTTCACCAGTACATCAATAACCGGCACCCCGGCCAGAACCGCCGCCACCGCCGCATGATCGGAAACATCGCACGCCAAATGCTCAATGGCCGGGTCCGGCGACGGAACCAGATCAAGATTCAACACCCGCGCGCCCTCCGCCGCAAAACGGGAAGCAATCGCCGCCCCAATACCAGAGCTGGCTCCGGTAATCACCGCAACCTGACCATTCAGTTTCAATGTAGACATGCTCTTAGGCGAACAAGGCACCCACGGGTTTGGCTTTGACCAATTCGCGAGGCTGTTTGAGGTGATTCAGCACAATCGTTTCAGGATCAATGCCGAAAGCATGGTAAATGGTGGCCAGCAATTCCGTTGGGTGCACGGGGTCTTCGGCGGGCGCAGATCCAGTCTGATCGGATTTTCCGTGGACATAACCGCGCTTGATGCCGGCGCCGCCAATAATCGAGGTGTAACAATACGGCCAGTGATCGCGACCATCCGCGCTATTGCCATTGCCCGATGTGCTCACTCCTTTTTCCGGACTGCGACCAAATTCGCCGATCGCCACGACCAGCGTCTCATCGAGCAACCCGCGGCTATCGAGGTCATCGAACAACGCGCTCAACCCTTGATCCAGCATGGGACCAGATTGGTTTTTCATGCGATTGGTCAGTTCCACATGGTGATCCCACGAGTGATTGTCAGAATTGGCGACCTTGGGCCAGACGACTTCGACCACCCTTGTCCCGGCCTCAATGAGGCGCCGCGCGAGCAGACAGCTTTGGCCAAAAGTATGGCGCCCGTAGCGGTCGCGCATCGCGGCTGATTCGTTGTCGAGCGAAAATGCATCACGAGCGCGGCCGGAGACGATCAGACTGAGCGCCCGGTCGTAATATTCGTCCAGGTTGTACTGAGACACCGCTTTATCGACATGCTTCATTTGCGCGGTCAGCGTTTCGCGCAAACTGGCGCGACGGCGAAGGCGCATCGAGAACACTTCGGGACGCAACTGCAAGTCGTCGACCCTAATCCGGGTCATCTTGCTCATGTCCATGTCATCACCTTCCGGGTACAGCGTATAGGGATCCCAGGCTTTACCCAAGAATCCGGCCGTACCACCTTTGCCGATCACATTACTTTCCTGCAGCGGACGCGGCAGCATCACGAACGGCAGCATCGGTTCATCGGTGGGCTTCAGCCGTATGATGTTGGATCCAAAATTGGGATAATCCTTGGCATTGGGCGGCTCCAGCTGGCCGGACGGGCTGACTTTATCCGTCGTGTACCCGGTCATGATCTGGTAAATCGCGGCCGTGTGGTTAAACAGGCCATTGGGCGTGTAGCCCATCGACCGAATCATGGTGAATTTGTCATTCACCTTCGCCAGTTCAGGCAGGATTTCCGTAAAATGAATTCCCGGAATTTTTGTCGGGATCGTCCCAAAGGCGCTGCGGATTTTATCCGGAACATTTTCTTTGGGATCCCAGAGGTCGAGGTGACTCGGACCGCCCTGCATATACACCATAATAATGTTTTTCGCGCGGCCCCAACCGGGCGAAGTCGCCTGCTCACCGGGCAGACCCGCCGCGGCCGCTTGGGCGCGGAACATATTATTGAGGGTCATGCCGACGAGGCCGCCGCCGCCGACGCGGAGAACATCGCGGCGGGAGACGCCTAAATGGCGGTCACAAAGATCTTTTCCAGGGGAACCGGGTATACGAAACATGGCAGTCTAATGGTTGAAGAGGAATTCAGGTGAGTTGATGAGCGCCCAGACCAAGTCTTGGGCGGCGGTGAGACGGCGGTCGCCCATTTGGCGCACGCTTTGGGCCACGTCCTCCCGGATGCGCTGGACCCGCGGGGGCACGGGCACCGGCAGCTCCGCGGCGGTGAGGGCGGCCCGCAGCTCGGCGAGACGGGCATCTGCAGGCACCGGGGCTTGTGCCGCCACCAGCGCCTTGATCAGGCTGCCGCGCTCGGCATCGATTGCCAGCGCCTCGGCGCGCACGGCCGCCTGCTGTTCCGGAGTGCGCTGTGCCGGCACCGTGGCCAGCGCCTGACGAACGTCTTCCGGCACGCCCATGCCGGAGACGAGCGGATCTGCGGCGGAAGTGACCCATAGCCGAAACCGTCCCAGAACGTGCTGATTGTCCGCCGAACGAAACCGCAGAGCCAGCGTCAGCCGCACGCCTTGGGGATGATCCAGCGGGGCCTTGAGCGCGAAGGTGGCACTGTGACGGCCGGTCGGCGCTCCTTCCAAAGCCCAGCCTTTGCCGGCATCAAGCGCTGGTTTGACTACATCCTCAGGGGCAAAATTTGCCTGAGTATAAGAGGCGCGAGCCGGCCCGAACTCGAGCGTCCCGGTCTGCGCAGAATCGGCCAGCGACGACCACGTCGCCCCCAGTTGATTGAGCACAAAGTTACCATTCGATGCACGCCCAGGACCACCTGAGGGCAACCGCTCATCAGGCAACACCTCCACGACTACCCCAGTCAAACGGCCCACCGAAGGATCGACTTCCAGCGTGTAGTCACCATTGGCGAGCGTGCCGGTGGCGAGGATGGAATTATCCGGCTGCGGCATCAGATTGGTGCCGGCCGCACTGGCGGACGCCTTGACGAGGCGCACCGGATGCCATGCTGGCGCCTCCGGCGTGAGATGCGGGTGGACCCACGTCGCGAGACTGGCGCCAAGCGCGTCTTCCCGGGCTTTGACGGCCGCCGCGGCCTGCTGGATGGCCGCTTCGCGGGCCGCCACAGCCGCTTTTTCCGCGTCCACCGCCTGCGGTTCATAGGTTTTTAGGGCCGTCGTGGCGGCCAGCACGGCCTCATCGCGCTTGACCTCGGCCGCGACCCGTTCCGGTGTCCAAGCGGTTTCCGCCGCCGCCAGCTGAGTAATCAACGCCCCATGGTCCTCCACCTGCTGCTGCGACAACGCGCGCGCCGCCTCCACCTCGGCGGGCTGCGCCGGACGACCGAGGACCCGCAAAAACAACCGCTCCGCCACCTGCGCGTCATCCGCGACATCTTTGACGGTCGAGGCAATCGCATTGCCGCCGTCCGCAATGGCATCGGCCACGACCGGCCCACCCAACAACGACATAACCGGTCCGAGCTGGACATCATTGCTACGTTCGCATTCGCACGCACTCTCGCGCACCGGACGCCCGAGATTGGCCAGAAATCCGCTGGGCAGGTCGAGCGCAGAATCTGGCAGCGCAGCCGCCCTCGTCCCCGGCGGCACGCCGGGAATCGACGGTGTGGCCCCCGTCACACGCATGATGCTGTCGTACAACGCCTCGGCCGGCAGCCGGCGCGCGAGGGCATGGGAGAAATTGACGGTATCATCTTCGTTCCAACGATTCGTCTCGATGGAAAGTTGATAGGTGCGGGACGTGCAGATCAAACGCAGGAGTTTTTGCATGTCGAAACCGCCGGCGACAAACTCGCGCCGTAGGTATTCGAGCAATTCCGGATTAGACGGCGGGTTACCAGCGCGGATGTCGTCCAGTGGTTCGATCAAGCCGACCCCCAGCAGGTATCCCCAGAGGCGGTTGACGAAGCTCATGGCGAAGTACCGGTTATCCTCGGAGACGAGCCAGTCGGCGAATTGTTCGCGCCGCGTCTGGTCGGAAGCGGGCGGGGCTTTGGCTGGAAACGGAAATGCCGGCGCCACCACGAGTTTGGTGCGAACGTGCGTGACTTCGCCCGTCGCTTGATCACCGGTTTTTTCAAAGAGCGGCAGGGCGCCCTCGACCGCGGTTCCACCGATGGTGCGACCGTTGCTTTCCGGATCCGGCGTGCGTTCCACTTGCGCAAACCAAGCGGCGGTCTGGTAGTATTGGTCTTGGGTCCATCGTTCGAACGGATGGTCGTGGCATTTATTACAATTGAAGCGGGTAGCCAGGAAGAGGTGGGTGGTATTCTCCATGGTGTCCTCTGGCGTCCGGAGGATTTTGAAATAAGCCGCCGGAGGGTTTTCGCGGTTCGAGCCGGTGGCGGTCATAATGTCATGAACCATGGCATTCCAGGGCGCCTTTTTCTCGACTTGGCCGCGAATCCAGTCGCGCAATCCTTGAGCTCCTTCGCGTCCGAGGAACTTGCCATTCACCTGCAACAGATCGGCCAGCTTGTTGGCCCACTGCTCATTGAAGGCCGGGGAGCCCAGCAAGCGGTCGACCACTTCGTCGCGCTTGAGCCGCGTTTCCCGCGTGTCCGCCAGAAAAGCGGTCACCTCCTCCGAGGTGGGAGGCAACCCGGTCAGATCGAGCGAAACCCGGCGCAAAAACTCCGCATCCGAAGACAATCCTGAGGGTTCGATCTTCATCCGCTGCCATTTGGCCGCCACCAGACGATCGATCTCGGACCATGCATCTGGTTCCTGCCAAGCAAAACCCGTGCGATCCCCCATGACCGTGACCGTAGTCGCCGCATACGCTCCCTCAAAACGCGCCAGCATCGGAGCTTCACCGCGCCGCAACGTGAAAACCAATCCGCCCGGCGAGGCGACCGCCACATCCTGATTGCTGCTCTCCACAAACGCCAACGACGTCACGTCACGAGTCGCCCCGTCCGCATACGTGGCTAGCACCCGCACCTGCTGGCGACCGCCAATCTGCTGCACCACCGGATTTGACGGAAAAATCGAAATCCCCGTCACCCGCGGCGTGGCGTGATCTAGCAATCCTCCATCCGCAATCCACGCCCGCAAAATCTCATACCCATCATCGCCCGGCACCGTCAATTGCCCGCCTTCATGCGGCACGGCCGCACTGGCTTTTTGCAAAAACAAACTGCTATCGGGCACGGCGGTACTGGCCCGGCGGCCTGCTTGTTCATCGATCAGCGCGAGCACATCAAAATCCGGATCATACCCTCGCAGAGATAACTTAAAGCCGTTGCGTCCGTCTTGGGCGCCATGGCAGGTGCCGGTATTGCACCCCAGTCTCGAGAGCACCGGCATCACATCGCGCACATAATCCGGATGCAAGGGCGCACCGCGTCCGCTGACGGCGACGGGCAGGCGAACGGCCGCGGACCCCAGCGTCAATGTCAGCGTGCCGTCGCCATCCGAGACCGGCTTGAGCTGCCCCTGCCGACTGAGATCCGCCACGGGCGTCGACCACTGGCTGGCCACTGCCCGCGTGGCGTCAACCGTCGTCCCGTCACGCAAATGTGCTGTGACCACAATTTGAGCTACCTCGGTCGGGCCGCTGAGCGTCACCGAAGCCGGTTCCACGACCAAGGTCGTCACTCCGGCCGGGTCAATCACCGGCTCAGGCAGTTCGCCCACCCGCGGCACAGCCGGGAGCACGGGCGGTGCCGCGGGACGCGCCCGCACCAACACCGATGGATCCACCGGCGCCACCGGAATGGCCACGACTTCGACGCTGCTGGCCCCGTCAAGAATGCGCAGCAGCCCTTGGCTTCCCGCCACCGCCAGCCGTGAGCCATCAGGATTCCAGTCGACACTATACAAACGATCGCCCTCCAGCGCCCGCTCACTCAACACCCGCGTATCCGCAGTCAGGTAATCTTCCAGCCGCTTGCGCTCGTCCGGCGAGTGGCCAGCCGCTTCCTTTTCCACGATCACCTTAATATCATCAGGCAAAGCCGAATCGTATTCCGCACCGTGCACCCGCACCATGCCCTGCCCCCCCTGACTGGAAACGGCCGCAAAAGCACGCCCGTCCGGCCGCCAAGCCAGCCCAAACACACGCCCCGGCATCGCCGGCCACCGGCGGATCAAACTGGCATTGTCCCCGATGACCCGCTTGGTCAGCCTGTGCATCCGATACACTTGCGGCACACCATCCGCCCCGCCTAGCAACACATCGTCACGCCCCGGATGGCGCTGCACCGCGTGCAGCCCGCCTCGCAGCGCGCCGGGAGTAATCGAGGTAATATTATCGATAAACCGCTGGCTCGCCACCTCAGTGAGTTTGGCCGCCATGTCGCGCCCGACCGATACCAAATGCGATCCATCCATCGACCATGCCGTGTCCAGGGCCCAATCACCGTGCGCACCATTGGACAAAACCTCACGGCCCGTCGCCACTTCGAGGGCTCTCACCGAATTGTCGCCATGATCACCGCACCCAAAGGCCAGGAATTTTCCATCCGGCGACCAGCTCACACCATACAACGTGTCAAAAGTGGCCGCGTGCGAAAGGACCAGTGAATGATCCGCCAATTTCCAGACTTGGATCTCCCCGCTCCGCCCAGGATTGCCGCCGGCCGCCGCCAGCCACTGGCCGTCCGGAGAAAAAGCGACGGATTCCACCCGCTCCGACACCCCGATCAGCCGCGCCGCCAGTCCAGATCCATCGGCCCGGTGCAGCAAAATTTCATGATGCCCAGCCACCGCAATCCACTGACCATCAGGCGACCAGTCGAGCGAAGAAACCGATGGCGGCGCGCCATACACCGGCGGATTCTCCGCCGAATAACGAAGTTCCGCGTCCGCCGGCGTGTCGTTCTGCGCGCCTTCCTCAATCCACCGCCGGATCAGCTCAATCTGCACCGGATGCAACGCTGGACGTTTCTGCGGCATCTCCGCCTCCCCATTAGGACCAGGGGTGATCACACTCAACAAATGACTCTCGGCCGGACGCCCCGCCACCACCGCCATACCGCTCTCCGCCCCAGCCAACAACTTGGCAAAATCCGTCATCACATAATCACCCTTGGCCTTAGCCGGCTGATGACACCCCTGACACTGAGCCTCGAAAATCGGCCGCACCTCGCGATAATAACTGACCGGCGCCGCCACCAAACCGAGCGGAGACAAAAGAAGGCCCAGCCAACACACTTGGGACACGAAAGGACGGACGGCGGTTTGAGGATTCATGCGATCAAAAGGCGAAACCAATCTCGCCAACGAATTAGATTACCCATCATGCCAATCCCCCCACTCCGAAGGCAATAAGAATCGCATCAGCAAATCCCCGGTCACACGACCCCGGTTTCCCCGCGATTTCTCGCCCCCTTCCTCCCGCTGTGGGCCGTAAAACAGTGGCGAGCCCTCGTCAGGAAGTGAATCAACTTCCCGCTGGCAAGGTACGCCGGCCCCGGTTTCCACACTTGGCCCGGGAGCGCTGACGTCCTCGTCGGCGAGTACGAAACCGGTGATTCGCATCCCAAAAAAATTTGTTCGGAGAGACGTTCGGCGCCGCCACCGGGGTCAGCGACCCGCGGCTACAGAAGACCCGAATACGAAACAACGACGCAGGCGGCAAAGCCGCCACTGTAGCCGGGGACGATGGCCCCGGTTTCCACACTTGGCCCCTAGGCCACATCCCTCAAGGCATGGCTCCGAATCCGCTTTTAC
>CAJBME010000320.1 GCA_903954065.1 uncultured bacterium
CATCCTTCGAGACAATGGCTCCGAATTCGCTTCTTCGCAGCCGGTCCACTGCCAAAAAGACGTTCGGCGCCGCGACCGGGGTCAGCGACCCGCGGCTACAGGGGCGGCTTTGCCGACTGTGAGGAGACAATTTGAGGACACCCATGATTGGATGAAGGTGATCAATGTGGGGGTCTGCCATGATCGGGTGCGCGTCTGCCGTTCCCTGGACGCAATCCTCACTTGACGATTTGTCGCCGCGCCTTCTATAACAGACTAATGCATCCGGCTCATTTCCTTTTTTCAGCCGTTCGCACGGCCAGCTGGGATATTCGGAAGCGCCATCGGGTCATGGAGAACGCCACGTTTCCCTTTCCCAAGGCAAACCACCGACTCGCTCCCCCTGCCCTCTGGTTCAACGTGGGTCTGTGCTGTCTCGCACTGACATTAGCGGGATGCGAAAAGCAGGCGGTGACGAGCGCGACACCGGCGACGGGATCCCCGGCCGCAGCCAGTTCCGCCTCGGCAACGCCGCCTCCGGCGGAGTCGATCGTGACCGGAGGACAGAGCAAGGAAACGGTGGATTTGTGGAGCGATGCGGTGAAGTCGCAATGGGCTGGCATTGAGACCGCGGTAGTGAATGGCGCTCCCCTGGGGGCGGAAGCCGGTGCGTTTTTTCATCAGAGTGTGGGGGTCATTGATCCGGCAGCCCTGCAAACGCAGGAGGTTTTTCAGGATCCGTCGTTCAAGGTCACGGAAACCGGCCTGCCCTCCGGAGTGGATCAGGGCCCAATGATCGAGCTGGATGTGGAAGCCTTCATCCGCGCGCTTCGCGAGCAGGTTGGACATGTCGCTGGTTCTTCGGATAACGCCCTTCATTTTAAGCTCTATGGCATTACGGCCGGCGAGGGACGACTCAAGACCCGCCAGCGACTGACCGCCCGCGGCACGCGTAACGGCAATTGGGTGGATTCCTATGCCGTCGTCGACGCCACCTGGGTCACTCCCGCCGCCGATGCCCCCGGCGGAAAACCACTCTTGGCCAGTTTTTCCGTACAGCGGCTGGTACAAAACGAACTGACCGACCGCACGGTTCCATTCGAAGACATCGCGGGCACGGTGCTAGGCGGCACCGACGCTTGGAGCGAACAACTACAGTTGGGCATGAATACCTGGGTCCGGCGAATTCAACGGTCGCTCCACCCCGATTTTCTCGGTTATCATGGCATGGCGATCGGAGACATCGACGGGGATGGGCTCGAAGACATGTATGTATGCCAGCCGGGAGGCCTGCCGAACTTGCTTTTCCGCCGTCAGCCTGACGGCACCCTGACCGATGTCTCGGCCGCCGCTGGGGTCGACTGGCTCGACAACTCGACGGGGGCGTTATTGCTGGACCTCGACAACGACGGTGACGCCGATCTGGCGGTCGCGACCCGCACGGCATTCCTCATTATGGAAAACGATGGTCGAGGGAAATTTGCCCTGCGCGAACGACTCACCAGCGCTGGCATGGGTTATTCTCCGACAGCCGCCGACTACGATCTGGATGGGGACCTCGATCTACTGGTGCTGCGCTACTCGGGCGAAGGCAGCAAGGGGGGCGACTTCCCCACGCCCCATCCGTTTCACAACGCTCAGAATGGCGGAGCCAACATCCTGCTGCAAAATCAGGGGGCCTTTGGCTTCAAGGATGTCACGAACGAATGTGGTCTGGGCGTGGACAACCATCGTTTTTCCTTCTCCGCGGCTTGGGAAGATTTTGACAATGACGGCCGCATTGATCTTTACATCGCCAACGACTTTGGTCCCAATCAGTTATTTCGCAACGAAGGCGGATCATTTGTGGACGTGTCTTCCGAGAGCGCCACTCAGGACTGGGGATTTGGGATGTCCGCCACGTGGGCGGACTATGACCGGGATGGCCTGATGGATATTTATGTATCGAGCATGTTCTCCGGTGCGGGCAATCAGGTCATTGCGCAGGCTGACTTTAACCCATCGATGACGGAAGAAACGCGGCAGAAATACCTGAAAATGGTGCGCGGTAACAGTTTGTTGAAAAACCGTGGGCAGGGTCGATTTGACGACATCACGGACCCGATGGCGGAAGGATTTGCCGGATGGGCGTGGGGAGCCAAATTTGCTGACTTCAACAATGACGGATGGGAGGATTTGTATGTAGCCAACGGCTATGTGTCTCAGCCGGACAAGGATGATTTGTGAATGTTTTTCTGGAGGCGGGTCGCGCCTCAAATTCCAGAAGAGGGTTTAAAACCCACCGCCACTCCGGGCTATACGCGCAATATTCGTGATCTCAATGATCTCGTCTCCCGCGGCAAGTCGTTTAGCGGGTATGAACGAAATCCATTCTATTTGAATCTCAAAGGCCAGGGCTTTAGCGAGACCGCCGCCCTGTTGGGGGTCGACTACAACGATGATTCCCGGGCGGTGGCGGTCATCGACTGGGATCACGATGGCGATCTTGACATGTGGGTCACCAACCGCACGGCGCCGCGGATCCGCCTGTTGAAGAACAATTTCCCTCGTTCTCACTCGTCGGTGGCCATCCGGTTGATCGGCAACGGCACCACAACCAACCGGGACGCGATTGGCGCGCGCCTTGTGCTCTCCGCCGGGGCTCAACCAGCACAAATACGCACGGTGCATGCCGGCGACGCATTCCTTTCCCAGTCAAGCGCTTGGTCCCATTTCGGCCTCGGCGCGGAATCTGGAGACCTCACGCTGGCGGTCGCCTGGCCCGGTGGCGCCACCGAGACATTTTCCGGCCTCAAACCCGGTGCCCGCTACAGCATCACTCAAGGACAAGGCCAGCTCGTCACCCCCATGGCGGTGTCCCCGCCGGCTATACCCGCGGCGACACCCGCTGCACCCGCTGCACTCAAAGCGGAGAAAGCCGGATTCTGGGTCGTTAATCAGGTCCCCTTCCCCAAGCTGACCTACACCGACAACAAAGGAGCGGCCCGCACCACGGCGGAATTCCTCGGCAAGCCAGCACTAATCAATTTGTGGGCGACGTGGTGCAGTCCGTGCCTCGAGGAACTTGGCATGCTCGCCAAACACGCGCAGGAGCTGACCTCCATGGGTGCAACCGTCCTCGCCCTTAATGTCGATGGCCTTGCCGTCGACGGAAGCGCACCCGATTCCGGAGCGAAACCGGAGGCAGTTCTCGCACGCCTCGGCTACCAGCTACCTCACGGCACGGCACGTCAGGAAAATCTGGCGATGGTAGAAGTCCTCATCGAATACCTGACCGCACGCCGCGCCCCTCCTTCTATCCCCACCAGCTTCTTGGTCGATGCCAAAGGGCAGGTGGCTGCGGTGTATCTGGGGCCGGTGAGCTGGGAACAGCTTTCGGGTGACCTTGCCCTGCTCAATGCCTCTCCGGCGGCCCAACTCAAGCGGGCCACTCCCCGCCCTGGGCGCTGGTTCGCCGACCCGCTCAACATTAATCGCGAGTCGTTACTGGGCGACTACGCCACACTTTTCGCGACCAATGGATTTCCCGAAGAATCCCAGCGCCTGTATGCGCTGGCCAAACCGCAGGCTGCGGAACAAACAGCACAGGAATTTTACAATCAGGCGAAAGCGGCCGCGCAGCAGGGATTGACGCAACAGGCCATGGAGCTGTACCAGAAGTCGATCGATCTGGATCCGAACTACGGGCAAGCCCTGACCGGTCTGGGAGCCATGCTCCTGCTGCAAAAGAAAATCGACGAAGCCCAGCCGTTATTCGAGAAAGCGCTGAGCATCGACCCCAACCACGCCACGGCGCTGGTCAATCTGGCCATGATCGATCAGGCCCGAGGCAAGCCTGAAAGTGCGCTTCAGCGACTCAGACAAGTCATCGCCCGGAATCCCGAATACGCCGAGGCTCAGCTCAACCTCGGATCGTTGCTCGCCTCCACCAAACAATTCGACGAAGCCATCAAGCACTTGTCCAAAGCCGTCGAACTCAACCCCAAGAGGGAAGTTGCCCACCTCAATCTGGCGGCCGCCCTGATGGAAACCCAGCAGTTCACCAAAGCCGCCGAACGTTATCGTGCCGCTCTGCAGCTGAATCCACGTATCCCGCAGGCTTATTTCGGGCTCGGCATGGTTCAATCTCGCGAGCAAAACCATGCCGAGGCCGTTAAATCGTTCCGCCAATCAATCGCGCTCAACGGAGCCAGTTCCCGAACGTGGACCCAGCTTGGCCTCTCGTTGCTCGCGCTGGGCGAAAAAACTGCAGCCGCCCAAGCCCTCACCAAGGCCGTCGAACTCGATCCCAAAAACGAAGGAGCCAAACGCGCCCTGCAAGAAATCAGTCCCACGGCTCCATAGCTGATTTTCTGGAGGGCCTGTAGAACGCAGTTCAGACCCGAATCTACCCCAACAGTGCCACCAAGAGGATTGGGGTCGGGTCTCGCGCTGAAATGATCGCAGATCAGCGGGTTTCAGTGGCGGTGGAAGCGGTGGCTAGCACCGCCTGAATATAGGCCTCCACAGCAGCCGTCTGCGTCGATGTAAAATGCGACTCCTCTGCCATTTCCGGCAGGATCGTCGCCCATTGCGCGGCTGTGAAATCGAGCACCGGCTCTGCTGAGTGGCATTTTGTACAAGTTGTGAGATACAATCGACGCCCTTCAACGACAGCAGCGCCGCCCCCTCCACTCAACGTGGCCACAGGCGGCGCGATGGTGTCAACTGAAACACAGCCTCCTCCTAAAAGCGCTGCCCCCACCGCGAGACCTCCCCAACGATGAGTGAGGAAGGCACTGATTGAGTTAAAAACAGAGCTCATTGGGAGAAGCCGCGTAGGTCAAAAGTCGATGGCCCCGATCACTCGCAGCTGGAAATCCAGCTCACCCGCCACGTCCGTCGCCTGCCACAAACCAGCCAGCACGGTGGATACACTCTTGGCGCGAAAGGCGATATTGGGTCCAGCGTAAATCATATGGTCGCCGGCGTCGCTCCAGTTCTCGAACTCGATCTCGTGAAGCACTTCCGCTCCTACGCTGAAAGAAGGGGAAATCTGATAGCTGATACCAGCGATGTTTTCAATCACCCCGACTTCCTCGTCATAGCTGTCGCCTTCCCACTCGGCTTCCAGTACGCCGTTGTACACGAAGCTCCAAGACCCAATATTCTTTTGCAGCAGCAACTTCCCCTCCAAGGCGAATTTCTCTGGCCCGACCAAGGTCTCTAAATACGTGGCGACTCCGAGCGGATCCGCGGTTGGATCAGTGAAATTGTGCACCCAAGAAAGTCCCGCCGTCCGCCACTCGGTCTCGTCCGGGCCGATCTCGTTCTCAGTGTGCCTCCAATCAGACAGATAAATCGACAACTGATCGTGGTCGGTGAGCCCAAACTCTAATTCGCTCCGGAACTCAAAACGCTCCCGCTGATCAGAATGCTTCCAGGTCGCCCATTGTTCAAATTCCACGCCCCCTTTAGGCATCGTCATCACATCATAGCTGTAAGCAAAACGCCGCGGATGAGCAACCGCATCCGGAATCAATGAAATGCCCGTTATCGTCGCTAGGCACAAAGGAATCAGTTTCATAAATGAAGTTGAGTTTTTAGATGTGAAGAAAGCTCCATCGCCCGAGGCACAGTACTTTCCGGACGAACCAAAAAAGCACTTAATGCAATTAGGACTGCGAAGCAATCTCAATTAGATGAGCAACCTCGAACTTCAAGCTCCTTTTTCGCGCCTCTGAAAAGTTGTCTTTTCTTCGAAAAAGTGGATGGGAGCGGCGCCGAGAACCAGCTCGCCCATCAGCTGATGAATAACCAGCGGAGAGGGAAGGAATCGAACCCACCCCGGCGCGTTGGACGCGTCGACAACGGTTTTGAAGACCGCGGCAGCCACCAGGCACACATCACTCTCCGTAGAGGATGAGTGTGACCATCGTCGGGGCCGGGCACAAGTAGAAATCGTGGGCGCGTGGATCGCCCGGCGTGGCCGCATAAATAAAGCCACCGAAGGGAAAAGTGAGGCGTTGGCAGATGAGGCTCATGGCCTCAAAAGGATGGGCCCCGGCGGACCTGCGCGTGGCCGCATCACTCAAATACATCGGTGCGCCAGCGAAAGCATGCGCCATAAAAACTAAAAAAGAGGAGGGGAGGTGACCATTGGCCCGACAAGAAATGAAACTGGCGACGCTTATGACGTGGGGGCCGACTGCTTGGAAACTAGCGGTCGACCGGAGGCCCCCCTTGATTTATGAGACACTCCATGCGCGTTTTGACTTTTGTCACCACCGGCCTACTGACTGCGATGACTGCGATGGCGGATTCATCGGTGGGCACGTGGCGAGTGGAATGGGGCCAGGCGTGGAAGGTGCGTGGCGACTTGGCCAAAGGCCGTGATTTGAGTGGAGCGGCGAGTTTTGGCGGGGACAAGGCACTGGTGATCAGCGATGAGACGAGGGCGGCGCAGGAGGTTTCGATTGATCGGGCCGCGCGCACGCTCACGGCGGGAAAACAGGTGCCGCTCTTGCCCGGCTCCGGGCCGGAGCTTGATTTGGAGGGAGTAGCGGCCTTGATGGAACCGCGGGCCTATTTTCTGGTTGGATCGCAAGCTCTGTCGAGAAAGGGCGGGGTTTTGGAGCCGGACCGGGGCGGGCTTTTCCGGCTACCGGTGGATGAGGCCGGGGCTTCTGATGCCGGGGCGGTAACGAAGATTGATCTGCGCGCGGTTTTGGCCGCCGACGCTGAGCTCAAACCATTCGTGGATAAATCGGCGGACGAGAACGGTTTAGACATCGAAGGCTTGGCCGGGCGTGAGGGAGTGCTTTTTCTTGGATTGCGAGCTCCGGTGCGCGACGGGGAGGCGACCATTCTCTCC
>CAJBME010000321.1 GCA_903954065.1 uncultured bacterium
CTCTCCAAGCAGAAGTTTTTTACCCCCCGCCCGCTTCCGTCCTCAAAGAAATCAGCATTCCTCCCGCCATGGCCACCCTCGCCGCCGCCCACGACGCCGCCTACGGAACATCATTCAAAGCCGCCACCCGCGCCCGCAATGCCGCCTGGCTGGCCCCCGTTCTCGCACGCCAAGGAGTGCGCCACCTCCACATCCACTTCGCCAATCGCGCCACTCACACCGCCCTCTTTCTCAAAAAAGCCGGCTTCTCGTTCAGCTTCACCGCCCACGCCCAAGATTACATGGTCGACCTCGGAAGCGACCAACTCCTCCAAGAACTCGCCCGAGAAGCCGAATTTACCGTCGCCGTCAGTGACTTCAGCCAGCTCGACCTCCACCGCCGCTGCCCGGACAGCACGCACAAAATCCATCGCATCTACAATGGCGTGCGCCTCGCGGACTTTCCCCCCACCACCGCCGCTTCGCCTCCGGGAAGCCTGCACATCGTCAGCATCGGACGGCTGATCGAATTCAAAGGATTCCACCACCTCATCGAGGCCGTGGCCCTGCTGCGGTCCCAAGGACTGAATGTCACTCTCGAAATCATCGGCGAAGGACCATGGCGCCCGCAGCTGCTCGACCTCATCGCCAGCCATGCCCTCACCGGTCATGTCCAGCTGGCCGGGGTCCTCAGCCAGGAGTCGATCAAATCCCGCCTCGCCCGCAGCGATGTCTTTGCCCTCGCCTGCTGCGTCGACGCTCAGGGAGCCAGCGACATCCTCCCAACCGTCATCATGGAGGCCATGGCCGCCCGCCTACCCGTCGTCTCAACCCGCGTAGCCGGAGTTCCCGAAATGGTCGTCGACGGAGTGACCGGACGCCTGACACCGCCAGCGGACCCGGCCGCCCTCGCCGATGCCCTCCGCGAGCTCGCCAACGATCCATCCCTGCGGACCGCCCTCGGCACCGCCGGTCAGGCGCTCTGCGCCGAGAGGTTTTCGCTGGAAAAAACCGCCGGCGAGCTCAGTCGACGCTTTCAGTCCCTTCTCGTCCCATCACCCGTCCGCCCCACCGACAGCACCCCGCCCCGCCCGCCCACCACTCTCATCCTGTCCACCGCCGCCGCCGAACCGGAACTAACTGCCCTCGTCGTAGGCGAAAACCGCGACGACACCACTCCCCCGCTGGGCGTGCTCGCGGTCAGCGCCGCTCAACCACCCGGCCCGCCATGGCTCGAGTTTCTCCCCGATGCCATCGTCCTCGAGGCCGCCTGGCGCGCCAACCCGGACGACGCCGCCGCCTGCGAAGCATGGTACAGCCGCCTCGGCTCCCTCGAGGGCGAAACATTTTTCCGCGACGCCCGCCGCGCGGTCCACACCGCCTCTGTCGTCCGTCGCCGCGGCCATCGGCACGTTCATGCCGCCCGCGCCGACACCCTGCTCTGGACTTGGCTGGTGGCCAAGCTCACCGGTATCACCGCCAGTTACGCCATTGAATCCCACCCCCCCGTCTCCCGCTCGCTCCTCGCCCGCCTCATCCCCGACTTTGCCTTTGGCTCGCTGGCCGATGAAAAATTAGCCGCCCTCACGAAATCCAGCGCCACCGATCTGCTCGGCCTCGCCCCACGCCCGAAATCGAGCCTCTTTCGCCTCTCCCCCACGCCCGCCGCAGACGTTCCCAGCTTCCGCCGCCGCCTGCTCACCCCGTCCTGAATCCATCCGTCCGCAGCCACCACCTCCACCCCGTTTCCACTATGCGGCTCGCCGTTGTCATCCCGCTTTTTAATCACGAGGCCTTCATCGCCCGCACGCTCGAATCAGTGCTGGCCCAGTCACGCCCCGCCCACCGCATCATCGTCATCGACGACGGCTCAACCGACAAATCGCTCGCCATCGCCCGCTCGTTCACCCCCCGCGGTATCGAGGTCATCCCTCAAGAAAACCTCGGGGTCGCCACCACCGTCCGGAACCTGCTCGCCCTCGCCTCCACCGACTGCGACCTGATCGCCACCCTCGACTCCGATGACACTCTGCACCCAGACCGCTTCGAAAAAACTCTGCCCGTCTTCGAACAGGATCCAGATGCCCGCTTGCTCGTCACCGGGGTGCGCCTGATTGACAGCCAAGACCAACCACTGCCGGAAAACCACCCCCGCCGCCGCTGGGTCGAGGCCGTCTGGAGCCGGTGGCAGGGAGCCGATACCGACCTCTTGAGCTGGCTCGGTCAGGCGAATTTTGCCATCAGCAACAGCAACTTCATCGCACGCCGTGAGTTCTTCGCCACTCACCCAACCAAACCGTACCGCTTTAGCTACGATTACCACCTCCTCATTCAGGCCGCCCTCGAGGACAGTCTGCGGGTCGTGCCCGAACCATTGCTCGATTACCGCATTCATGGCGGCAATACCATGAATACTCAGCCCGCTCCGGTCATGCGGGAACAACTTCGGTTGTGGCTCGACCTCCACCACGACCTCGCCCCCCAGCTCGCGACCCAGCCCGCGCTCCGCGAAAAATTCTATCGGCTGCTGCGCTCGTCATGGCACAACGTCTCGTCCTTGCACGCCGGACTCCTCCAGCTCCTGCTCGCCCAGTGCGCCGCCCGCCAGTCGCCCGAATCATTGGCCGCCCTGACCTCGTCGCTCGATGAAACCCACTGGCCAGAATTAACGCGCTACCCAAACGCCTCCGCCCTCAACCTCAGCCATCGATCCAGCCCGCTCAGCCCGGAGGCCGGAGCCGTCACGGAAAAAATCGACTCCCTGCGACACCAGCGCGACGAGGCCCGAGCCCAAGCCGCCGCGCATCGCGAACTGGCCCGACTGCGCCAACACATGCTCGCCTCCCGCCGCATCACCGCCGCTCGTACGCTCGGTCTCGGCCGCGACCTCGCCAGCGACCGCGGGAAGTCACCTCAAGAAAAACTCGATTCGCTCCACTCCGCCCTCAGCCAGCATTGGTGGAGCCGTCATCTCATCCCGCCAGCCACCTCGCCTACCGGTACTTTGGCGGCGATTTCCTCTTCCGGGACCGCCAGCGAATGACCAGGGCATCCAAGGAGATATGCCCCGGACCACCCAGCAGCAGCGTACACGCCACCGCCACATACGCCCCAGCCGTTTCCTGCAACACGTCCACCGAGGCCACCGCCGCCACACTCAACATCACCACCAACAACACAAAAGCCGCCACCCGAGTCAATAACCCCAACACAAAAGCCGCCACCACCCCGCTCAAAGCAAAAATCAATACCGTCGCCAATGCCAGCCCCATGGGCAGCCCCGCGGCCGTTATCGCGTCACTCAGTGGCCAAGGCGCTTTGGGACCGAAAAAATGGCTAAACCCAGCCCGTGCTTCGTCCCACACATGGAAAACTAATAACAACCAAGCCACCAGTACACGCGCCAATAAAGCCCCCACATCACGCAAAAGCGTAGAGGCAACTTCAGTCAATGGCAACGGAGCAGGCATGCAGAAATAACGAGCTCGCAGGGTGCGACCACCTCCTCAATTTGCAATCAGAGATCCATCAATGAAAGCCCTGGAAATTTTGTCCTGATGACCAAAGGCTGTAGTCAAGAAGGTCATTCCGATTCCGTAGATGGTGATGATCACGCGAATCCAGAATCGCCGCTTCGCTGCGAGAATCTTGTGACACTCCAGATACTCTTCGAAGGTCAGCGTCCCTTTGATGTTGTATGAGTCGGGCATGTGGTGGCGCTTATTTCTTCGGCGAACGGCGAAAGCTCAGCGACCCGGCGATCGTAGTGCATGGATTGGGTGGCGTTGGTTACCAGTTTGTTGCCGGAAGGAATTTCAATTTTTGGCGAACGTTAGATGTGGAGACACCGGCGGATCAAGCTCCGATTCAACTAGAGACGTTATCGCCGGTTGCCTCGCATGACTTGTTCGCGTCGGTTGGATCTGCGCAGTAGTAAGTGTCGATTGCGGCTAAAGCGGAACTCGCGTGACGCCCCCAATGAAAGAAGTAAGAATCCACCCACAGGGAAACCGCCTCATCGGCATCGCCACCTCGAAGGGCTTGAAGTCCGTGCCACAAATCCCCGTAGATGTCGGCCAGATCATCATGAAGATCGCCCATCACAGGTTCGTCGATGGCATCCAAATCGTGAGGGTCAAAAACAACTCGATAGAACTGAAACGGGAGGTCAGAAAACCGTCTGATATCGTGAGTCCAACCCTCGTGTCCCCGCCGTGGAAAATCCGATTCGCTGCTGCTGGCGTAACGCAAATGCTGTAACGGTGGGATGGATGCCATCAGATCAAGAAGATGCTGGCGGGCATCGCTCAAGAGATGTTGTTCTCCCTCAGCCCACGCACAGAAGCGCTCTGCTGCGTTCACGAGATGCGTGGCTTCGGGTATCATTTCTTCGCGAACGTCTAAGCTGTGCCGACCGCCGGGGCGGGGGTGAACGTAGAGACGGGATGCCGGGCTAAAGTTATGGAAAGCATGGCCGACAGAGCAGCCCCGGCGGTTGGCACCAGCGCCTTGTTCGCCCTTGGTGGTTCGGGTGGTGTGGTCATGGTTCGTTCAGCGGTTTCGGTGGC
>CAJBME010000322.1 GCA_903954065.1 uncultured bacterium
CCACTGGCAGCGGCGATTTGGCGGCGGCGGTGGGCGCGGCCTGCCCTGAAGCGCAGGTCATCGGCGCTGAGTTCTGTGCGCCCATGATGGCGCATGCCCGTCGCCGCGGGCTGCCGCATTTAGTGGTGGCCGACGGCATGGCCCTGCCTTTCGCGGCCGGTGTGTTTGACCTCGTCACCGTCGGGTTCGGGCTCCGCAACATGGCTGATTATGGCGGGGCCGCGCGCGAAATGGCCCGAGTCCTGCGCCCCGGCGGAACCCTCATGGTGCTCGATTTCTCCCAGCCCGCCCCCTGGCTGCGCGGCGCTTACAAATTGTACCTGCACCGCATCCTGCCCCTCCTCGCCGGCGCCCTGACCGGGGAACGCGGTGCTTACGAATACCTCGGCGGATCGATCGAACAATTTCCCTCCGGCCCGGCCATGAACGCTCTCCTCAATAGCCACGGGTTCGCCGACCCCCAATGGATTCCATTGACCGGAGGCATTGCCTCCCTCTATATCGCTCAGAAACCGCTCGCCCCGCAAGGGTGAGCCCGCCGCAAATCCAGACGCTCTCCTCCCAGCCTACATTATCCGCCCGCCGTCCCCCTCATCGCACCAGTGCTCCAAATCGTCTTCAACGCCCTCAGCGCCGCTGAACTCTCGCAGCTCGACACCCTGTCCCAGCTGGAACTTCTCAACGAATTCAAAGTCGACGAATCCACCCTCGCCGACCTGCCGGCTCGGCATGCCTTTGGCAAAATCGAACGCGAAGGCCGTGTTCTCTACCGGTACCGCGCCCGCGATTATCGCCTCTATTTTGAAGTGCGGGATGGCCAAGTCGTTGTTCATCGAGTATTGCATAAAAACACACTGGATGACTTTCTTTTCCGCAGCAATCTGCCGCTCAGCGAGGACGAAGCCGCCGGGAAATCGAAAACATTTTGGAAACTGATTGATGAGGGCGAAAAGTCTGGTCGCCCCAGCCAGCCATAATCTGCCGGCGTCCGGGTTTCCGTCGCGTCGGTCTGTCGTCGGTCTGGCCCTGCATGGCACCGGCTGAATATGTTCAAATACGTCCCTGTATAAGGTTGCCCCTCATGCTCGGGGCGGAGAGTCTGTGAGTTGACGATGGCGGCGACATGCCTAACAGTACGCCTTTCCGGTTGGGGCCGAGGTCCTGTCATTCCGGAAAAACAATCATCACATTCGCACACGCTTACGGGTCGGTTTCGACCGGCGCTTCACCAAGCGGCTTGGGGCTCTCCCGCTTCAGAAATCATTGTTTCAAGCAGCGCCCCGTTTACATATTCCACTCATCAACCGATCAGGAGGCACCACTTTGGATATTAAAGACATTCGGACAATCATCGAGCTCATGAAACGCAACGACCTGACTCACTTTGAGTTGGAGCGCGAGGGGGAAAAGCTCGTCTTGAAGAAAAACATCGATTCGGAGGCCCTCGCGGGTCTACTGGCGGGATATCGCGCTCAGGCTCCTGTGGCGGCCCCGGCGGCGCGCGCGGCCAGCGGGGATCACGAGAGCGGCGCTCCGGTCGCGACGCCTGCGGCCGGGCCTAGTGACTGCTTGACCATCAAGTCTCCGATGGTGGGCACGTTCTACCGCGCTTCCGGCCCGGGAACGGAAGTGTTTGTCAAAGTGGGCGATTACGTTGAGGCTGAAACCACTGTCTGCATCATTGAAGCCATGAAAGTGATGAACGAAATCAAGGCCGAAGTCGCGGGGCGCATCACGCGCATTGCCACTGAAGACGCCACGCCAGTGTCGTATGGACAGGTCTTGTTCGAAGTGAAGCCCTAGTTTTCTGGATTGTTTCGCCGCGCCTTCGTCGCGCGGTCTGGGTTGGGCGGCGAGGCGACCGCATGGCCCGGCCCGCAGGGAGGAGGCCCGGTTCGCCCCGCTTCGATCTTCCGCTCTTCTCCGCCATCCCGCCGTTTCTTTTTTTTCTCAAGCCCAGTGTTCAACAAAATACTCATCGCCAATCGTGGCGAAATCGCTCTGCGTGTCATTCGTGCCTGCAAGGAACTCGGCGTCCGGACGGTTGCCGTTTATTCCGAGGCTGATGACAAGTCCATGCACGTCCGTCTCGCTGACCAGGCGATTTGCATTGGCCCCGGCCCTAGCAAACTCAGTTATCTGCAGATGGATCGCATCATCGCGGCGGCTGAGATCGCGAACGTCGATGCCATCCACCCGGGATATGGATTTCTCAGCGAAAACCCGCGCTTCGCTGAAATTTGCGAAAGCTGCAAAATCAAATTTATTGGTCCCAGTGCGCGTGTCATCAAGATGATGGGTGACAAAAACGAGGCGCGAGCCACTGCGCGGAAATACAAAGTGCCGATTACGCCTGGCAGTGACGGGGTGGTAGCTGATGAAAAGGAAGGCAAACGCATTGCCGCCGCCATTGGTTATCCGGTCATGATCAAAGCTTCCAACGGCGGCGGTGGTCGTGGCATGCGTCCGGTTTTTAATGAAGCTACTTTTGGCGGCGCATTCTCCGCCGCCCGTTCAGAAGCCGAAGCCTGCTTCGGCAATGGCGACGTCTACATCGAAAAACTCGTCGAAAACCCGCATCATATCGAGATCCAAGTCGTCGGTGATGCCAAAGGCCGGGCCTATGCCCTAGGGGAACGAGACTGCTCGCTGCAACGTCGCAATCAGAAAATCATCGAGGAATGCCCGTCCCCTTTTATCACCGATCGACTGCGCAAAAAAATGATGGCCGCCACCATCAAACTTTGCGAGGAAATCGGATATCAAAACGCCGGAACCATTGAGTATCTCGTCGATTCCAAAGGCGAGAATTTTTACTTCATGGAAATGAACACTCGGATTCAAGTCGAACATCCGGTCACCGAGGAAGTCTATGGCATCGACCTCATTAAAGAACAAATCAGGATCGCCGCCGGCGAGGAAGTCTCGCCTCATTTGAAAAAAGCGGTTCCGCGTGGGCACGCCATCGAATGCCGTATTAATGCAGAAGATCCGTATAACAATTTTGCCCCCAGCCCTGGAAAGATCAAAAACTTCTATGCTCCGGGCGGCCGGGGGGTGCGCATCGACAGTCATATCTATACCGGATATGAAGTGCCTCCTTATTACGATTCGATGATTGCCAAACTGATCGTCCGCGGCAACGACCGTCAGATTGCCATTGCCCGCATGCGGCGTGCGCTGGATGAATTTCTCGTCGAAGGCATCAAAACGACCATCCCGCTGCAGAAGGCTATTATCGACAACTCCACGTTCAAGTCAGGCCAGTACCACATCGGATGGGTCGAACATTTCCTCAGCAGCCAACTCAAACCTTGAGGTTGGAGTGGATGGATTAGAACACATGTGAAAAAACACACTGTGAAAGTGTTTTTTACTTGGCAGGCGGCCTAAATGCGTATTAGGTGGTCAAACGATGACTACCACAAAACGCGACTGTCCCGCTTTAGGGGAACAAATCACGAGCTTGAGGTGCGGTCAGGAGCGGGGTTCACGCCTCGCCTGCCCTCCCACATGCCCTTCCAATCCGTTCAATACTCACAACCGTGACCTGTTGCTGAAAATCGAAAAACGGGTACTACAAAAAATTCGGCTGCGCTATGCGTTGGAAGCTGGGTATGAGGCGGAGGCTCGGCTTCGTCGCGAGTCGGACCGGCTGGGGCGAAATCCTTTTTTAAGTGAATGGGCGCCGTTGCGCGTTTTTTTCCGCGAGCGTGATGCGAAAGGGCTGACCTTGCCGCAGCGGTGGGAGGCCGCTGGCTGGAGCGGGCTGAACAACGACGAGCAGGTGCTGCTCCAAGCGATGTCCGGCACTCGTTTAACATTGTTTGAAGCTCACCGACAGATCGACGATCTGACGTTGGAGGGGATCGATTTATTCGAGGGCGATGAGACGCCGATCCGGCTGGTGCACGCGCCGATGGCCCGTTACTGGATCCGGTTTGGTATCTACATTTGCTGGACCTATCAGGCGCCGGGATATCGAAGCCTGATGGCAGAAGCCTTGGAGGTTGCTGACATCGGCCAGTTTGACCCCATCACGCTTCTGACCGCGGTGGTCCGCCACCTGGGTGGTCCGTCGCCCCTCACTTCCGCGCGGGAATGGATAACGGATCACTTGCCTGAGGTGATTAAGAGTGTCCGAGCCGCGGGCGACGCCATCACTGGAGAGATGGAGGCTGGCCATGATCAGTGGTCGGGTCAGGCGTACTACAGCTGGATCAGGCCGGACCATGCGGAAAGTCAAAAGCAACTGCGGCAGCAGCTGCGTCTGGCTCCGGACTTTGGCGAGTCCAGAGTGTCAGATGAGGAACGTGCGGAAGGCTGGCATGAATGCTGGGATGGGTTGCTGCGCCTCACGGCGGAGTCTCATGTCATGGAGCCGGATCCGACTCCCGATCAGACTTGGCCGAGGGGGGAGGTGATGACCGGCCGCGTTTTATTGCGATCCACCGGGGGCATGCTGGAGGCCGATTCGGAGGCGCATTTTGCCCTGCTCAAGCGTCGTTTCGAGTCGCTCAGCGCTGGATTGATGAGTTTCGATTATGATGACGTCGACGAGCCTGACGAGTCTGACGAGTCTGAGTGGTCTGAGCGGGCTGAGCCTTCTGAGGAGGCTCCGCGGCTGGGCCATGACCCGGCACTGGTACCGCCCGAGTTGCTCGGACAGACGGTAAAAACCGCGGGCACAACGATGCGGGTCCCGGTACCGGAACCATCATTCATGGACCGGACGACGTATTTGCTGGACCAGCACTTTTTTGCCTGGCCCGATATTCCGCTCCCCGCTTTGCAAAACATGTCGCCGCGGCAGGCCTCAGCTGATCCCGTCCTGCGACCCCGTCTGGTGGCCGTAGTCAAGCGCCTGGTGTGCCAATTGGATGCCGAATGCGTCGATGCCGAATTTGTTTATGATGTAAACTGGCTTCTTCAAGATCTTGGATTGGAAGAGATTATATTCGATCCTCCTTTTGTCGAGATCATGGGTTCAGGCGCGGACGCTGATTCATTGGATGACGCCTGGGATCCGGAGGATGAAGGGTTTTTCAGCGAGACGACGGTGACCCAGATGGGTGGCAGTAAGGTGGAGATGGCGTGGGACTACGACCCTTCGCGGGCTCATCCGCCCGTGGATGTGCGGGTGCTCACTCCTGAGGAAGTGAAGGACCGTGTCCGGGGGTGCGAGCATCCTGAAGTCACGGATGGGGACACGCCGCCGTTTTTTCGAGCGATCGACCGGTGGCCCACGATCGACCCTCTCTGTCGGGAACTGGGGGAGGAGCTGACCCAAGCGGAGTTGATGTCCGTTTCGCTAGACGGATACACGCTAGCCGCGATCATGGCTCCCCATCCCAAGGCCGGAGCTCAATTGATCCCCGGGCGCTGGGCGTATTATTTCGGGCTGGAAAAGGAATGGGTCGCCGACTTGCTCCAAAAGAATTCGGACTCCATGCCATTCGCCGCCATGATCGGCGACAGTCCGCAGCCGGCTGTGGCGGAGTGGGTCGCCCGGATCGTTACCAAAGCGTTCGAAGCGGAAAAAGATCTGAACCATATTGAAGGGAAAGGGAGGATTTACAGCAAATTGAGCAGAAATTCCGCCCTCTTCATGCTTTGTTTCCTGCGGGCTGGAATTCGTGAATTTTGTCATGTGCCAACGCGTTAAATGACGCTGTGCATGCCGCCGGAGGGCCCGGCCGATGAGCGAGACATTCTCATCGGCCGCTCATTCGGAGTTTCCATCTCCGGGGGTACTGCTACAGTCCGCGATGGCGACTTTGATCATCAAACCTCGATCCCGGATATTTCACGGGCATGAGTGGGTCTATTCAATGGAAGTGCAGAAAACGATCGGGCAACCCGAGCCGGGAAGTGTGGTCGCACTCATTGATCAGAAAAACAAGCCGTTGGGCTCGGCTATTTATAACCCCAAGAGCCAGATCGTGGCCCGGCGGTTTTCGCGGCGTAAACAAAAACTTGATCAGGAGTTTTTCACCAGGCGCATTCGCCGGGCCTTTGAATATCGCGAGCGCCTCTTCGCCGGCCAATCGCCGGCAGGAGTCTACCGCATGGTTTGGTCCGAAAGTGACGGCTTGCCTGGATTGATCATTGATCGTTACGGGGCGCATTGCGTCGTGCAGACCCTGACTCTGGCCATGGATCAACGGCGCGACCTCATCGCCGCCGCCCTGTGCGAGGTCTGCGCTCCAGAAAGCATCGTCGAGCGCAACGACGCCCCCATCCGCGCCGCCGAAGGCATGGAGCTGCGCACCGGTATGCTCCACGGCGCCGAACCCGCAGCCTTTCCTGTGGCCACCCCTCATGGCGTTTTTGCGGTCGATCTGATCGGCGGTCAAAAAACCGGATTGTATCTCGATCAATTTGATAATTACGCTGCCGTTGCTTCGCTGGCCCGCGGTAAGCGCGTTCTCGATTGTTTTTGCAATCAGGGTGGATTCGCGCTGGCCTGTGCCAAGGCGGGGGCGGCCTCCGTGCTGGGATTGGATGCCAGTGAATCCGCGGTGGCCGCGGCCACGTCCAATGCCGCCGCCTCGGGCGTTAGCGATCGCTGCTCGTTTCTCGCCGTTAATGTGTTCGATTTCCTCAAGTCGGCCGAAAGCGCCTTCAATCAGAACGAGAAACCGGAAGGAGGCGAACGGGTCGATGAAACGATCGCCGGGCCGCCAACCAGCAAGGATGCCCTTTACGATCTGATCATTTTGGATCCGCCAAGCTTCACCCGGAATAAAGGCTCGTTGAGCGACGCCATGCGTGGCTACAAAGAAATCCACCTCCGCGCTCTGAAATTGCTGCGTCCCGGGGGCTTGCTTAGCACGTTTTCTTGTTCGCACCACGTCTCCCGGGCCGACTTTCGGTTGATGATTGTCGACGCCTCAATCGATGCCAAACGCAGCTTGCGTCAGGTTCTTTTCCATGGGCAGCGCGCGGATCATCCGGTCATCCCAAGTCTCCCGGAGACCGAATACCTCAAGGGATATACCTACGAGTTGATGGCGTCTTGGTAAAACCAAAAAGAAAACCGAGCACCCAATCGCAGACATCAGGCCAAGACTCATGCCCCAATCGGTGCATCGTGTCCCATCGGCTTGGTGTGGCCCTTTGGTAGCCAATCGACCATCGCGTTTTCGATTCCGCGTTTGATCGATGTGGCCTGAGGGCCACGTGTGGAAATCAGGGCCTGGATCTTCTGTAGCCGTGGGTCGCTGACCCCGGTTGCGGCGCCGAACGTTTTTTTGGCATGGGACCGGCTGCGTCGAAGCGGATTCGGAGCCATTATCTTGAAGGATGTGGCCTGGGGGCCAGTTGTGGAAACCGGGGCCAACGTACCCGGCTACAGTGGCGGCTTGGCCGCCTGCGTCGTTGTTTCGTATCGGGGTTTACTGTAGCCGTGGGTCGCTGACCCCGGTCGCGGCGCCGAACGTCTTTTAGGAGGTGACCGGCTGCGAGGTGGTTTGTCTTGGGTGTTACCGCCGCCGCCAAGACATGAGGGTGCTGAACAACGAGCGGAGGCGCGGCGTCAGGCGGGTTCGGTTGTATTGATCTCCGATTTTGCGAATGGCTTCGGCTTGGGTGGGGTATGGATGGATGGTGGCGGCGATGCCAGCGAGGCCGATCTTGTGAGTCATGGCCAGTGTGATTTCGGAGATCATGTCACCGGCGTGTTCGGCGACGATGGTGGCTCCCACGATTTGATCCGTTCCTTGGCGGACGTGCACCCTGACCATGCCATCGGTTTCACCATCGAGTAGGGCGCGATCCACTGCGCTGAGAGATTGGGTATAGGTCGTTATTTTTAGGCCGCGTGCCTGTGCCTGTGCGGCCGTCAGGCCGACATGGGCGATTTCGGGCGAGGTATAAGTGGCCCATGGAATGATGAGCTGGCTCATTTTCTTGCGGCCGAAAAACAAGGCGTTTTGAATGACTGTGCGGGCCATGAAATCGGCGCTGTGGGTGAATTGATAGCGGGAACAAATGTCCCCCGCGGCAAAAACCCTTCGGTTGGTGGTCCGCAACATGTCGTCGACCAGCACGCCCGTGCGGTCATAACGCACCCCAGCCGCCTCCAGATTCAGCCCCTCAATATTAGGAGCGCGCCCAGCGGCGAGCAGGAGGTGATCGACGGTTAGATCGTGCTTCACGCCCATGGAATCGAGCGTCACCAGAATCGTGCCGTTGGCGCCTGGGGCCAGCTGTAAGCCTTGGGCGGACGACAGCAGGTTGACGCCATCCTGCTGCAATCGTGCCTGCACGATGGCTGCGGCCTCTGGGTCTTCTCGTGGTAAAATGCCGGGGGACGACTCAATCAGCGAGACCTGGCTGCCTAGGCGGGCGAAGCTTTGCGCCATTTCGCATCCGATCGGGCCGCCCCCGATGATGGCCAGCCGCGCTGGTAGTTCGGTCAACGAAAAAACGGTTTCGTTGGTCAGCGCGTTCACACTGGCGAGGCCGGGAATGGGCGGAGTCGCGGCCCGTGCTCCCGTGGCAATAACCGCCGAATGAAACAAAAGTTCTGTCTCGTTGACTTTCAGAGTATCAGGGCCCGTAAAATGACCGCTGCCAAGGAAAACATCCACGCCCAGAGAGGTGAAACGTCGCACCGAATCATGCGCGCCGATTTCAGAACGTAGCCGCCGCAGGCGCTGCATCGCCGCCGCAAAATCGACCTGCACCCCGGTCGCTGAAAGGCCCGACGTCTCGTGGCCGCGCATGCCCGCCGCCCGCCGGGCCGCATTGATCAATGCTTTGCTGGGGACACAGCCGAAGTTAAGGCAGTCGCCGCCCATCAGCTGCCGCTCGACCAACGCTACCCGAGCCCCACACCCCGCCGCGCCCGCCGCCGCTACCAGCCCCGCCGGACCGCCGCCAATCACGACTAGATTATATCGCCCCGCCGGTGTCGGATTGATCCAATCAGACGGATGAACGTGGCCGATCAGGGTCTCATTATACTCGTCGGCGGGCAGAATCTGAAAATCGTGGCTCATGAAGATGCAATACCCCACCTCTGCCACGCAGAAAGGGATTCACAACCACGAGAACACTGGCTTCCTGTCCCAGTGGGCAGTGGAAGAAGGGTGGAGAGCGGCCTCGTTGACCGAATTGGATTTTGTTTACAGCCTGTGCGATGGGTCGGTCGAACTGGTTTCGTATCCGTGTTTTGAAGGATGTGGCCTGAGGGCCAGTTGTGGAAACCGGGGCCATCGTCCCCAGCTACAGTGGCGGCTTGGCCGCCTGAGTGGGGTTTCGGATCCGGATCTTTTGGTAGCCAGACCGTCCCGGTCTGGGTTGTTTTCATTGCCAGCGCGAGACGCTCTGGCAACTTACTGGCGCACCAGCCGTGGGTCGCTGACCCCGGTCGCGTCGCCGAACGCCTCACAGGACGTCTCGCCGAACGA
>CAJBME010000323.1 GCA_903954065.1 uncultured bacterium
GGGCGATTCTACGGCGCTCGCGGGCGGTTTCGAGTTTTTTGTCGCGGGCGGCGTGGATTTCATCCTGCCGGCCGGCGAGGCGGTCTGCCGGGGTGATGTAGCCGATGGCGGAATGCAGGCGCTGGGTATTGTAGTAGTCGATGAAGTTGCCGGTGATGCGCTTGGCGTCTTCAAGGGTCAGCGGGGTTTTGGGACGGATGGCCTGCTCTTTGAGCGTTTTGTGGAAGCGTTCGAGTTTTCCGTTGGACTGGGGATAGTAGGGACTGGTCATGACGTGGCTGGCCTGCCACTGGGTGATGAAGGCTTTGAATTCCCGGCTTTTGAACTGGGAGCCTTGGTCGCTGATGATGCGGGGCCTCGCATCGGGGTGCGCCTCGCGGGCTTTTTGGATGACGATTTCGGCATCGATCTCCCGCATGGCGGGACGGATGTCCCATGCCAGGATGGCGCGCGAACAACCGTCGAGCACGCAACACAGGAAGTAGAAGGTGCCGCCGATATTCAGATAGGAAAAGTCGGTATGCCAGTGCTCGTGCGGGGTCAGGGGCTGGATGAAGCCGGTGCCTTTCTTCGAGGGCTGGCCTTTGGCGCGGCCGATCAGTCCGGCCTTTTTGAGCACACGATACGTCGTCGCCGGAGCCACGGCGGCCACGTCCGCATCCATCATCATGAAGGTCAGGCTGCGGTAGCCTTCCAGCGGGTGGTGGAGGGCATAACTGATGATGGCCTGCTTTTCCTGTGGCTCCAGCCAGTGATCGCGCGGCACCTGCGCGTTGTGCTCATTGGCCTTGCCGTAGAGTCCGCGCCACCGGCCAAACTTCCGGGGGCAGAGTTCCAGCCACGGCAGGAGGCGGGCAAAGGGGAGTTCGGTGAGGGCGTTCATGCGTTTGAGGAAGTCCACCACGGCATCGCGTTCGTCAGGGGGAGTCCACTGCTCTTTCAGTCCTCCCCAAGTTCTTTTTTTGTGCGCACCAGCTCCTCGGTCACCGCAGCGATGACTTCATCCTTTTTCCTGAGCCGGGCCTCAAGGTGTTCAATTTTGGCAGTGCCCACATCAACTTTCCGGGAGCGGGGCGACCGGTCGAAAGCCGCGCTCCGTTCTCAAAGAAGGTTTTCTGCCACTGGTAGAAGAGGTTGGGATGGATCTGGTGCGTATCACAGATCGTGGAGATGGCCTGTCCCTCGACAAGGTGCCGGCGCTGCAGCCGCACTTTCCTTTCAGCGCAATGTTGACGGCGGATCCGGGTGGCGCGGTCTTGGTTTTGAGCTTGGTTTTTCAGGGCTGGATTGGAGTCCCAGCCGCAGCTTAGCTCATCAGGTAAATGGGGCATTTCATCTGAGGCGAAACAGTTTGACGGATACGTAGTTTATGCATAGGGCTCATGTGGCCACGCTTGGTCTGCCGCATACCCTCCAGCTACGCCGCGCACCATCCTTCCAACGGGGCTACGTTTGACGGATACTCCCTGTGAGGTGCTGGCTAACATAAACGCCCGGGTGACCCGCATTTATCTGATCGCATGAAAAGCCTGCTTGCTCTCTCGCTGCTGTTTCTGGCCGGCTGCGCCAACTCCCAACATCGTGAGGCTCCAGGTACGAGGCTGGCTGACCTGATCGTTGAGCGCCTTAGTTGGATGGACGAAGTCGCAGCTATCAAGCGGGCGCGCCAGCTGCCCATCGTGGATGCCAAACGTGAGGCAGAGTTGCTTGCTGCGATGGAGAAGCAAGGCGTCGCCGCCGGCTTGCCTGCCAAGGCCGTGCGCGGCTTTTTCTTGGGTCAGATGGACGCAGCCAAGGAATGCCAGCAACGATTCCTGCTGAACATGTCGATTCCCAAATCGCATGCCCAGGGCCTGCCTGATCTCGCCACCGAAGTGCGTCCTGCTTTGGATCGGGCAGGCGCGCAGATTATCGAAGCTTTGGTTCAAGCGCGCACGCAAAAGCTTGATGCCCAGACCGTGAAGATTGTCGCACGGGCCAAACTCGCCAAGCATGGTTATGCCGAAACTGTCATTCGACCTGCGCTTGATGGTTTAGTACTGGGTCTTCATTGAGCCAGGCAGCGGTGTGCGTCAGGCGTCATCCATTGTAGCCGGCTTCTGTGAAGCCGGACCCGGATGACAGCCTCTCTCACGATTGAGGTGGACCCCGGAAACCGGGCCACTGTTTAAGCTGTTTTGTGTGCCCTGATGGACTGCCACACCCGTAAAGTGTTGGGATAGACGGTATCCAACACTATGGATACGGAGTTGTGCTTGAAGGCCGTGCAGGAGGCGCTGTCCCTGGCCGGAACGCGGCCGCCACGCTGAGGGAAGCCAGGGAAGTATTGAGCGCGGCCTGACGAATCAATCCCAACCCTCAAAGCCACCCCCCCGCACCAAACTTGACATTGCGGGCAGGTGGATTAACTAAAACGGCGCACCGTGCAGCCTGGCTTAACTTATCCGGCCGGTGGCCGGACTTTGGACTCCACCTCAGTTTGCCGGCCCCGGGGTGAATCTTAACTACAAGAAGAAAGCTTGGGAAAATCCATGAAGGCGGGAATTATGATCATTTGGGCGTTGGCGTTGGCCGCGTGGGCGATGCCGGCGCGCGCTGCGGAAAAGAATACGCCGCCGCGGCCGAATGTGTTGCTGATCATGTCGGACGATCTGGCGGTGACGCTAGGGGCGTTTGGGCATCCGGTGGCGGTGACGCCGAATCTCGATGCGCTTGCGCGTCGGGGAGTGCGTTTTGAACGGGCGTATTGCCAATTCCCGCACTGCAATCCATCGCGGGCCTCGATGATGTCGGGGTTGCGTCCGAATTCGACGGGCGTGACGGGCAATGCGGACAATCTCTACAAGAACGTGCCCGGGATTGTGACATTGCCGCGGCTATTCCGCCAGCACGGCTACGAGACGGCGCGCTCCGGGAAAATCTTTCACCTAGGCGTGCCGGGCGGGGATCAGAGCATGGACGACCCGGAGGCTTGGGACTTTGGCCGGCCGTTTGCCGACGAGCGTCCCTATCCAGCAAGCCGCGAGAGCGTCGTGAAGGTTAAGTCGGGCAAAAAGGAGGGGCTGCCCTGGGAAGAGATTCCGGGTGACGATGACCGCCTGATTGACGGGCAAATCGCGAAGACGGCGATCGACTGGCTGGAGCGGCGCGATCGCTCGAAGCCGTTTTTTCTCGCAGTGGGTTTTCACCGGCCGCATCTGCCCTTCGTCGCGCCGGCGAAGTATTTTGATCTCTATCCGATGGACAAGATCACGCTGCCGAAAGAACCGGCGGATGATGAGGGCGACATTCCGTTGCCGGCGCGAAACGGAGCGGTGGGGCAATACGACATGACGGCGACGCCGGAACAGCGTCGGGCGGCGATCCGGGCCTATCTCGCGACGGTGAGCTACATGGACGCTCAGGCCGGGCGCTTGCTGGATGTGCTGAAGCGGATGGGCGTCGCGGACAATACGATCATCGTGTTTACGGGCGACCACGGCTGGCACCTCGGCGAACATGGGCTCTGGCACAAACGTAGCCTGTTCGAAGAGTCTGCGCGCGTGCCGCTGATCGTCCACTCACCGGGGGCGAAAGCCAACGGACGGGCGAGCGGCAGCCTGGCCGAGCTCGTGGATGTGTATCCGACCTTGTGCGACTTGGCAGGGGTGCCGGCGCCCGCGGTGCTCGAAGGCAAGAGCCTGCGGCCGGTGCTGGCCGATCCGACGGCGGTGCTGCGCGAAGGCGCCTTCACGCAGGCTCGACGCGGGGCGAACGCGGCCCATTGGGGCCGTAGCGTGCGGACGTTAAAATGGCGGTGCACCGAATGGGATGAAGGCCGCAACGGTGTCGAACTCTACGACCACGTGAACGATCCGCATGAATACACGAATCTGGCCAGCGATCCCCGGCACGCCGGTGTGCTGAAGGAGCTTCGGGCAACACTCGCCGCCCGCGTGCCGGCGACAGCGGCCAAATGAACTGATTTTTGCATTCGTTTTCCCTGCTGCTGGTCACCGTTGCGGTGGCAAGTGCCGCGACGCCTACCCGGCCGAACATCGTTTTCATCATGGCCGAAAACCCCTGCTACACGGACATCGCCGTTTACGGCAGCAAATACCACGAAACTCTGGACATGGAACGGCTCGCGGCGCAGGGCATGAGGATCGCGAACTACCATCACTGCCAGAATTGCACGCCGACGCGGGCGGCACTGATGAATGGGCAATATGGGGCCCGCACGGGCGCCTACACGGTCGGAAGCATCGACCGTTTTGTGTTGCAAGGTCGGCCATTGCGGCCAGCGTCACAAGGTGACGGGTCTGCCGGCTGACCCCGTGATTTTGCGGCAGGCCTTGAAGGCGGCGGGTCATACAACGGGGATGTTTGGCAAGTGGTACATTGGACCGCGGGGCGATTACCCGCCGGCTAAACGCAGATTCGACGAAGCGATTGTAAACATGGGTTCGCACTTCGATTTCCGGACCACTTCCGCGACGGAGTATCCGAGGGGAACCTGGTGTAGACCGCCTTACTTTTTGTGTATTATAAAAGTCAGGGTATGATGGGGTCATGAGAGTAGCCGTGACCATTGAATTGAGCGCCAAGGAGCGCCTCAAGCTGGAAAGCCTCACCAAGGGCCGCTCCAGTTCCCTGCGGGCCCAGGAGCGGGCGGCCATCATTCTATTGGCCGCGGATGGTCTGGAGAATCAGGAAATCGCGGCAAGGCTGGGCCAGGACAAGATGAAGGTGGGCCGGTGGCGCCAGCGTTATGGCAAAGGCGGTTTGGCAGCGATCCTCAAGGACAAGTCCCGGCCCGGCCGGATCCCTCCTGTTCCCGCCGCAGTGATCTCAAAGATCATCCAGCTCACCACCACTTCCAAGCCCGCTGGAGCGACCCACTGAAGCCGTGCCAGCATGGCGCGTGAAGCTGGCGTGAGTGAATCCACGGTGGGCCGCATTTGGGCCGCCCAAGGGCTGAAGCCCCATCAGTTCAAAACCTTCAAGCTCTCCAATGACAAGCACTTCGAAGAAAAGTTGGAAGATATCGTGGGTCTTTACTTGAGCCCTCCGGAACATGCCATCGTCCTCTCCTATGATGAAAAGAGTCAGATCCAGGCACTGGACCGCACCCAGCCGGGACTGCCTTTGAAACCGGGACGCTGCCAGACCATGACTCATGACTACAAGCGCAATGGGACCACCTCCCTCTTCGCAGGCCTCAACATCGCCGATGGACAGGTCATCGGCACCTGCCTGAAAAAGCACCGGCATCAGGAGTGGATCCGCTTTTTGAACCTGATCAACCGGAGCACGCCTCCCGGCAAACAGATCCACCTGATTTGTGA
>CAJBME010000324.1 GCA_903954065.1 uncultured bacterium
GTGACAGTCACTTGTCAGTATGCACCTACGGGGGGGGGTGCCACGGCGGACCATAAGTTGTTCCGCGATTCAACCTCCCTCTCCAAAGCCGAGCTCGACTGCCAGCCCAACACTCGGCAGCTGTGGATGGGTGATGACCAGTTCGCCCACCACGCCCGGGATCGCTCCTCCGGCGCGCACAGTGAGGTCTGCGCTCGATGGTCCGCCGCTATGCAGTGGGATGATGCCTGGCGTGTGTGCCACCCTCACGCCGCGGGCTTCACGCGCTCTCAAGGCACAACACGCTCGCGCATTGACTACATCTTCGTGGTGCCGGCCCCGGTGGAGTTTGATCCCCCGGCGGAGTCACTACGCAGGTCGCCGGTCACGGCGGCTTGGGTGGGCCGAGATCGTCTCTATGCGCCGGGCAATTTGGACTCCGATCACCGTCCCCTGCTCGTGGAGCTGGACGAACAAGTGTGGCTTGGCACGGCGATCCAGATGATTGATCGCGGTGTGCGGCCGCTCCCGGACACAGTGTATCCGCCGGATCGTTGGTTTATCCAGTCCGAAATGGAACGCCAGGAAGTCCTTCGGGAGATGGCGGCCACTGGTCGGCGGCCGACCAAGCTGGAATACGCGGAATGGACGGAGGCCATCCTCCACGCGGATAATGCTTCGGTTCTGGCCTGCCTGGTGGACTCGGCGGCTGTGGCTCGCCGCTCCCCCTCCACCGCCACCATCCTGGCTGCATGTGACGCCATGGATGCGGTGGGGGAGGCGGCGAAGTCCACCCTACGCCCTCGCCGTCATGAGCCAGGGCATCTCTCCTGCCGTCGGTTTGGTGAACCGACATACGGGCTGGAATTCGCGGCAATGCTCAAGCTCCGCCGTTGGACGCGTCGGGTGGCTCGTTATGGTGACGCCGCCCTTCCTCCGCCGATGCGGGGTGCGCGTCGCGGCCTCGTGCCCTCCACGGCGGCGGACGCTCCAGAGCTGCCGCGTATGCCCGGGGACGACGGCTCCCCTCCTCTGGATGTCGTCGAGGGCTGGCGACGGGCCAAGCGGCTCTCCCGCCAGACGGCCGGCCAGACCGACCGCGTGCGCGCGGTCCTCAGAGCATCTGACTCCCACTCCGCTGGGGCCGCCCGCTTCCGCTCGGCGCGTGAGATCTTCAGGGTCCACATGGCTGGCATTTTACGGGTTCGGTTTGACAAGCTTCGGAAGTTGGGCGTGCTTAAGCGCGCTGCTACCTGGCGCCGCCACCTGCAGATGTACGAGGCCGCCATGGCCACTGGGAACCCCAGCCGTATGTTCCGCCGCATTCTGGGCCCCCAGAAGGAGCGCATCCCCGCTGATGCCCTTTGGGTTGATGACGGTGTGGATGAAGAGGGCAGCCCTGTGTACAAGCTGCTCACTGGGGGCCGGGAGGTCCTCGCGGGCGTCAGCGCCATGGGGTATGAAACAACTGAGGCTAAGGGCAACCGCTCCGACGATGGCCTCTCGTTTGAGGACCTCGCGGCTGGCCATGTTCCTGCGCGCTTTCAGGCCGCGGATGTGGTTAAGCTTCGCGCGCTGATAGCCCACGCGGTCAACTTGCCGCCTGCGGACCAAATCCCGGACGCGGTCAGCATGCCGACCTGGTCCCTGGAGCGTCTCCGCATGATTCTGCACCGAGTCAAGCGTCGCACGGCCGCTGGGCCATCTGGGCTCTCATACCAGCTGTTGCATCACGCGCCTCCTCCCTTTCTCACGGCGCTGGCCGACATTCTTCAGGCATGTCAGGAGGCCGGGGAGATGCCAGCCCGTATGCGCCACAGCCACATCTACCCCATTGCGAAGAGTGGCCCTCGTGGCGCGACGCTGGATGGGGCCCGGCAAATTTGCCTCATTGAGGTGTTCTTGAAGCTGGCTTCTCTGAACATGTCCATCCCGGTGTCCGCGGTTTGGCATGAGCGGGATACGCTGCACACCTCGCAAA
>CAJBME010000325.1 GCA_903954065.1 uncultured bacterium
AAACCGGGGCCAGCGTACCCGGCTACAGTGGCGGTTTTGCCGCCTGCGGAACACGCCAGACACCCACTCACGTCACCGACCATGCGGAAAAAGACTTGCGATGTCAGCATTGTCGGTTATTTCTGTCATTACCGAAACAACGGTTCTTACGATGTCCCAGAAACCTTTTCCTTTAGCTCCCAAAATTGTTATTGCTGGTGGTAGTGGCTTTCTGGGGCGTTTTTTGGCGCGGGCGGCGGTGGCGCGCGGGTATGAGGTGGTGGTGTTGGCGCGTGGTGGTGGGGTGGTGGGGGATGGCGGGGTTCGGGTGGTGGAGTGGGATGGGCGGACGCGTGGGGCGTGGGTGCGGGAGCTGGAGGGGGCGGTGGCGGTGGTGAATCTCGCTGGGAAGAATGTGAATTGTCGTTATGGCAAAGCGGAGTTGGCGGAGATTGACCGGTCGAGGGTTGATTCGACGCGGGTGGTGGGGGATGCGATTCACGGGTGTCTGGTACCGCCGAGAGTGTGGATCCAGGCTGGCACCTTGGCGATTCACGGTGATGCGGGGGATCAGTGGTGTGATGAGGGAGCTCCTCTGGGTGAGGGGGTGCCGGTGCGGACGGCTCGGAAGTGGGAGCAGGCCTTTGCGCATTCGCCCACGCCGCGGACGCGCCGGGTCTTGATGCGGATGAGTTTTGTCTTGGGGCGGGACGAGGGTGCGCTCGGGATGATGGCGCGGGTGACGCGGGCTTTTCTGGGGGGTGCGGTGGGCAGTGGGCGTCAATTTATTAGCTGGATTCATGTGACGGACATGACGCGCATTTTTCTACGGGCCATTGAGGATGAGACGATGAGCGGCGTGTACGCGGCGACGAGTCCTGATCCGGTGCGGAACGAAGTGTTTATGAGTGCCTTGCGTCAAGTGTTGGGGCGGCCTTGGGTGCCGCGCACGCCGGCGTGGGTGGTGCGGCTGGGCTGCTGGTTGCTTGGCACCGAGCCGGTGTTGGCATTGACCGGGCGCCGTGGTGATCCGAAGCGGCTGGAGGAGGCGGGATTCACCTTCCGGTTCCCCACTGTGCACGAGGCATTGGCTGATTTGTATCCCCCGGTGGCCCGTCGGGAGGGGGCGGCTTCCCGGGAGGCGGTGGCGATGATGGCCAAGGCGCGCTGAGACCGGGTTTGGCCGGGGGCAAAGTTGAGCTCAGGGCACTGGGTGCTCGAGTGTCAGTGTTTCCCGGGCTGATTTCCAGAAATGGAAAAACCCCTTGGTGGCGTGGGGGAGGAGAAGGGCATCAAATGGGCGGCGGAGGCGGACGAGGCGGATGCCCCGGGATTGGAGTGCCTTAATGACGGCGGGCAACTGGTCGGCCAGCGGTCCAACCCATGGCTGCAGCGTGACCACGGTCTGAAGCTGCCGGGCGTGGGCCCAGTCGACCAGCCCCTGGACCAAATCGGGCGCGGCTTCCACATCTGCGGGACACTGGAAATGAGTGGCGAGCCGGGTCGCACCATCGTGCAGACACGCGCGCAGATGGTCCCATCGTTGGTCACTCAGACTTTGTTCAACGCGCAAAGAATGACTCAGGATGGATCCCACGGCCTGAGGTCGGAGGCCGGCCAGCGGAGGGTAGGTTTCAAGGGCCAAATCCTCCTCATGCACCCAGACACCCCAGCGGCCTTCGAGTGGCCCCGGGCTGGACGGGAGTGGATCGACTGCGGTGGTTGGAAAATCTGGTTCTGGCGGCAGGGGTACGGCCGCTGCGTGTTCATCGGCCAGACGTTCCAGCCCTGCGGAGTGCTGAGCGAGCAGCGAGGGGTCGAGGCAGGCTTCCAGATTGGAGCGGCGGACGAGGTAGGCTTTGCCGCGGGTATGGCGACCGGCCACCCACCGCCAGGAGAGGGTGTTGGACGCGGGATCGGCATCGAGCAGGTGTTGGAGGAAAAAGTGGGCGCCGAGTTCCCAGGGAAGCTGTTCGTGATGGACCCACCAAGCGGCGACCCAGAGGCGTGCGTGGTTGTGGAGCCATCCGGACTCGAGCAGTTCGCGGATGAAGTAATCCATGATGGCGATGCCGGAGCGGCCGGCGGTGATGTCGGCCAGACGGGCGCCATGGGCGGGGGTGAGGGCGGCCACTTGGGTGCGATAGGTCGACCAGACGGCGGGGTGGTATTCAAGCCACCCTTTCCAGTACGGCCGCCAGAGGATTTCTTGGGCCAATTTTTCCACGCGGGCGAGAGGGTGGGACTGCTTCAGCGATGTGAGGAGTTCTTCCTCGGTGATGAGGCGACGGCTGATGGCTGGGGACAACCGGGTGACGTGTGGGTGGCCGGGCACGACCAAGCTGCGGTTCGCGCCGTAGGTTGGCGCCTGTGGGAGAAAAGTGCGCCATTGGGACAAGGCGGCTTCCCGGGATTGAGGAAACATTTTTTTGGAAGCAGTAAAATAATCAGGCAAGAATCGGTCGGGCCGTCGCGTATTGATGACCGTGGCCTCCGCCAGCGGAGCTAGCTCGCGTGCCACATACCACCCGCATGAAGGAATTCGCCTACATTCACGAAGAGGGCAAGCTGCCCGATTTGCTCGCCCATATTCCGTTTTTCGAAAATTTTACGGCGGGGCATCTCAATGACATTCTCTATTCGAGTTATTTTCTCCAGTGTGACGCTGGGGAAGTGGTCATTGAGCAGGGTCAGGAGGACCGTCGTATTTTTATCCTGCTGACGGGCGAGGTGGAAATCATCAAGGACGGGGAGCCGGTGGGCACTATTACCAAAAGCGGCGAGATCTTTGGCGAAGTGGCGGTGGTCAGTGGCGACCGCCGTATTGCGACTGTGCGGGCGCTGATGCCGACGTTGTGTCTGGTCATCGACCAGCAGTTTTTGCAGGAGATCAAACCGGAGCAGACCAATGCCAGCTATTACGCGGCCCTCTATGGTTTTCTGAGCCGGGTCATGGCCGTGCGCTTGCAGTCAGTGAGCGCTAGGCTAGCGGAGGTCGAGCGGGAGCTCGATGTGCTGAAGGCGGCGCGGGGAATCGCCCAGCCGAAAAGCCGTCAGGACTTCAGTACCACGAAACAGTGACCGGAAGCGCGAGGGAAGCCCCCTGGGAACGCTGACGTCCCCGTCGGCCAGCGAATACACAATCTCGCGCGAACGCGAAGCGCTACGCGAATGGCGCGCGCGGCCCAGCGAGAGGCGAACGCGGTGTTGATCACCAAGCGAGCCAGAAGACGTCGATGAAAAAATAACCAACCATGGCGAGGCCGAGGATGGTTTTCAGGACGAGGCCGGCCATGGTACCGACGACGGTGCCCCATGTTGATTTGGCGGCGGGTTTGAGCTGGCGTTTGGCGATGATCATTTCGGCGGCGAGGGCGCCGATGACGGGGCCGAGGAAGATGCCTATGGGCACGAAAAAAATGCCGACGACCCCGCCGATGAGGGCGCCCCAAATGCCCCATTTGGTGGAGCCGAAGTATTTTGCGCCCATTGCGCTGCTGGCGGTTTCCAGAAACTGAGCGGCGGCCACAAAAACGACGAGGATGGAGAACCCGGGCCAGCCCATCCCGGCATCGGGCAGATGGAGCCAGTAGTGAGTGGCCATGACATGCCAGACGGCCGCCGCTAGAATCAACATGGGGCCGGGCAGCATGGGTAAAACCGTTCCGACGAGGCCCACGACGAGGGCGGTGATCGTGACCGTCCAGACTACTCCGTGTTGAGTGCCAACCCAGAGGCCGCTCCACCACGCGCCGGCCGGCCAGGTCATCCAGTCGGGCCATCCGAGCCAAGTGGGCCAGCGCAGCCATGAGGGCCACCAAGACGCCAGCGCGGGCATGGCCGCGAGACGGGCCCAATCGAAAAAGGCGGAGAACATGAGTTCAGTGTAAACGCGGCCGGGGTAACTGCTGCGAGGAATTTTTGGGGATGATGGGAATGCAGCGGCGGCGGTGGCGGCGGCATCAGCGACGTCAAGCGTGGCGTTGGTTTTTGATGGTGGTCCAAGCCGCTTCCATTTCATCCAGCGAGGCGGTTCCGAGCGGTTGGCCGGTGGTGGCGAGATGCGCTTCCATGGCATTGAAGCGCGCTCTGAATTTATCATTGGCGGCTGCGCAAAGGACCTCTGGATCAAGGCCTTCTTTGCGCGCCAAATTGGCCACGGCAAACAACAGATCGCCTATTTCTTCCGCGCGCGCCTCGCTGCCGGTCGCCTCGGCTTCCACTTCAGCTAGTTCCTCGCGGATTTTGTCGATGACGCCCGCGCTGTCCGGCCAGTCGAAACCGATTTGGGCGGCTTTTTTCGATAATTTGGCGGCCCGGGCCAGTGCGGGTAATCCCTGACCTACCCCGTGCAAAAACATCCGCGGCCCCCGGCCTTTTTCGGTCTGCTTGATGGCTTCCCATTGCGTGAGCACGGCTTCCGTCGTTGCTGCCTCGCTGTCGCCATACACATGCGGATGGCGGCGGATGAGTTTTTCGGCAATGCCATGAGCAATGTCCTGCAAGTCGAAGGTCTGCGTTTCGCTGGCGATTTCCGCGTGGAGGAAGATTTGCAGCAGGACGTCGCCGAGCTCTTCCTTCATGTGCTCGGGCTGACCAGATCGGAGAGCCTCCACCGCTTCATAGGCTTCTTCCAGCATGTTGGAAGTCAGACTCGTATGAGTTTGCTCGCGGTCCCACGGACATCCCTCCGGACTGCGCAAATCATGCACCACCGCCTGCAGCCGCGCCAAGCCATCACACTGATCAGGAATTAATTTACCCATGGATGCCTCATACGCGCGGACCGGGGTGGGTTCAAATGATACGAGTCAGAGCGCACGCCTGGGCGTAGACCGTGGGCGAGGCGTCTGGGCGTGGCGCGGCTCGGTCACTGGCTCGTCCGCCCGGCCTTTCCGCTGCGCCTTGTCAGGCCGCGTCGCGGGTTTCCATGATGCGTGGCAGCAGGACGTCCTTGAGCCATCGTTCCATTTCATCCCGGAGATGGGTCAGGAAAGTGATCGAGTAGATGATGCGCAGTGAAGCGAGGAAGTATTTATTGGCTTCGAAGAAGGCGCGCTCGTCGGCGGGGCGATCCGCGAAATAATGTCTTTCGAAGTGGTGCCAAAACTCGAGGCCCTGCGCGGTTGGGATTTTGGTGGCGAGCTGGCTGATCCCCAGTTCGGGCACGCCATAAATGAGGTAAATCAGGCCGAGGTCAAACAGGGGGGAGCCAGTGGAGAAGTCACCCATGTCAATGATGACGAGCTCGCCGTTTTGCACCATGATATTGCTGGAGTGCAGGTCAAAGTGGACGCAGGTGCCGGCATCGGGCAGTGATTCCAGTTTCTCGAGGAGGAAATCGCTTTGCTCCGCTGTCAGTAGGTAACCGATCTCGCGGATGTAACCGCGAAACCGGTCCTTGAGATCGGGCAGGATCGCCGGATCGCCGGTGGCGGCATGCAATGTCTTCGCCGTGTCCGCCAACATTTTGGCATATTGGTCCGCGCTGGTCGGGTCTCTCCGGATCACCGCGCTGAAAAGTTCGGCGTTCAGTAACTCAAAAACAATGCCCGAACGCGTGCCGCACGAAACCACATCGTACGAAATAGCGGTGGGAATGCCCATCACAAAGGCCGCCCGGGCATACTGCTTCTCCTGCTCCGCAATGTGAGGCTCAACTCCTTCGTTGTAGAGTTTGACCACGGTTTCAGCATCCATCCGGTAACATTCGCCGCAGACACCGGCCGACAGCAATTCCAGTCCTTCAAGCGAGATTTCACGCGTTGTTTTAGCGATGGTCACGATCTCGGACACACCCGTCAGATCAAAGACTTCGCGCACTTGAGGCGAAAGATGGGTCACCGTGAACGTCCCCTGCGCTTTGAGCATGGCCTGATGCACCTTGAGCACGCTGCGGATCCCGGCGCTCGACACATAGTCGCAGCTGCCGAAGTCGAGCGTGAGGTGGCGGACGCCATCGAGGGCCAAGGAGTCGTTCAGCAGCGGAGCAGCGATGGCGTCGAGGCGGCCGTGCAGCTTTACGATCAGGGAATCGCCGGAGGGGTGAGTGGTAATGTTCATGTTTTTTTACCGTTCGGCCGCGTCCTTGGTGGCGGGTGCTGGGCGGTTAGGGTGGCGGCGTCTCGGTTCCGGAAAAATGCCGGAACACGAGGGATTTGCTCCAGCGCAGCATAAAGGAATGAGCCTCTGGGCCAAGGTTTTTCTTCGTGTGTTCGGAGTGAGAGGCGGCTGCGTCGTAGCGGTAGGGGACGGGCCTCTCGGCGGCGGAGTGGTCGGCGACCGGGATGACGATTACTGATTGTCGTGGGTGGTGGTCGTGCGTAGATCACAGCCATGATCCATATTGCCAAGCCTGATGCGTTGCCGCAGGCAGTTTTGAAGCTCGCGCCTGAGGGTGGGAGGGATGGGTATAGGTGGATCGAAGTCTTGGCGAATGCGCTATCGGGGACGCGGCTTGAGCGGCGCGGATTCTGGATTTTCCAGTCGATTATCTGGTTCATTTGCACGATCGCGCTGATGGCATCGATGCCGAATTTCTCCGGTCAGCCATGGTCGATATCGTTGATTCTCGGGAGGACATTTCTTGGCTTTTTGCTGACAACGTTACTCGCTTTTTGCTATCGCCACCGTTTCACGCGGCGCTTGCTGCCAGGTCGGCGCTTGCTCTGGATTGTGGCTTTGAACGCGGTCATCGCATTGCTCGGGGTGGGGGTGTGGAAGGAGTTGGTCATTCTGGGCACTCCTGATATTTCTGCACACGGGCCGTTTTCCCGGTACGATAGCGCGCGCTTTTTTTCTTTGTTGATTTGGAATGTTGCCTACGCCGGAGTGCAAATGGTGTTGAACTCTCACGCCGCCATACTTGAGGCCTCGAAGGCGCGCGAAGCCGTACGAGCCGCCGAACTCAAACAACTGCAGACGCAGCTCAATCCTCATTTTCTGTTTAACGCCTTGAATACCGTCATCGCGAGTCTCGAGGCCGGAAGTCCGGCGCGGGACATGGTGAAAAACCTCGCCGATTACTTGCGATTCTCATTGCATGAGGCGCGCCCTCTCGAACCCCTGAGCCGCGAGCTGGACGCGTTGGAATGGTATTTTGAATTGCAGAGAGTGCGTTTTCAGGATGGCTTAGAGTGTCGCATCGCGAGCAGTCCCGCGGCGATGCGTGTCCTAGTTCCTCCGATGCTGGTGCAACCGCTGCTGGAAAATGCTTTTAAATACGGTCCGATGAGTAGTCCGCGGCCTTTGCGGGTGAATGTGGAAGCCATCGTGGTGGCGGGTTGGCTGGAAATTCGCGTTACTAATTCCGGTGGCTGGGTGACCCCCGGTTCGGTCGATTCCCATGGCAGCGGGCTGGCGAATATTCGCCGCCGACTTTCGCTGATTCTCGGCGTCGAGGATGCTCTCCGTGTTGAGGAGGGCGCCGAGAGCGTCGCCGTCACTATCCGTATCCCTGCTTCTTCACCTCTTCCATGAAGGCGATGATCAAAGTACTCATTGTTGATGATGAGCCTCCGGCGCGAGATTTACTCGCCTCGATGCTCTCCTGTCATGACAGTATTCAGATCATCGGCATGGTGGGCAACGTGCCCGAGGCGAGGGCGTTTTTGCAGCAGGAAACTCCCGATGTGGTCTTTCTCGATATAGAAATGCCCGGCGCGCCGGGTCTGGATTTACAGTATGATCTGCCACCCGGTACGCTGACGATTTTTGTCACGGCCTTCGCGGACTACGCCCTGCAGGCTTTTGACTTTGGTGCTCGAGGGTATTTGCTGAAACCGCTCGATGCGACTCGTTTGGCCTTGGTCCTTGAACGGCTGTGGCTGGCGCCGGTGGGATTGGAGGCGCCGGACGATGTTGCGGAGGATATTGAGTGCGTCGTCGAGGAAGGTAGGATGGTCCTTGTTTCCCCAGAAAGGATCTTATGGATCGAGGCGTGCCAGAATTACACGATGCTACGCCTAGTGGATGGCGGGCCGCTATTGATGTTGGCCCGGAACATGACGGAGTGGGAGCGTCTGCTGTCGAGGCAAGGGTTTGAGCGGTTGAGCCGCTCCATGATCATCAACCTCCGCCGCATTCAGACGGTTTGTTGGGAGTCGCGCGATGCGACAGTGGTTGATTTCGTGGGGTGCACGCATCAACTGCGGCTCGGTCGCACCGCCGCGCTGCGCCTGAAGGCGCGACTCAAAAATTCTCTGTCCCAATGACGTCGGCGCTCCCTGGGAGCGCCCGCTGGGAGCGCCCCTCCGGGAGCGCCCCCCGGGAACGCCGACGTCCCCGTCGGGATTTGGGTTCGACTCGCTGGCGTTTACGTTATCTGTCTGCCATATTCCGACGGGCATGCCTCACCGATTCCGTTCAACTGCACAAACCGCACGGCCGGCTTCGTCCTGGTGGGCGAGGCCGGCCATGCGTTTGGGGAGTGATCATTCATTCCGCTTTAACGCGAGGATCTTCTGGATTTTTCAAGGGCTTTTCTGGCTGGCGCAAACGCTCTCGTTGAAGGTCATGATCAAGACCTTTCTGCCGTTGGATGAGGTGAACGTGATCGTGGGTGGTCGGATTCTCACGGGAATCGTGATGACGATGGTGCTGCATTCTGTTTATCAAAGCGATTGGATGCAGCGCGCCAAGAGGTGGGTTCAATGGTCATCGATTGGGCTGCTTAACATCGGGTTTTGTCTCGCGGGAGCCGCGTTTTGGGTGGAGATGATCCGTCATGGTGCGATCGAGCTGCCGGCGGAATCGCCATTTTTCACCCTAGCATTGGCGCGGTTTTATTCGCTGTTACTGTGGAATATTGCCTACTTTGGTATCAGTTTTTTTCTCAATTACCGTGCCGTGCAGTTGGAGGCCGCGGAAGCGAAACTGGCCACCCGATCGAGCGAGCTCCAGCATCTCCAGTCGCAGCTTAATCCACACTTCATCTTCAATACCTTGGCCTTGCTTCAGAACAAGATTGGCCCGACATCGCCGGGCCAGGAGGTCATTCAAATGCTCTCGGAACACTTGCGTTATTCGCTGGCGCAATCGAGGCCGACGGAACCCTTGGGACGTGAGCTGGAGGCGTTGGAATCGTATCTTGAGCTGCAGCGGGCCCGATTTGCTGGTCAACTCGACTGCTCTATGGAAGCCAGTCCGGCGGCGTTGAAGGTTCTGGTGCCATCGATGCTGATTCAGCCATTGCTGGAAAATGCTTTTAAATTTGGCCCGCGCACCGGTGGCATGCCGTTGCGGGTGGCGGTGACGGCTTTTGTCCAAGGCGAGAAATTGTTCATCGACGTGACCAATTCCGGGCGTTGGGTCGCTCCGGGCGGAGATGATTCCTTGGGGACGGGACTGGCCAACCTTCGGCGTCGGCTTGTTCTGTTGTTGGGTGAATCGGCCACGCTTGAGCTTGTGCAAAACCCGGATACGGTTATCGCCGAGCTTCGTCTTCCCGTGATTTCCGGCGCCGCAGGAGATGTCTCCACTCTGATCTAGTTGATGAATTCACTGTTGAGTGCGTTGATTGTGGATGACGAGTCGGAAGTCCGTCAGGGTCTGCGTGCCCTCTTGGCGGCCCATTCCGAGATGCAAGTTGTCGGTGAGGCGGCCAGCGTAGCCGAGGCTCTGGTGTTTTTGCAGAACCATGCTCCGGATGTCCTCTTTCTGGATATGGAAATGCCAGGTGGCTCCGGGCTTGAATTAGAGCGGTCACTGGGTCGGGCCACCCGCACGGTTTTTGTCACCGCCTACCCGGATTATGCGTTGAAGGCGTTCCAGTTCGGGGCCGTGGACTATTTGCTCAAGCCGGTCGATCCCGATCGTCTGGCCTTGACCATCGAGCGCCTGTGCGGTGGCGTCCCAGACGTCGTGGCGCCGGTCTCGCCAGTGCTTGATTGTATGGGGATTTCCGGCCAGATCGAGAGAATCCGAATTTCCGAAATCCTCTGGATCGAGGCATTTCAAAATTATACGCGGGTTTATCTTGCGCAGGCGCAAAAGCCGGTCCTTTGCCGCCATACGATGTCAATCTGGGAGGGATTGCTACCCACGGATGTTTTTGTCCGGCTGGGACGTTCGGAAATCATTCAATTAGCCCGCGTTCGAGCCTTGCGCTGGACCTCGCGGGATGTGAATACGGTCAGTTTCGATGGATCAGACAGTTCACTGCCGTTGGGACGGACCTCGGCCTTGCGGCTGAAAGTCATACTCAAGGATTCGATCACCGAGAAATAACTACCGCGGGCCAACCGGCTTTTTTGCGGGATTTAGCTGGGAGCGCCCCCTGGGAGCGCCGACGCCCGGGAGCGCCGACGTCTCTGGGAGCGCCGACGTCCCCGTCGGCACCTGGGGACGCCGACGTCTCGTCGGCCAGTGAGGGAGGCAACGGCGAGACGCCGTTCCGGCTTTTTCGTTGGCTTTCCATTCGTCATGCCGACGGGGACGTCGGCATGCCCCAGGGGCCGACGGGGACGTCGGCGCTCCCGGGGCGCTCCCAGGGGCGTTCCCGGGAACTATTCGCTTCTGGCGCTCGACCATGGCCAATCACTGGGTTCACGGCAGAGGCCGGCTTTTACGGGATTGCGGTGAATGTAGTCGATCGTTGCACGAAAGTGAGCATCGTCGCGAATGAATCTGTCCCAGTATTCGCGCATCCAGACATGGTGGGGATCGGGGATTTTTAATCTGCTGAGGGAATGCCACTCAAGCCCTAGCCCGTCGAGGGGAACGGAGATGTTTGTATCCGCCTCGGGAAGGCCGAGGTTCTTGTCGGCTTGAGTATTGGGAATCAACGGGTTTTCGTTCACGGGTTTCTCGCTGGTTCAGTATTCGCTGTGCCGAAGATGGGCTGAGCGAGAGATGAAACAATCTTTTTTGATTTTCAAGGTCCCGGGAGCGCCGACGTCTCTGGGAGCGCCGACGTCCCCGTCGGCACCTGGGGACGCCGACGTCTCGTCGGCCAGTGAGGGAGGCAAATGCGGGACGACGTTCTGCGAGACGACGTTCCGGCTTTTTCGTTGTGTTTCCATTCGCCATGCCGACGGGGAC
>CAJBME010000326.1 GCA_903954065.1 uncultured bacterium
CAACATCCCCGGAGCACCCGCCAACATCTACAAACTCACCGAACCCACCGCCAACCAGACCCAAGCATTCGAACTGTTGAATATCATCCCCAAAGCCCTCCCGGCTTGTAGCCAGTAGCCGACACCCTGTTTTAAGGGAAAATATTGATTATAAAAGAGTTACTTGTTTTAAGGCCTCCAACTTCCGTCTAAGGCATCGCCCATCTGAAACACCCCCGCCGGAATAACGGAAAACCCGACAGCCGTCGCAGGTGCGTTTTTAAACGTAATCTCCGCGCCATAGCGAGTACCGAGCGCATTGGTGGCGTAGGCACGAGCGTAATATGTAGCATTCAGCACTAGATTGGTGAGGGTGCTAGAAAAATCACCGGTTCCGGCTCCGGAGGGAGACGCGATTGCACTGGTCAGGGTGGGTTCGGGCACCAGATCGTAGACCACGCCGCGCGCAGTGACTGGCGATCCGCCATCCGAGGTCACCACCCCACTCACCGTAAAGGTCCCTGCTCCATCCCCTGGCACCGCCGCCCCGGTGCTCACGATCGGCGCCGTGCGTGCCGAGGCATCGGCGGACAAGGCTACACGGAACCCACCGTAAAGATTCCAGCTTAAAGGATTGTATCTACCACGGTAGGCCACTCGGCCAAACGAAACGAAGTCGTACCCCGAGCCAGCGCGAACGACCCGAGCCGAGCCCGTTGTTGCCCCCTTGGGATCGGACTGCGCCCCAGATGCATAAGTTCCATACCAATCCCAGCACCATTCCCAAACATTTCCCTCCATATCATGAAGCCCAAACCCGTTGGCGGCAAAACTGCCCACGGGTGATGTGTAGGGTACATTGCCTACGGCATAGGTCGGATGGAACCCACGCGTCGGACTGATATCGTAAGCCAAATCACTATTGCTTTGATAATTCGCATTACTATGGCTGATCGTGTCGCCCAAGGGAAACCGTTTGCCATTCAGTCCACCGCGAGCGGCTTTCTCCCACTCCGCCTCCGTCGGTAATCGGTAGCCTTTGGCCACCCAGTTCGCTATCGGTACAACAGTTCCGGCGCGCATGATATTCCCACCAACCCGATAACAAGGCTCCAATCCGTCCTTTTCACTACGGGCATTGCACCACTTAATGATATCAAACGCAGTCACACTTTGCACAGGATGGTTGCCCGCTTTGCCCCCTCCGACCGCCAAATCAGTGTATCCGCGAGAAAGCCCCCAAGTCCGCACTTGATCCCACTCTGCTTTGGTCACCTCCGTCTTACCCATGTAGAAGGCACTGACATTCACTGTACGCACAGGCGCGTCTACCAGTCCATCCAGAGCATCTCCCATCTGGAACGCCCCCGCCGGGATCAACGCAAAACCCACGGGTGGTAGAGGCGCAGTTTTAAAGGTGATGTCGGCGCCGTAGGCAGTTCCGACCGCCGAAGTGGCATAAGCTCGAGCGTAGTAGGTGGTATCGAAAGCCAGTCCAGTCAGGGCACTGGAGAAGGTGCCGACACCGGCGCCGGCACCAGTCGCAGGAGCATCCATCGCCGCACCCAGAGTCGGCGTAGCCGTCAAACCATAGACGATTCCGCGACTCGTGACGGGGGTGCCTCCGTCGTTTGTGACCTCGCCACTGACGGTGAACGAATCAAACGTAGCTCCGGCGGCGGTGCCGGTGACGACGACCGGAATGGATTCACCGGTGCTGAAAACGACTTGTGAACCGTAGGTGGTGCCGGCGCTGGTGGTGGCAAACGCGCGGACGTAGTAGGTGGTATTCCCCTGGAGCGGGCTGAGCGGGGCGGCAAACGTGCCGGTGCCTGGGCTGACCGACACGGGTGTGCCGGTGGCGAGGGTGGGCTCGGCGGCTGGGCCGACCACGACTCCACGGGACGTAATGGCGGCTCCGCCGTCGCTGCTGACCGTACCGGAGGCGAGGGCGGTCGATCCAGTCACATTCACGACCGGCCCGGTGGTGACGACAGCCGGCAAGGGCGAACGCACATTGAGAAAACGAGCGGCGCTGCGAGTCTGGCCGGCCGCATTGAGGGCCATTAAGGAATAAGATCCAGTCTGGTCGGCCGTGACCGTCGGCATATCGAGTGTCCGCCGGGTCGCTCCGGGAATGGCCACGTCGTTTTTATACCATTGATAGCTGATCGCATTGACGGCTTCCGGGCCGCTCAGACTGATGGCCTCACCCGGAGCCGCTTCACACGTGGCAGGCGTCAGGGTCACGGGCAGACCTGGGTTAAATACCGGCGAGGCTTCAGCCTCGATCCGCACCGTGAACAGGTCGATTTCCTCATAACGATCGAGCAGCGGCAGCTCGAGTTGCAACCGCTGATACCCTGCAGGCACCTGCGATTGATTGGGAGCGGCGGTGATAGGGAACGGCGCTGGGCCCCAGCGGACCAAATCCAGACTGGAATACGCTCCATACTGAACATCCGGGCGCGCCAGCCAATCGATGATCGACGACGCGGCGGTGATGCGGAAGTCACTCAGGGCCGGGGTCGATTGCCGTGGGATCGTGCCAAAGGAATATTCCTGCAGGTTGGTGAACCCGTCGCGATCGGGATCGGCGCTGGCCTCCGCAGCGCTGCCGGTCAATCCTTGGGCAATGGACCAGGCCTCGAACGTTCCTGGCTCGGGTGGCGGGCTCAACTGCGAATACAACTGAAAGACATCGGCATCATTGAGGGCACGATTAAAGACGCGGACGTCGTTGACCCGGGCCCGCAGGCGCGTGGAATAGCGCAAGCCGTCATCGACCCACCAATGCCGTCCGATGTAAAAATCTCCCATGGTGTCGACCGGATACGTCACCTGACCGCGGTAAGTTCCCTGGCGGTAGACCCGCATCACGCCGTCTCGCGCCACCAGTGTCCACGCCGTCCATGGCTCGTTCATGACCACGACCCCGTTGGCGTCGATGGTGGCTGCTCCCGGCCGCCCGGGTTCCACCACATCGGTCATACTGCCGTAATAATCAGCGACGCCGTCACCGCCTCCGATCCAATAATGGCCGAGCACATCAGCGGAATCGAGACCCTCCCCGAGCGTCAAAAAGGCTTCGCCATGGCGGCTGCTGTATCCTTGTTCCTTAAGCCAGAAGGAAAAAGTAAAGGCCTCGCCTTCCGCCGAGACCGGACGCGGTAGGCGAATGTAACCGCCAGGCCCGACGGTGCCCGGTGCTTCAAAAGGAAACGGCGGAATGGCAAAGCCCCGGCCCACCACCTCGACCACCCCTGCCTGCTCCGGGTCCGTGACGAGCTGCGAGGCATTGATCAATTCAGCGGGACTGGCGGGCCGCACCGCATCCGCGGAGGATGCATCAAAGGGGTAATAAGAAACCAACCCCTGCCATGGTCCATAGGCTGCCCCGTTGATCCGCAAATTCGCGGTCTCGCTGAGGATCGGCCCGGCGGATCCCCGCACCTGCACCGAGTATTCGCCGCTGTGCCACGGCTGCGCCGGGGACACAGTTAGCGTTGAGCCGGTGGCCCCAGGCAGGGCCACCCCATTGCGAAACCATTGATACGCCGGCGCCGAGCCATCGAAGGTCCCGGCCACCGCGGAAAACGTCACCGGCTGACTGGCCGTCACCGTGCGCGACACCGGCTGCGTGAGGAAATACGAGTCACCAATGCCACTGACCGGCATGGAAAAAGCATCAAACCCGGGCGTACTGCTGATCACTGAGACAGTCGCAGATTTGGTCGCGCTGGTCACGGGATTAAACGTCACCGTAAACGTCCCGCTTGCCCCCGGCAACAGCACCGCCGGCAGCTGCGTACGGTCGAGCCGGAAACTCGACACATACAAACCGTCTAGTTGTAGCGCCAGGCCGTTCAACGCCCCCGATCCTTGATTGCGCACGCGAAATTCGCGCACCACCGCGGTCCCGGGCGGCACCACTCCGAACAACTGCGTCGCATTCTCCGCCACCGCCAGCCCATTCGCATCCTCCACGCCGAGTGTCTCCCGCAGCGGCCCCAACTGCAACGACGGCGCCGCGCCCAAAGCCGTCGTCACCGACGGTCCGCCGCGCTGACCAAACAAAACCGTGGCCGTCGGATCAGAAATGTCCGCTGTCCGACCGAATACCGGCGCATCAGCCTCAAACAACGACGTATGCCGGATGATGGCCAGCTCGCTGGACGTCGACAACGTGGTCGCATTGCCAATCACTGTGTAAATAGACTGTCCCACCAGCGGACTGGTCGCATTGAGCGGCAGCGAAACGTCCACCCCATATAACCCGGAAAACGACGCCCCGATCGTCGCCGCCGGTCCAAATGCCACGAAATTCGACAACAAGGCCGCTAACCCAGCCGGCGAAATGAGCCCGTTGATCAACACCGCCGGATCCGCTCCAACAAAGGATCCGACCTGCACCGACCCGCCCCGCGTCAACCCCGTGCCATCCGAGAGCGATATCGGCAGCTGCAGGCTCCGCCCTTCATCAAAATTCGACATCAACACATTCCCACCCCTCACCCCCCCCTAAAAAACTGAACATCAATGCTATGAATAGCGCCGAGAAGCGTGTGCCATGGGATAATTTCATAAGCAGATCAGGGAAATGGAGCAGCAGGACCGGGTAAGACAACCAGCTAGAAATAATACCATCGATATCAAATTGCAAACAATGGTCGCTTTTTTTATTACATCACCACTTTTTAGCGCCGTAAAAAGTAATTTTTGACATCATCAAAAACACAGGACTTTTCAGAACCTTAAACAAATCCCCTCAGTCGGTCGATGGCGGCTCAGGCCTCCGCGGGATTGGCCGTTGGATGACTGGGTGTCTTGCCTGTCTGCACCGCTACTGAAAGACGTTCGGAGAGACGTTCGGAGAGGCGCGCGCCGCCACGGTCGGATCCATCTTCACTTGACACACCGGGCGGCTCCAGGTTCAACGACCCCAGCGACAAAAGAAAAATAAACCGTGGCCAGCACGATTTAGTTCTCTGTCCTCATCCCTCCGGTGACGGCGGCACTACAGAGCGGCCGCGAATTCGTCGATACTGGCGCAAGTGAACGAGACGCGTTGGAGGGATTCGAGGTGCGTCGGGTCGGCCACCTGGCGCATGGCCTCCACGAGACCTTTAGGCACTGGGCCGAAACGGATCTGAAGGTAGGCGAGAATAGCCTCTTGGCGACCCTCTTGGCGACCCTCTTGGCGACCCTCTTGGCGACCCTCTTGGCGACCCTCTTGACGGAGTTGTTCGGCGAGTGACATGGCGGCAGTTCGAGTTTCTGCTTTTTGGAACATATTAATTTTATTATCGAAGTCATCTTTGTCAATGTCAGCGTGGAGGATGTAGCGGAGGAGCATTTCAAAAATCAGACGCGGTAGGAGGTCGAGCAAAGATTCATCCCACACTGGATCGGCCAACAGATCGCCACTGCGTTCGGCCTTGAGGGTGCGTAAAATCATAATGCCGGCCGGAGTGCCGGCAATAGCCTCGAACGGGATTTCAGCCAGCTGAATAAGACGGAAGGCGAAATCCGGCACAAATGGGCGCAGCACAGCCTCGAGCTCGACAGGAATTTCCAGCAAGCTGGCCAAATCAGCCTTGATCACCCAGGATCGATCATTCTGGGCCAGCACGACCGGCACAATGACCGGCAAGAGGACACCGGTCTCTCGTTTGAGGTGGGTTTCCCAAATGCGCGCCATGTAGCGGAGGAGGCGGAGGGCGATCTGACGGTCTTCGGTAGTTTGGTGTTCGAAGAGCAGGTAAATCGCCACCGCATGCTCTCTGGCCCGCGCATGAAACAGCAGATCGCTCTCGGATTGGCGGAATTGGGAATCAATAAAAGAACCGGGCTCCAAACGGAGTGATGACCAATCAATGGCGGCCGTCAGAGCCGGCGGCAGTTGGGAGCTCAGAAATCCGGCCGTGGTTTCTGGATCACTAAAACCCATCTTAAAGAGCTTGTCGTGCGGTTGGTGCATAATCGAGAATTTCCCACCTTAACTAATCAAAAAATCATGTAATCTTAAGCACATGTATATAAAAACATTTATCGCTTTTCAACAAGAAAAAACGGAAACGAAACCACCCGCCAGGCGGCGACGCCGCCAGTGTCGCTGAGCACGCGGACCCCGGCATTCACACTTGGCCGTCAGGCCACGTCATTCAAACCACAGATGCGAACGCACTGTTTCGAATCCGCCAAAAAGACGTTCGGTGAGGCGTGCGCTGCCACGGTCGTATCCAGCTTCGCTTCAAAAAACCGATCGGCTCCGGGTCAGCGACCCCAGCGACAGAAAGTTTACAGGCTGCGCACGCCGGCCAATTCGGACGCCAGCGGCGGAAATTCTGGCTTAAGCCGCTCCAATGCCTCGCGCAGGATGTGGGCCACCACCACGTTGCGATACCACTTTTTGTTGGACGGCACGACGTACCAAGGAGCATGCACAGTACTGGTGCGCCCGAGCGCTTCTTCATACGCCTTGATGAATTCCGCCCACTGCGTGCGGTCCGCCAGATCCGACGCTTGCAGTTTCCACTGCTTGGACGGGTCCCTCAACCGCTCCTGCAACCGGGCTTTTTGCTCCGCCGCATCAATATGTAGGAAAAACTTAAGCACCGTCGTCCCCTCATCCGCCAGCAAACGCTCAAAATTGACAATGTGTTCGTACCTCCGCTCCCAGACCTCACGCGGAGCCAGTTTCCGCACCCGGACCGCCACCACGTCTTCATAATGACTGCGATTGAAAATCGTAATCTCTCCGCGGCCAGGCACCCGCGGATGAATGCGCCACAAAAAATCATGCTCTAGCTCGGTCGCCGTCGGGGCCTTGAACGCCACCACACTCAATCCATGCGGGTCCAACCCCTGAAATACATTCCGCACCGCCCCATCCTTACCGCCCGCATCCATCGCCTGGAAAATAATCAACACTTTGTGCCGACGCTGCGCAATCAGACGCGACTGCAGCTCGCGCAACCGCAGCCGCGCGTTCTCCACCATGACCACCCCGTCGTCCTTCGTTAAACCAGAAAAAGCGCTGGTGTCGTTCGGGTCCCAACGACCCAAGTCCACTTTGGCGCCAGGACTGACAAGAAATTCCTTCATACGCGCGCATGGTGAAAGCTCACACGCTCGGAACAAGTGATGTTTTCGTAAATACGACCGACCAGAAAGGCGAAGGCGCTCGCCCGCCCACCAGTCCACCCATCGCGCCCAACCCGCCGTCCGCCAAGGCTCCCAGCAAAAAGTGGATCCCCTCCACCCCCCAGCCCCCCACAGCTCGTCACAACCCCACCGGCAATCCGTGCTCCAAACGATCAATGACTCGATGATCCTCAGCCACCTCCTTCTCCAACCGGGTTAACTTGCGGTCTTCCATCTTCAACTCCATCTCCAGATGATCAATCCGCGTCAACGCCACCTGCAACGCCTGCTCCATCAGCTCAATCCGCCGCGTTAATCCATGAATTTCGTACATCGAGGGCCTCCTTGGTTCTTTGATTCATAGTCATTCTACCAAGAAACAAAACCCTCCGCCAGCCACGAAACAACCCAATCCACCTCCCCGACCCGTAGGTCGCCGCCCAGCCGCCGCCAACACCTCTGCCAGCTCAACGCCCTGTTTTGCGCTGGGCGTTGACCAATTCGTTATAGGCGCGGGTTCGTGCGTTCAGTTTTTCGATGGCCTCGTCGCGCTCGGCGGTGACTTTTTTGAGCTGCGTACTGGCTTTCTCGATGATGGCATTGTGTTCTTCCACGGCGCTATTCTGACCGGCGACGGCCGCGGTGCTGCGGGCCAGCGCCTCGCGCGCCGCCCCCGCTTCATCTCGAAGCTGCGTCACCTCGGATTCAAGGGCGGCCAGTTTTTCATCCCGCGGGCGGTTGGCCTGTTCCAATTCCTGCACGCGCGCCGTCATTTCCAGCAGTCGAGCCTCGGTATCGGCCCGCAACGTGGTGAGGCGTTCGATTTCTTGAGTAAAGACTTCGGCCTGGTCGACCGCCTCAGCGCGGAGGCGACCCTGTCCGGCCAGATCGCGCTCCAACTCGTTCATCCGTGCACGAAAGGACGCTTCACGAGCCCACTGCGCCACACACACCGCGCACAGGGCGAGCGTGACCCCCATTAATGATGCCTCCAGAAATCGTTTCACAGGATCCAAGGGTTAGGGTGCGCTGGCTTCACCCCCCGCGGCTTCGGCCCGCACGTTGAAGGCATATTTGGTGAAACCAGCCCGCCGCACTTGGTCGAGCACCTTGACCATGTCCGCATGACGGGTGTCGGCATCGCCGCTGATATAAACCGGCGTCAGAGCATCACGCCGGTGGCGTTCCCCCAGCCTCTGCGCGAGTTCCGGCAGGCTGACCGCCTCCGTATCCATAAAAACATCCCCGGCCGCATTCACGCCCAAATTGATCATGTCAGGCTTGAAGTCTTTCTGCGACGTGGCCGCCACCGGTAGGTTCACCTTGATCGTCTGCTGCTTGGTCATGGTCAGACTGACCATCATGAACGAGGCCAGCAGAAAAAACATCACGTCAATCAACGGGATGATTTCCAGGCGCGTCTTGCGCGAGGGCAGGGGCGAACGGATTTTCATGGCTTGGTTTCCGCTCCGTCCAGACCTTTGCGACCCGCTAAAATCAACACATTGTTGGCCGCTGCCTCGAGATCGAATTGCAACGAAGCCAGACGACTGTGGAAATAATTCATCGGAATCAGCGTGACAATGGCAATGCCCAAACCAGCCGCCGTGGCAATCAGCGCCTCGCCAATCCCCCCCGTGACTTTTTCCACCGCTAGCTCAGCTCCGCCAATCGAACTAAATGACCCCATAATCCCAGTCACTGTGCCCAACAGTCCCAAAAGCGGGCCCAACGTGACAATGGTGTCCATCGCCCCAAGAAATTTTCCCGCAGCCCGCAACTCCTGCCCAGCCGCCACCTCCAGAGCCCCTTCCATCGAGGTGTGCGGATGCAGCAATCCATGATGCACCAGCCGTACTACCGGGTCGACCGCCCCTGCCGATCGCTCAACCGCCCGCGCCACCGCCCCAGCTTGCAAATCATCATAGACCTCGTCCAACAGCCGAGGCGACCGCTTTAAACTGGCCTGTATCCACCAGATCGAACGCTCCACCACCACGCAGATAGCCACCAAACCCACCGCTAAAATGGGATACATGATGGGACCACCCTTGATCACAAAATCGACGACTACGTTGGCAATAAACATGGTTGGATAAGAGAAATCCGCCAAAAATCAGCGGAGACGAAAAACGACCGGTTGACGAAAAATCCGCTGGTCCCCCGCCGGCCAACGCCAACGCTTCTGAACCCAGTCCGCCGCATAACGATCCAACTCGGAATACCCGCTGCTGCCCACCACCTCCACCTTCGTCACCGAACCAGACGGACTAACCGTAATACTCAAAAACGTCGTCCCCTGCAACCCGCGGCTGCGGGCAAATGACGGATACGGCGGAGCCGGTAATCTCGCCACCCCCGTACCCCTAGGCCGGCCCGCCGCCCCAGTCTCACCCGCCGCCCCAGTCGCGACCCCAGCCGTCGCCGCGCCCGTCGCCGCCGCCGCCGCCCGGCGCGGAACCGCCGGATTGACCCGGGGCTCAGCCCGCCCGCGCGCCAACGGCTCGACCATCGCCTCCACCGCCGCCGCCGGAGGAACCGCTAACAATTCATCCGCATCCAACACCTCCACCAACAACGGCTCATCCAGTACCTCACTCACCTCCGGTACCACCGATGAGGCAACCGGCTCCACCGCCGCCGGATCCACCAGCACCGGCTCCACCACCGCCGCCCTCTCCTCCCCCATCAACGAACGCTCCGTCATCTCCACCATCACCCCGCCCGCCGCTGCCTCCGCTTCCGTCAAAACTTCCACCTGCCCCGCCGCCGCCGGCTCCACCCACCCCACCCCGGAAATCGGCCTCATCAACCCCACGCCCCCCACCATCACAAAAACGACCCCCACCGCCACCACCCACACCCGCCCCACCTCCGTCGGCTCCGATACCACCCGCCGGCTACCACAACGCCACCCCAGCTCACGCTTACCCACCCACCCAATCAGCCGCCCCCACAGACCCGCACCCCCACAGCCTGCCCCTGCCGGCAAACTCGCGGAATTGTTCGAAAAAACAATACGGACAGACATAAGACGAACACCCTGCTACCACACACAGCGCAGAACGATGAATAGAAAAAACACTCGTGTCAAAATGCTATTGCGACCCAATCTTAATTTTCCCTTAAGGTTTAGAGCGCGCCCGACACGCTGCTGCTCTCGCTCCTGAGACGTAATCCCATTATTCTAGGAAATCATCTGAAGTATCTGCATCGTTTTCAGGACGGAGCCCCCCGCGGGGCAGTTAAATCTTTCGACGATCTTTTTTTGTTTTCCCTTCCAATCCGGTAAGGATTCGCCAGTCTTTGTCTTTCGCACTGCATGAGAATTGCCCTCGACGCTATGGGAGGTGACTTCGGCCCGGTCCCAAATCTTGCTGGGGCTGCCTTGGCGCTTGCCGCGTACCCGCAAATCTCCACGCTCTATCTGGTCGGACGGCCGGATGAGTTGCGGGCCGAACAGGCGCGCATTGGACTTTCGGACCGGCGGATTGAAATCATTGAGGCCACGGAAGTCGTGGACATGACGGACAGCGCGGTCAACGCGATCCGGCGGAAAAAAAATTCATCGATCGCGGTAGCCACCGACATGGTGCGGGACGGGCGGGCCGACGCCGTCGTCAGCGCCGGGCATACCGGAGCTGCGGTGGCGGCCAGCACCTTGAAATTACGCACGTTGCAGGGCATCGACCGCGCAGGAATCCTCACTCCTTTCCCCAACGAAGCCCATGGTGTTTGTTATTTGATCGATGCCGGAGCCAACGTGGACAGCCGGCCCGAGCACCTCGTGCAGCAAGCGTTGATGGGGTGGACCTACGTCAAACATGTCCACGGCAAGGCGAATCCGGCCGTTGGATTGATGTCGAATGGTGAAGAGGACAGCAAGGGCAACGAAGTCACCAAGGAGGTATTTGCCCGGCTGGCGGCGATGCGGCCGCTCGGTCTGAATTTTACGGGAAACATCGAAGGCCGTGACCTACTGGCGTCGCCGGTCGATGTCGCTGTCTGCGATGGTTTTGTCGGTAATGTCTTGCTCAAAGGATGCGAAGGGACAGCCAAGGCCTTTGCCCGTGCTCTCAAGGCCGAGTTGACGGCGAGTGTCTGGCGCAAACTGCTGGCCGCTTTGCTCAAACCTGCCTTTCGCGGGGTGCACACCAAAATGTCGTATGAGACGTATGGGGGCAGCCCGCTCCTCGGCGTCAACGGCGTGACCATCATTGCTCATGGATCGAGCAATGCGACCGCCATCAAAAACGCCCTGCGCATGGCGGTGGAGTCGGTCAGTCACCGGGTCAACCCGCATATCACCGAGTCTGTAGAACGTTTTCTCCACTCCCCCATCCCGCCTGCCGGCGATCTTGCCGAGGCCACGACAGTTTCCACTCATGCCTGACCGCGACCTGCTGCCTACTGAATGCCTCATGACAATTGCCGGCACCGGCAGCTACGTACCGGAGCGTGTTCTGACCAACGCCGAACTGGAAAAATCAGTCGAGACCAGCGATGAATGGATCACCACCCGGACGGGCATCAAAGAGCGCCGGATTGCCGCGACCGGCGAGACGACGTCCGACATGGCGACCATGGCCGCCCGCCGAGCCATGGAAATGGCCGGCGTCACAGCGCCCGAGATCGAGCTAATCATCGTCGCCACCATCACGCCCGATACGATTTTCCCCTCCACGGCGTGTTATGTGCAACGCAATCTAGGGGCCAAAAATGCGGTCGCTTTTGACATCTCGGCGGCCTGTTCCGGGTTTTTGTATGCGATGCAAATCAGCCGGCATTTCATCAATACCGGCAATCGAAAGACGGCCTTGATCATCGGAGCGGAAAAGCTTTCGAGCATCGTCAACTGGAGCGACCGCAACACGTGTGTGCTTTTTGGCGACGGAGCTGGAGCCGCCATTCTGCGCCGTCGCAGCACCGACGAGGCTGTGCATGAGCCGCAGGTGCTGGTCACCGTAATGGGGACCGATGGGACATTGACCGACATTCTCAATGTTCCCGGAGGCGGCTCCGCCCTTCCCATCACCGCTGAGAATGCTCATTTGCATCTCAATACCATCCACATGCAGGGCAAGGAGACATTCAAGGCCGCCGTCACCAACGTCACCGCCGCCTGCGCCCGGGCCATCGATCTCGCCGGCCTGAAACCGTCTGACATCGACGTCATTGTCCCCCACCAAGCCAACGTCCGCATCATCGATGCCGCCGCTGACCGCCTCGGCATCCCGAAAGAACGCGCGTTTACCAATATCCACAAGTTCGGCAACACCAGCGCCGCCGCCTGCGCCATCGCCCTCGACGAAGCCAACCGCACCGGCGTCATCAAACCCGGTAACAACGTGCTGCTCGTCGCCTTCGGCGCCGGATTCACCTGGGCCGCCAGCGTCGTGCGCTGGTAAAACCATCAAAATAGCGCGCGCCAGTGGCGTTCATGGTGCCGCCCCGCCATCAACGCGGCACCACGCGAAGCCGCAAAAACGTGCGGTCGGACCGCGGCCCTAGCGACTGGGCCGTCAGAGTGCGCACTCCATCCTGCGAGCTGGCCCCAACCAACGACCAACCTGATCCATCACCCGGATCAACCGACCACGATTGCATGTCATCTGAGTATTCGATGACGACCCGCGCCTCATCGGCTCCGATCCGTTCCGTCCAGGTGAGACCGGGCGCAGCAGAGACTGGCCCGACGCTCGGACCGCTGACGACAGCATATTCCAGCAGCGAAGGAAAATCCGCCCGGGACAAGCTATCGCCCACTCCCGGACTCCCACCCAACTGCCGGCTTGGACGCCAGTAGGTGGCCACCGCAGGATCAAAAGCCGGGCCCAGATGGATAGCCGTCAGCGACCAGCCGAGCCCATCCGCTTCCGGCGGCCATGGCAGCGCATCCCCATAACGAAAATCAGCAATGACCGCTCCACCTCGGTCAAGCAGCGTCAAGCGCCCCCCCCCATTGGCCAGCGAGGTCGCGCTCGAAAATTCGCCAGCCACAGGCCGTCCCGCCCCGTACACGCCGACAAAAGCCGCACGGTTTTCGACTACCACCACCCGCTCACCCGGTGCCAGCGTGGTGATCGAACTACCGGTAAAGTCGAACTGCACTCCGGCGGTGAAAGTCACTCCGGTGAGGTCCACCGGCCTTCCACTCATATTCATGAGCTCGACAAACTCTGTCGGAACACCCCCGGCGGGGTGGTAGTGGATTTCGGTGATGGCGAGTGAGCCGGCGGTGGCGGGATCGGTTTGACCGGTGTTGGTGACGGTCACTTCGGCCGCGCCGAGGACGACTCCTTTCCGATCTATCGCATTGATGGTAAATTTATTATCACCATAAACAACCGGCAGCACGAGCCGCCAGCGCCGCCCGTCCAGCCACGTCACCGGAGCAGGGCGCGGGATCGAGCCAGCACGCGAGACCAGCAAGGAAGCCACATCAATCCACCCGGTTCCTTCGATGGTCGCAAACGGCTGTGAGGTCGAAACCCCGACTCCCGAGTGACTGGTGACCGCAAAGGGCACTTGGGGAAACTGGACGGCAATTTGCGACAAGACGTAGTTTCGTCGATTGGTGACGTAGGACCTGAAGAGGGAGGCATACTGCGGACGATTGGCGACCGTACTGCCGTGCAGATGCGTAATGACCGGATCAAGAAAGTCATTGGTGAAAGCGGTCTGGCAAAGATCCAGCAGGTGACCGGCGTACAGGCGCCGGTTAGCCGGCAGATTGATGATGGCCGCCAGCCGATGCGAGCTGCCCCCATAGAGGCTCGAGGTCGGAGCCAGATAAAAGGCATGATCCTGATCCCAAGGGAACAGCATGACTTTTCTATCCCCCGGGCGCACATAAAGCTGAATGTTGTGCGCCAGTCCGTTGTTGTACGTATCCGCCAAACCGGTCAACACGTTGAGCGCAAATACCCTCATCCAGTTGTCCACGTCCATCACCGCAGCCGTACGAGCATACAGCGTGGCCGACGACGCCCCAAACGCCTGACCCAAGGCCATGATCCGGTCAAAATCATCGCGGTCCTGATGGTTCTGCGGAATATAATTAAAACGATAGCTGTCCCGCGACAGCCCAAAACTGCGGATCTCCGTGTCTAGCACCGCATTAAACGCGTTTTTTAAACTCTCCGGCCGCCCGTCAACTGTCGCGGTCGGATAATAAATTAATTCTTGTTTAAAAAGCAATCCGTCGCCCCCGTCAGGAAACATTTCTTCCAGATATCCTTTGTTAAATCGCTGCATTTTGAGCTGGGCCAAACGGTTCCCCTCCGTCGCCCGCGGCGCCTGCACATACACGACATCATCATAACTGGCCGGAATGCCGCCAGCACGGTTGGCAATCACTTGAAACAGCATCTCATTGACGCTGGGACCCAGCGAGTTTTCCAGCCATCCTCCGCCGTCAGTGCGCGGCATGTTATAGGCGCCATCGATGACCACCGAGGTCAGCCCACCGCGAAACGTCGCGTCCGGCCCAAACTGGAGGTTCCAGCCAGCGCGATTCCCCTGACGGCCGAATGGCGCTGACCTTAAACGAATAGCGACATCATACCACACGTCACGGTCGTTATAAATGACCGTCGAGGACCAGCGGAAATTCGAGACGCTCTGAATCGGCTGATGCAATTCCGCCGCGTCAGCCGACGTCATGTACAACCGCATTTTGTTGCGCACACGCTGGGCCGACACGCCCGCATCGCCCACTTTGTACAACGCCCGCGAGGACCGACCGCGCGCCGGCATGAAAGAAACCGCTCCAGCAGAATCCACCGCTTCCACATAAAATTGCACCGCCGCCCCCGTACTCTGGGCAGGCACAACCCCAAAAAACCGGCCCCGCCCGTCACCCCCCATCGGCTCGCTGCGCCAAGCCGCCGAGCCAACACTGAACCACAACCGGGCGCTAGCCACACCGTCAGGGTCAACCGCGGAGACGGAAATCCGCACCGGCTGGCCCGCAGCAGGAACCAACGGACTGTGGCGGAGTCCGGTCATAGCCGGCCCCGCATTGTCAAGACGGCGACCGTTGACCGCGCCCGGCGTGCCCCACGCCACCGGCTGCGCCAGTACGGTCGTGCGAGCCGCCCGATTCAAATACAATCGCGAATTCAGCTGCGGCGAACCGCTGATCCAACGCGCCCGAAACGAGATTTCGTAGGTTTTGGACGGATTGATGACCCGGTTCCCGACGAGCGTGGTCGAGGCGGTGTTATAGGTGTGATCATGCTGGTCGGTAGCGATCAAATGCAAGACCCGACCAGCTCCGTCCGGATCCGCCACCACCCGACTCAGCTTATGCGTGCCCAGTAACCGCCAGTGAGTCGCACCCCCACCAGGCGCATCCTGCTCAAAACCACCGTTTTGTATACACTGCACACGGGCCCCATCAGGGTCTTCAAGCACCGATAGATCGTCGATAAATGCCTCCCCAGCATCAAGAAACCCCAGCAGAAATTCGCGCCACACCGCCGGATTGTTGGAACCCGGAGGCTCGGCCCCCAATGCCCGATAGCGGACCGTCTGCCATTCGCTGCGACCCCGCTCGTCGCTGGCCGCCCACGATTCAGCCACCATGCCGGCCGACCGAGGGTCGCGTCGCTCCAACGTCGAGCCGCCACCGTCAGCCAGCTCCGGCCACCGGCCCCCATCAAAAAACCGCACCTCGTCGACAATCCTGCGGTCCGCATCGAGGACGCGCACCAGCTCGCCGCCATTAGCCAGACTGCCGGAGAATTCACTACGATCGATGACCTTGAATCCCCCAGGAGGAATGACGGTACCGGGGAGAAACAGGTAGTCGACGGCTTCGCTCAGGCGCCAGCCGCCGATGTCGGCCGGCTCGGAGCTGGTATTATGGAGTTCGATCCACTCGGCAGGGTTTTCCTCATACCCGATACCTTGCGCGGGGTCGGCGAAGGTGGGGCGGGCATGGTAGGCCATTTCGTTCACGACAACCGAGCGAACGGGAGGCGGGGCGAGCGGAGGCGCCACCGCGGTTTCACCATCCACTACCACGAGGGCCAGATCGAGCGCGACGACGGCCGCGGCCGGTGCAGCATGAGGTACGAGTTTCACCGCGAGGACATTGGCCCCCTCGACCAACTCCGGGACAGAGGCGGCAAAACCGAATGACCCGCGGCCGTCCGCACGACCGAGCCGCTGGCCATTCAAGAAAATCTCAGCCACTCCCTCGAGCGAACCGGTCAGCAGGAGATGGGCCGAGGGAAAGCGGCCACTCCACCCAAAGGACCTCCGGAAATAATAAGCCGCACGTCCAGGCGGCAGCACGGTGGCCACCCCCTCCGCGACAGTCCCAAGTGGCGCCGAACCCGCCATCCACGCACCGTCAGAAAACGAGCCTGACTCCACCCATTCCTGCGGCAGCTCAGCTCCGGTCGGTTCGTATTTCCACACACTCCCCAGCGTGAAAACCGGACGGGGCGCCAGCTCGAGCCCAAATAGAAAATTCTCCTGTCCCGGAGTCCCGTCCACCGCCGCACTCGCCACCCACGACGACGCCAGCTCGCTGGCGCTCTCCGGCCTGCGCTTCGCCAAACTCGGCCCTCCCCCGTCGGGCGCGGCCGGCCACTCGCCACTCTTTCGGTAGTCGACACGATCCATCATCCGCCCCCATCGCTCATGCAGTCGGATTTCCTCGCCGTCATTATTCAAGCGGCCAGCCAGCGGCCCGATCGCACCCGCCGGCACCCCGGCCGTCGCCGACACCACTAGATAACCGCCCGGCTCCATGACCGTGCCTTCGGGAAACACATAGTTCACGCCCCCGCGCACCGACCATCCACCCAGATCAACCCGAATCGACATCGGATTGTGCAATTCCATCCACTCGGGAGCAGCCGCAGATCCACCGCCCCCAGGAGCGGCCGGATTGTAATGCAGCTCGTTGATCGTAACTATACTGTCCGTCGCAGCAAATCCGCCCGGAGCAACCAGCAGCAGCACCGCAAGACTCCAGACCGCAACGGCCAACACACGGGGGAAAACACACATTTAAAAATCAGGAACGCCTCAAGAATCCACCAAAACCCTTCAGACGCAAAGCCCAGACTCGCCAAGCCATAGTCAAAACGCCCAATCGCATACATCTTCATAGGAAATATTCAGATTTTCAGGGCCGGGCCAATCACCCAACCCCCGAAATCGTCATCCCGCGAAATACGACCCCGAGTGAACGATCCGCCGGGATATTGTGTCAGAAACAGTTGCCGGAATCCGGTCTGGTGGTTTGACTTTGCCGCCGGATTTCCGCATAACCAAGCCCTCGCGACCCGTCCCCACACATCCCCCGAACCTCATGCAACGTATTTCCTTGCGCGCCATGGCCCTGCTGGGCCTGCCCGCGCTCATACATCTGCCCGCCGCCACCGCCAGCTTCGTCACCAATCCGAGCTTTGAACTCGATGATTTTCCCGCGGCGCCCGGATACATCGGCAACGGCAACCCACCGCAAATAACCGACTGGTCCGGCACGGGCGGTCATGGCATCAACCGCGCAGCCGGGCCGTTTCATAATGGTGGCACTCCCATTGTCGACCGTCTGCAGACTGCCTTCGTTCAGGGCAATGGCTCATTGAGTCAGACCATCACGGGGCTCACCGTCGGCCAGACGTATTGGATTCAACTGTTTTATGACAAGCGCGGATGCTGCGGCGGCAGCATTAATCTAGCCACCTCCTGGGACGGCGCGGTACTGGACACGGTGACCGACCTGCCATCGGCAACCGGTGGCGCCGGATACTTTTTCCGCAACGTCCCGTTCACCGCCACAGCCGAAGAAGGGTTATTAACATTCACCACTACCGCCACCGGCGATGCCAGCGCCTTGCTGGACGCAGTCAGCATCGTCCCCGGCGCGGCCGGTCAAGTCATCGTAGCCAATCCAAGTTTTGAAGCCAGCGGCACGCCGGAATCACCCGGCTACATTCCCGCCGGAGCGGGATGGACCGGAGGGGGCGCCGGCCAAATCGCCATCAATGACGCCACCGGCCCGTTCGCCGACAATGGATCCATCCCCGAACAAGATCACGTCGTGTGCATCCAAGGCCTCAGCTACATCGAACAAAACCTGCGCGGCTTGGTCGCCGGAGAAAAATACTCCGTCTCCTGGCGCCATAACGCCCGCAATAATAACACCCCCACTCTGCGCGTCTCCGTCGACACCACCGTCCGTGAACTCGCCGTCACCCCAGCCGGCGGCACAGCCGCTTACCAGAGCGGAACCGTCGAATTCGTCGCCACGAGCACCAGCGCCGTCCTGCGCCTCGCACAAATCGCCGAGGGCGATCAGACGGTCCTGCTCGACGACATCCGAGTCACAGGCGTCGTCGTCGAACCACTCCCCAACCTGCAAGTTGGGCCCAGCCGCATCGAGCTCGGACCAGGCTCCCAAGCCCTCGCGGCCGTGACCGTCTCCGCCCGCCGACTCGAAGCGGGCGCAGCTACCGTCAAAGTCCGGCTCGCCGATGACACGGTGGCCCGACTCGTCGATGCCGATGCCACAGGCATAGTCACCCTCGTTTTCGACCAAGGGCTGCCGCAAACCACCCTGACCACGGCCATTGAAGGCGTCGGTCGCGGATCGACGATTCTCGAAGTCGTCGACAACGGTGGCCATGATGGAGTGGACGGATCCGTCATTGTTAATGGGACTACTTCCTATGTCGTGAATCCAAGCTTTGAGGCCGGCCCAGTCGGTGCGGGCCCAGGCTATGGTCCAATCCCGGCATGGACTGGCGGGAGCGGGGTCAACAATGCATCCCAGCCGTTTTTCGACAACGGGCTGATTCCTGACCGCGATCAGGTGGCGTTCTTGCAAAACAGCGGCGCGATGGTGCAGACCGTCAACGGACTGACTCCGGGCACGCGCTATGCCTTGCAGGCGTTTTACAATGTCCGGGCCTGCTGTGGAGGAACCATGGCGCTAACTGTACGCTTTGGTGGCAACGAGCTGGCGAGCGTTGAGGAAATTGTCGCCGTCGGACCGGGCGCGCCCTTCCATTTCTTGAATGCCAGTTTCACCGCCACCAGCGCCAGCGGCGTGCTGGAATTTGCAGGAACCGCGGCGGGCGACGCCAGTCTGCTGCTGGACGGCATTTCCATCGTCCCCCAAGACGCCACCGAAGTAATCGTGAAAAACCCGAGTTTTGAAGCCTCGGGCATCGTCGCCTATCCTGGCTATCAAACCGCCATCGCCGGATGGACCGCCACCGGCGGACACGGGGTCAATGTCGATACCGTCGGACCGTTCGCAGACAACGGAATCGCCGCCCGCCAAGATCGTGTCGCTTTTATGCAGGGCACATCCAGCCTGGCTCAAATCCTGAATGGCTTGTCCCCCGGCACCGCTTACACCCTCAACTACTTGGTTAATGCCCGCAGCGGCGACACCCCCGGGCCAACCCCGTATCGGGTTCTGATCGACAGCGCCGAAGCATGGAACGAGCCGGTCGAAGCCGTCGGCCCCGGAGCACCCTACGTGGAGATGAGCCTTCCGTTCACGGCCACCAGCGAAACCGTGGAAATTCGTTTTGAAGGGTTGTCTACTGGTACCCCGCAGGACGATCACACCCTCCTGCTGGATGACATCCGCGTCCTCCCCGCCGGAAGCAGTACCGCTGGCGTGGCTCTCACCATCCGCCTCGTCGCCGGTAACTCCGTGAATCTGGCCTGGCCCACCTCCGCTCCCGCAACCCTCGTCCTGCAGTCGTCAACCACCATGGCCCCCAACTCGTGGCAGCCAGTCACCACCGTTCCGTTCATCGAAGGCGGAAATCAAAATGTCCTCGAGGTCATCGACGGCCCCACGAAATTCTATCGCCTGCGCCAACCTTGAGGCACCGCCGCAGGGGCCGCAGCCGTCGCACCACAGCCGTCACGCCGCAGCATCTTGCCGCGGCGGCGGCCATCGGCCGGAACGCCCTCCGCGCCCTACCAGTCAGCGTTTGCGGGCCGGCTTGCCCAGTGATTTCTGCCAGCGTTTGATTTCGGCAGCCACCCCGGCCGGCGAGGGAGCGCCGGGCGCCTGACGGGCGGCCAACGCCGTCTCGAGGTTGAGGACGGCAAAAACATCGTCGGAAAACTCGTCCGAAAACTGTCGAAATTCCTCCAGCGTCATGTCGGGAAATCCGCGTTTCTCCGTCAGTGAAAAGGCGGTCAGCTTACCGATGACTTCATGGGCGTGCCGGAAGGGCAGGCCTTTTTTGACCAGATAATCAGCGAGGTCAGTGGCGAGCAGAAATGGATCGCTGGCCGCCGCCCGGCAGACCGAACCGTTGACCTGCATCGCCGTGATCATTTCCGCATTGACGGCTAGGGCCATTTTCAGGGTGTCAATGGAGTCGAACAACCGCTCTTTGTCCTCCTGCAGGTCGCGGTTATAGGTCATGGGCAGTCCCTTCAACGTGGTGAGCAGGCTGACCAGATTGCCGATGAGGCGGCCGCATTTACCCCGAGTGAGTTCGGCCACATCAGGGTTTTTCTTTTGCGGCATCAAGCTGCTACCGGTCGTGTGCGCATCATCCAGCGTGATGAACGCAAATTCCGCGCTGGCCCAGAGAATGATGTCTTCGGCAAGGCGCGACAAATGCACGCCACACAGGGCGATGACAAAAAGCAACTCCGCCATGAAATCACGATCGCTGACAGCATCCATGCTGTTGCGAGTCACTCCATCAAAACCTAGCTGCGCCGCCACATATTCACGATCGAGCACGATCGTCGATCCCGCCAACGCCCCGCTGCCAAGCGGCGAAACATTCAGTCGCCGCATCGCATCATCCAAACGCCCGGCATCGCGATCCAACATTTCCACATAAGCCAGCAAATGATGCGCAAAAAGTACAGGCTGGCCGCGCTGCAGATGCGTGTAACCAGGCAATATCACCTCCACATGAGCCGCCGCCGAACGCACCAACGCGCGCTGCAGGTCACGCATCAGCCCACTCATGACCGCCCCCTCATCCCGACAATAAAGCCGGGCATCCGTCGCCACCTGGTCGTTGCGGCTCCGCGCCGTGTGCAGCTTCGCCCCCGCCGCCCCAATCCTCTCAGTCAACGCCGACTCAATATTCATGTGCACATCCTCAAGACTGAATTTCCAGGTGAACCGGCCATCCTGGATTTCTTTCTCAATCTCCCGTAGCCCAGACTTAATCTGACGGCACTCCGCCGTCGTCAGAATCCCAGCCCGCAACAACCCGTCCGCTTGAGCCATCGAGCCGCGGATGTCCTGCGCATACAGCCTCCAGTCAAATGACACTGACTCGCCGTAGCGCTTCACAAGATCGCTCGTTTCTTTCTGAAATCGTCCTTTCCACATGCGCGCAGGCTGTAATCGAAGATTGCCTGCGGAGCAAGTTGTCGCCGCGGCAACACTGTGTAATCTCGAGTCGGAGCAGCTCGCCGGGGCCCTGGATCGTCCGATCCGCAAGGGATAGTGCGCATGCGTTTGACAAAGCGCCGGCGCCTCGTAAGCTTCGCACTCCTTTTATCCGGCCCAGCTCCTGCCTGAGCCGTCTCTGAACCAGCCCTGACCGCCTGACTTCCATGCCTAAACGCACTTATCAACCTTCGAAACGCACCCGCAAACGCCAGTTTGGGTTCCGCGCCCGCATGAAGACGAAAGGAGGGCGGGAAATCCTGCGCCGTCGTCGCCAAAAAGGCCGTGAACGCCTCATTCCTAAAGGTGTTGAGGTCCATTATTCACGCCACACGACCCAGCACGGCCGTTAGTCCGCCGTTTCTGGCATCAGGTCGTGCGGCCCACTGCCCGCTGCCTCACCTCTGGCGATGAGCTTGCCCCGTCCAGTGCGGATGACGCGCCGTCGTGAGTTCGAAGCCGTGCGTCTCCGCGGCTCCTCGGTGGGCGGGAAATTGTTGGCCATCGGATTTTTAGAGCAACCGTTGGCGGTCAATCAGGCTGAGGCGGTCATTCAGCCGAAGGCGGTTAATCAGCCGAAAGCGGTCAAATTGATGGCCGGAGTTATTGTGCCTAAGGCCCTTGGATGCGCTCCGGTCCGCAACCGTCTGAAGCGCTGCCTGCGCGAGATCATCCGTGAGGCGCTTCCGACAATGGAGCGAGAAGCCGCTCGTCCCGCCTTTGTCACCATCGCCCGCCGCGCCTCCACTGGCGCTGATTTTGCTTCCCTGCGCGCCGAATGGCACCGCCTAGCCCGGAAGGCTGGATTATGTCCGCCCCGGACAGTCCGCAGCGCGCCCCCCAGCAGTACAGCCCCAATCACAGCGGCCAACGTGTCGGCTCCAGCCGTGGCCGCACCGGGACTCACCATCCCACTTCAGTCTCCCGCCGTGCCATGAAGTCACTTCTCATCGGGGCACTGCGATTTTATCAGGTAGTGCTGTCACCGCCATTTCACTGGCTAGCCGGCCCCGGCGCCGGATGTCGTTTCACCCCGACCTGTTCACAGTATTGCCTCGACGCCGTAAAATCCCACGGCAGTATACGCGGAGTGTGGCTGGGAATAAAACGCCTAGCCCGCTGCCACCCTTGGGGAGGACATGGCTATGATCCTGTGCCAGATTGTTTCTCAGCCCGGACCGACTGCTCCTGCCCGCAGCCGGCCCACTCGCCTTCCGATAGCCACTGATTCCTTCCCCAACGGAGTTTAAAAAATCCACTCTAAGGGCAAGACTTCAGCCGTCTCACTTGTTTCTCCCTGATTTGCTTTTCCACACATCGTTCTTGATCTGACTGACTCCGCGTCGCACCTCCCCGCCCCCGTTTTTTTGATCCACCCTCATTTCCATCCTCATTTTTCCACATGGACCGTACTGCCTGGATTGTCGTCACCCTCTGCACCGCCGGCCTCATCGCCTGGTTCTGGACGTTGCCCAAACCGCAACCCCGGATCACAACCGGGCCTGAGATAGTGCAAGCCGCCGCAGGCACCCCGGCCGCCGTCGCCACGCCCGCTCCGGTAGTCGCCGCCGCCCCGCCCGCGGACGAAAAAACCATGCCCATCTCCGATGATGGCATCGAATACGTTTTCTCCAATATCGGCGGCGGTATCAAGTCCATCACCCTGCCACCCAAACGGTTCTCCGGCGTCGGCCCCACCGTCCTCAATACGGAAACAACCGCCGCCGTGGGAGCACTCTCCCCCATGGCCGGCATCATCGAAACCGACGCCTACGATCTCAAATCCCCAGTCGGCCAGACACCCGTCATCTACGAACGCACCACCCCGGAAGGCCTGACCATTCGCAAAAAATGGACGCCCGTCATGGAGGGACAAGGTAAAGGGTTTCTCTGGAAATTGGACCTGAGCTTTAAAAATGCCGGAGCCAACAGCCACGCCGGTACATGGTCACTCTACGCCGGTACCGCCACCCCGCTCCAGACCACCGAAGAACCCGTCTCCATCTGCTGGAACGCCGACGGCCAAGCCGCTCAGGAAAATGCCTCCTGGTTTGGAGGATCCAACTTCCTCGGTATGCAGTTCCGCCAAGCCGCCCCCACGTTTGAAAAATCGTTCGGCCAAATGCTCTGGGGCGGTGTGCATAGCCAGTACTATACCACCCTAATCTCACACACAGCCTCAGAAAAAGACCTGCCCGCCGGCAAAATCTGGGCCCAACGCAAAGCCATGGTGCTCACCAAAGAAAATGGCTCGCCCCACTCAACCTTCGCCGTCTACGCCGCCATCGGACTGCCCGACCTGTCACTCACCCCCGGTCAGGAAAAATCATTCGATCTCGAAGTCTACATGGGACCACGCGCCCAAAGCGTGCTTTCCAAACTACCGCGGCGACTGGATGACGCCATGTTTTACGGCATGTTTGGCTTTATCAGCAAACCGATGCTCTGGATGCTGATCTGGTTTGAAAAAGTCATGAGTTTTACCGCCTCAAGCTGGGGCTGGGCCGTCATTCTGCTCACCATTCTGGTCCGCGGTATTCTCTGGCCATTGAACCTGAAGGCGACCCGCCAGATGAAACGCATGTCGCTACTGGCTCCGCAGATGAAGGAACTGCAGGAAAAATTCAAGGATGACCCGCAGAAAATGAACTCCCAAGTCATGGGGCTTTATAAAAAATACGGTGTCAATCCGGTCAGCGGCTGTCTGCCGATGCTTTTGCAAATCCCGATTTTCTTCGGGTTGTATACGATGCTGCGTTTTGCCGTGGAAATGCGCGGCCATGGATTTCTCTGGGTCAATGATCTGGCTCTACCTGACACCCAGTTCCACATCGGCGGGCTGCCGATCAATCCACTTCCACTGGTGATGGCCGCCACCATGTTCGTGCAAATGGCCATGACCCCGAAAAGCCCCGATCCAAACATGCAGATGCAACAGCGCATCTTCCTGTTCATGCCGGTCATCTTCCTCGTCATGTGCTACAACTTCGCCGCCGCCCTCGCACTGTACTGGACGGTCTCCAACATCATCGGCATCTTCCAGGCATGGGTCGTTAAAAGAATGCCCGAGCCCGCCCTCATCGAAAAACCCGCCGGCCACCTGCTCCCCGACTCCGCCGGTAGCAGCAAAAAAGCAGCCGGAGGCAAACCCAGCTTCATGGAAATCTTCGCCGAACGCCTCGCCGAACAACAAAAAAAGGCGTCGCAACGAAACGTCCCAGGCGCCAGCGCCGCCAGCAAATCACCACGCCCAGGCGGTACCGGAAAAAGCGCCCTGCGCAAACCCAACGATACCTAATCCCCTCCGGCTACCGCCAGGAAACCGGGCCGGAAAGAACAAACCGCCCACGCTGAGGCCGACAAACCGACGGGCCTCAGCAACTACCCTCCCACACGCCGCTCCCGACAAGCCCCCAATCGCCGAGTAGCCAGCAGCGGACAAGCCAAATGAAATTACCATGGCCGAGACCGTGATTTTGGCTTTCCGCCTGACAGGTTTTGCGTCCATGATAAGGCATGGCTGCCAGCGACTCCCCACCTTCTGATCTCGATGCCGTCCAAACGGCGCGCGCTTTGCTTGACACGCTGCTGGGGTATTTGGGATTTGTCGTGCACATCGAGCACAGCGAATCCCCCTCCGGTCTCGCTCTCCAAGTGTTTACAGACGAGGGCGACCTGCTGGTCGGGCGCGACGGGGAACGTTTGGAAGACATTCAGTATTTGCTGAACCGGCTGCTGCACCACCGCCTGCCCACCGCTCCCAAGGTGCGGGTCGACATCGCCCACTACCGCCTGATTCAAGAAGACCAGATGCTGGCCCACATTCAGGAACAGGCCGATCGCGTGCGGCATACCGGCCGTCCGGTCCAGCTCCCCCCCATGAACAGTTACCAGCGCCGCCTCGTGCACGGCGCATTTAAAGACGATCCAGCCATCAAATCTTCCAGCCCCACGGATGAGGCCCGGCTCAAATGCATCACCCTCAGCCGGAAATAACCAGGCGCCCCGCACCGTACAGCCCTAAACGACGGCCCGCCCAGCCTCCACGGTCCTAGGTGACAATTCCTTCGGTTGCCGCCTTCTCGGTTGCCCATAGGAGAAATGCGGGCATGTTGGCGATCCCCCGCGTCCAGCCAGCTGTCCAGCCTGCGCTCACCACGCGGCGATTTCTTTCGAGCCGCACGTTTTTACCACCATGGAGCACATCCGCAACATCGCCATCATCGCCCACGTTGACCACGGCAAGACCACCTTGGTGGACTGCCTCCTCAAACAATCAGGCACCTTCCGCACCAACCAGTCCGAATTCGCCGAGGAACGACTGATGGACTCAATGGACTTGGAACGTGAAAAAGGAATCACCATCCGAGCGAAAAATGCCGCCTTCGTCTACGGCGACTTCCACGTCAACGTGGTCGATACCCCAGGTCACGCCGATTTCGGCGGCGAGGTCGAACGCATCATGAACATGATCGATGGCGTGCTACTCGTGGTCGACGCCGCCGAAGGCCCGCAAGCACAAACCCGGTTCGTCCTCCGAAAAGCCCTCGAGGCCGGCGCTAAACCCATCGTCGTCATCAATAAAATCGACCGCGATAACGCCGACCCACACAAGGTCCTCGATCAAGTCTTCGAATTGTTCATTCAACTCGAAGCCACCGACGAACAACTCGACTTCCCACACATCTACTGCTCCGCCAAAAATGGCTACGCCAAAAACGAGCTGGAAGACGAAAACGTCGATATGAAGCCGCTCTACGACGCGATCGTTAAACACATCCCGCCGCCACGCGCCTACGCCGGTCATGATTTCCAGCTGCTGATCGCCAATCTCGATTATAGCGACTACCTCGGCCGGATCGCTTTCGGCAAAATCGTTCGCGGTAAAGTCAGCGTGGCCGATCAAGTCGTCCTCAAACGCGGCGACGGCAGCCAAGTCAAAGGCAAGGTCAGCGCGATTTTCCACCATCAAGGCATGGCCCGAATTCAGGTCAACGAAGCTCATGCCGGCGATATCGTCGGCCTGACCGGCTTCGACGAAGTCCAAATCGGCGAAACCATCACCAACGGTGAAGGCGTCGAAGCCCTTCCCTACAAGCCAATCGATCCCCCCACGATCTCCATGCAGTTCGCCGTCAACGACGGCCCACTCGCCGGCACCGAAGGCAAACACGTCACCGCCCGCCACATCTGGGACCGACTGCAAAAAGAAATCCGCACCAACATCGCCCTCCGCGTCTCGCAATCCAACGACCCGAAAATCTTCAACGTGATGTGCCGGGGCGAAATGCAGATCGCCATCTTGGTCGAGCAAATGCGCCGCGAAGGCTTTGAGGTCTGCGTCAGCCGACCAGAAGTCATCATGAAACGAGACGCTTCAGGCAAGACCATCGAACCTCGCGAAAAAGTCTTCATCGAAATTCCAAACGATTGCATGGGTTCGATCTTGGAGAACCTCAATACACGCAAAGGCCAGATCACCAACATGGAACACCATGGCGATCAGGTTTCCATCGAAGCCATCGTACCGACGCGCGGCTTGATCGGCTTCGAAACCGACCTGGTCAATGGCACCAAAGGCATGGGCGTCATGAGCCACCTGTTCCATGATTACGCCCCGCATGCGGGAGAAATCGAAACTCGCCGCAATGGCGTGCTCTGGAGCATGGAAGACGGCGTGGCCACTGCCTACGCCCTCGTCATGGTCCAAGAACGCGGCCGCCTCTTCGTCGCCCCCGGCGACAAGATTTACAAAGGCATGGTGGTCGGCGAAAACGCCCGGATTCAAGACATGCCCGTCAATCCCGTGCGCGAAAAACACCTCACGAACATGCGCTCCCAAGGCGATGGCAAGGGCGTCCAGCTCGAGCCACCCGTTCAGATGAGCCTGGAACGCGCCCTCGAATACATCAGCGCCGATGAATACGTCGAGGCTACCCCCGCCAGTCTGCGCCTCCGCAAGAAAATCCTTGATGAGAACGCCCGTAAACGCGCCGCCAGTGCCCGCGAAGTCGTCATGAGCGACGACTAAGAAAATCCAGTCAATAAGAGCGGCTCCACGGAGCCGCCAGAGAGCCGCTGCCGTACCTCCATCAGGCGGCAGTGAGCCCTGTGCCCTCGGAAGCGGGTAAAATCAGTCGCCGAGAAGAAATGTATGCGCCATGATCGACAGTGATGAAACTGCTCTGTTCGATTCTTCTGGCCCTGCTGGCGCTGGGTGGTAGTGAGGCGCTCTCCGCGGAGACGGCGCCCGCCGAACTGCCGGCCCACGCGACCGAAACCGCCAGCCTGAAGGCAGATGTCCAGCGCCTGACCGCTGCCCTTGCCGCCACCCCGGATTCGATCCGGCTGCTCTCCCAACGAGGTGATGCCCTGCTCTTTCTTGGTCGGTTTCAAGAATCCGTCGCCGACTTTGAAAAAATGATCGCGCTGGATTCCGCGCAGGATGCCCCCCACTGGCGTCTCGGCATCGCCTATTATTACGCCGGAGACTTTGCCAAGTCCTCCGCCCAATTCCTGAAATACCAATCATACGAAGCCGGCGACCGTGAAAATGGCATCTGGAAGTTCATGGCCGATGTGCCCGTTCATGGCCTGGAAAAAGCCCGCACCATGATGGTCGAATACACACGTTTCGACCGCGAGCCGTTTCCCGATCTGTACCGAATGTTTGCCGGCACGCTGACTGGCGACGAGGTCTTGTCCGCGTTGAAGACGAAGGGCCTAGCGCGCGACGGAGCCCCCCAGTTTTTTGCTCACTACTACGTCGGCGTCAATGAAGGGCTGCTCGGACGCCGCGAACAAGCCCTCGTCCTCCTCAATAAAGCCGTCGATAGCGCATGGGGGCGCACCGCCGAAGGCGGCCCAGCCTACATGTGGCGCTGCGCCCGCCTCCACCGCGATCAACTGGCAGCTAAGGCAGCAGCAGCGGCCAAGCCGCCACTGTAGCCGGGGACGTCGGCCCCAGTTTCCACACTTGGCCCCCAGGCCACATCCTTCAAAACACGGATCCGAATCCGCTTCCACGCAGCCGGACCACAGCTCAAAAATCGTTCGGAGAAACGTTCGACGCCGCCACTAGATCG
>CAJBME010000327.1 GCA_903954065.1 uncultured bacterium
ACGGCACCGTCGCCGGGGTTGGCGAAATGCTCCGGGCTGGATTTCCGGATCTTACCTCGCCCACCATCGCGCAAACTCTTGATCTGTTAAAACAGGTCTTGGGCGACAAGGGTAGTCTGCCCTGCACCCTCCTCGTGATTGATGAAATCCAACAGTTCATCGGGGACCGGGTGCAGCGTGCCATGGACCTCCAAGAGATTACGGAGCATTGCTGCACCGACCTCGGACAGCGTCTGCTGTTGGTAGGCACCGGCCAATCCGCCCTCAATACCACCGCTTCCCTGCAAAGGCTACAAGCCCGCTACACCATTAAGGTCCAACTTTCCGACACCGACGTGGAAAGCGTGATCCGCAAAACCGTCCTCCGGAAGAAACCGGAACAGGAAGCCGCCATCTCCAAGTGCATGGACGGCAATCAGGGCGAACTCGCCCGGCATCTGCAAAACACCCGCCTCGCCGCCAACCACGAGGATGAAGCCTTTTTTGTCGCGGACTACCCGCTCCTGCCCACGCGCCGCCGCTTCTGGGAAAAGGTCCTCAGAAACACCGACCACTCCGGCACCAAGGCCCAGTTGCGTTCCCAGATGCAGATTGTCTTTGCGGCCACCCAATCCTCCGCCCTTGCCGCCTTGGGTTGCGTCGTCCCGGCCGATTTCATCTATGATCAGATTTGCACGGATCTCATCAACTCCGGCGAGCTTCAAGGTGAATACGACACCATCATCCGCAAACAGCGCGATGGCACCCCGGACGGCGAACTCTGTTCCAGCCTCTGCGCCCTGATCTTCCTGATCGGCAAGCTCCACCGCACGCCCGGCACCGACGACGGCGTCCGCGCCAATGCTGAAACCCTCGTGGACCTGCTCATCAGCGATCTGAAAAACGACCGCCCTAAACTGGAGCAGCGGGTCCCGGACCTGTTGGAGAAGCTCGTGAAGGAGGGCCAGATCATGGCGGTGGAATCCGAATACCGCCTCCAGACCCGCGAGGGAGCCCTGTGGACCCATGACTTCAACCGCCGCCGCACCGCCGTCCTCAATGACGAGGAGCGCATCAACACCAAACGCGCAGACCTCCTGCGCGATGCCCTCAAGCAATCCCTCAAGCCGGTGTCTCTCCAGCAGGGGAACTCCAAACAGCCCCGCAAGCTGGCCTTCGAGCTTTCGTCCAGCAAGCCCGTCACCAGCCCTGACGAGGTTTCCCTCTGGGTGCGGGAGGGCTGGAGCGACGACGAAAAATCCGTCCTGAATGAAGCTCGTGCCGCCGGCGTGCAGAGCGCCATCCTGTTTGGTTACCTGCCCCGCGTCCAGCATGAGCCCCTGCGTCAGGCTATCGCCGCTCAAATTGCCGCTCAGGAGACGCTGGATTCCCACGGAGCCGCCACCACCCCGGAAGCCATCGAAGCCAAAAAGGCCGTGGAGACCCACCTCGAAGTCGCCAAACATCGCGTCAGTGAACTCCTCAGTCACATCATCGGCGCGTCCAAGGTCTTCCTCGGAGGCGGGCAGGAGGCCAATGGCGTCGAACTCGCGGACAAAGTTCAGGATTCCGCTTTCAGCGCCTTGGAGCGGCTGTTCAACAAATTCTCCGAAGCCGACCATGCCAACTGGGGTCAAGTCGTCACCCGCGCCCGGG
>CAJBME010000328.1 GCA_903954065.1 uncultured bacterium
CGACCGCGCCGTGCGCGAACTGTTCGCCTCAACGCCCACCGCAGACGAAATCAACGCCTTCGCCACCGACGCAACCGACGGCGCGTTCGATGCCCTCGTGCAACGCCTCGCCGCCCGCGCCGATGTCGTGGAATTCGCCGGCTCGCTGCCCACTGCGACCGTGAAATTCCGCGTCCTCCCCGTCGACCCCGCCGCCGCCAAAACCACGCGCGTCGTGCTCGGCCCGGGCGAATATCCGTTGAGTGGAGGAACAGCGGAATACGGTGCCGTGACGCTGAAAATCGTCGGCAGACCGGTCGGTCACCGACGCACGAACGATGCGGGGCTCCTGTTCGAGGCCACAGAGGCAACCGGCAAACTTCGTCCCGACCCTCACAAACTCGAAATCCCAGACGGCTGGGGCACCTGGGCCATCGTCTGCCGCCCCGGCGAAGGAACTTTCTACCTCCTGCACAAAGGCGGCGCGCGGAAAATTGACTACACCCATCCGCGCCAAATCACCGACACCCCCGCGACCGACCTACCCGCCGAGTTCCGCGACGAAGTGAAGCGCCAGCTCGACATCGCCGGAGTCCCCGCCGAGTCGCAGACCGAGGTCTTGGACAAGCCCGCGCCTCCAGCCGCAGCCAATCCTGAAGCCCCAGGCACCGCGACGGCGCCTGAGCCGAGGACGGCTGAGGCTCCGGCGAAAACGGAAGGCATCCTTGTTAATGCCCGCGCCACTAGCCTTCCCGGCACCTGGGCGTTGGCGGGAGGCGTGTCGCTGCATATTTATGGCGAAGTATTTCATGGTTCGGACGTGGCCACCAGCGCCATCCTCAGTTGGCCAGCGTTGGGGAAGCGGCCAGCTCAGCATTGGTCCACCTGGATCGCTGGCGATGCCTTTGCTGCACGATCTCTCTATGCGGTTGCTTGGGATGCGCAGCATGAGGTGCTGTGGATTGCCTCAAGGGATGTGCGTAGCAATGCGAAAAATGCGGAGGGCAAGCCGGTTGCCAATTGCTTCAAACGCGTGGACTTTTCCAAACCGAATCTGATTACCGAGACGTCTTCCAACGGTTGGCCCATGGAGCACCCGCCGTCGGCAGAAGTGATGGCGCAGATGGCAACGCTCATGGAAGTCCCGCAGGATCAGCAACCGAAAGCCGGCACACTGTATTCCTGGAGCACATCGGGAAATCCGGAACGGATAAATTTAGCCAACGTCCAGAACCTTTCCGTCCAGACGGATAGAGCTGGCACCCTGACAGTCAGCCTGCAGAGTGAGAAAAAAACCTGCACGGAGAATGAGCTAGCCCAAACCATCAAAGCACTGGCATTAAACTGGGAAATGAAGCGCGCCTCAACGGCGGGGGACCTGATGCCAAGCCAGCGCGTTACGATATCAACCTCGGCGGATTTTCCCGCAGAAGCATTACAGAAGATTATCCAAGGCTGCACCAAAGCCAACTTCGGCCCCCTAGCAAGTGGTGCGGTCGTCGCGCCGGATACTCCCGCTCCGAAGTCGGCGGAAGCCGGGCTGCGTACAGACGTGAAGCCGGTGTCGAAGATGCTTTTCAATGAAGACTACGCGGCCAAGGCCGTGCAGTCGGAGAAAGACGTGAACTTTGTGCTTTTCTATCAAGGCAACCTTTCCAGCGGGATGTCCGAGTGGTCGTCCGGGGCCAAGTGGCGTTTTAATGGCACCGTGTATCTCGTGGACGCCGCGAAGACGGCGGTAGCCGGTAAGAACGTGAACAAGCGCGCCATCTCCGTGCAATACACATCGGACGAGCCGAAGAAGCTGTATCTCGATGGGAAAGCGTATGCGCTCGATGCCGGGCGCGTGTTCGTGCTCGGCGACGCTGGCGAACCGTTCCAGTTGGCCCGCTCGATGGCACTGCGGAACATGGATGATCTCGTGAAGATCGGCGACTTCGCCACCACTGAAATGAATCGGGTGCGGCCTTCGGTGAAACCGGCGGTCGAGGTGCCACAGGCAGAGCCGCCGAAGCACGCGACCTTGCCGGTGCCGCGCGCCAGCGGCGATTGGAGCGCTGAGTGGAATGCGCTTTCCAAAGAAGTCGCCGACTCACAGGAACTAGCGGATTGGAAGCCGGATGACGTCATCGCGTGGGGACCGGAGCAGGATGGGCTGCGCTCCGGGATGCTCATCCCCCGGAGCGCCAGACTTGGCGAAACTGTAAAGACGATGCTGGTGCTGCGGAATATCTCTGACACGCCGAAGGACTTGAAAGTCTGCACGTCACTAAACGTCCTGACACCATCCGTCCTCCGCGACGAG
>CAJBME010000329.1 GCA_903954065.1 uncultured bacterium
GAACCGGCTCGTCGATTTTCCCGTGATGGGCCAGATTCTGGCTGGCAGCATTGGCAAGGAATGGGTCCGACAGGATCCAGCTGCCGCCATGGCCTGGGCGGCCAACCTACCTGACGCCCAACGAAGCGGCGCTCTCATCGGAGTGCTCGGCACTCTGGCCGGCACCGACCCGGGCCGCGCCGCCTCGCTCGCAACGCAACTGGACGAGGACGCGGGCGGCGCGCGCCGCCGTGTCATCGGTGATATTGCGCAAGCTTGGGCCAAATCGTCGCCAGCCGAAGCCATGGCCTGGGCCCGCTCGCTGCCGGGCGACGATGGTACCACCGCCATGCTGAAATCACTCGAAAGCTGGTCCCGCAATGATCCCGCCGCCGCCGCCCAGCACCTCGATCAACTCGCCGCCGAGCCGTACTCCGGCGAAGCACTGCGACTCGTCACCGAATCATGGGTCCGCCAGGCACCCAACGACGCCGCCACTTGGCTCGCCAACCGCGAGGAAGGAGAAGCCAAAAATACCGCCATGGGCACAGTGATGTGGAATTGGACCAAACAAAATCCAGAAGCCGCCTCCACCTGGCTCGCTGATCAAGCCTCCGGCCCGGCCCGTGATGCCGGCGTCCGCGGGCTGGCCTTGGCCACCTTCGACAACGATCCCGCCGCCGCCCTCACCTGGGCCGCCAGCATCTCAGATCAGACCAGCCGCGCCCAATCCATTACCGTCGGCATGAACGAATGGTTGAAACGCGACAACACCGCCGCCCGGACATGGGCCGCGACTCATGGCATCCCCGTTCCAGAAGCCACCCCGCCCGCTGGAAAATAATTTGCTGTACGTCAACGTGCTCTCAGCCCAGCAAGCGCTCGAAAGCGGCTGGAAATAATTTCCCCCAATGAAAACCGCTTTGTTTTTCCTCGCACCAGCCGCCGGTCTCAGTCTGGCCGCCACCAGCTGCCGTCAGGAATCCACCCCTCCGTTCACCTTCCAAACGGCCGCCACCCAACGCGGCAATATCATTCAAGAAGTCAGCGCCAGCGGCTCACTCAGCGCCGTCATCAGAGTGGACGTCGGTAGCCAAGTCTCAGGCAAAATTTCCGTCCTCAATGCGGATTTTAATTCGCGCGTCAAAAAAGACGATGTCGTCGCCGAAATCGATTCCTCTCTGTATACCGCCATCCTCCGGCAAACCGAAGGAGAACTGGCCAGCGCCCGGGCCAGCGCCACCCTGAAAAAACAAAACCTCGAACGCAAACAAATCCTCTTCCCTAAACAAGCCGCCACTCAGTTCGACCTCGAAGAAGCCGTCGCCGAACTGGCCCAAGCCGAAGCGTTGGTCACCATCCGCGAAGCCGCCGTCGACCGCGCCCGCATCGACCTCGGGTATTGCCGGATCACCGCCCCCGTCGATGGCATCGTCATTTCCCGCGTAGTGGATCTGGGACAAACCGTGGCCGCCGCCATGACGACCCCGATCCTGTTCACCATCGCCCAAGACATTACAAAAATGCACATCAAGGCGTCCATTTCCGAGTCCGACATCGGAATGGTCAAGGATGGACAATCCATCAGTTTCACCGTCGACGCCTTTCCCGACGAAGTTTTTGCCGGTGTCGTCACACAGGTGCGAATGGCGCCTATTATCACGACAAATGTTGTCACGTATGATACTATCATTTCCGTCGATAACCCGGAAAATAAACTGTTTCCCGGCATGACGGCCGATGTCTCGGTACGGGTCGCGGATCGGACCGATGTGCCAAAAATCCCGAATGGAGCCCTGCGGTTCAGTCCGCCGGAAGGAACGACCTACTCGCGCTCAGGACCATCAAAGGTCGAACGCAATGAACGTCTTATCTACACTCTCGAACCCGGCAGCCAGACGATAACACCGGTCGTCATTAAAGTTGGTATCACCGACAACGTCGATACCGAAATCCTCAGTGGTCTGCCGGACGGCGCTCTCGTCGTCATCAGCTCAACCGCCACTCCGAAAAAAGGGTTTTTCGGACGCCCCGCCGGCCAATGAGCAGCCCCATCATTCAGCTCGACCGCACAGCCCGCGTCTACCGCACCGGCGATGTGGATGTCCACGCCGTCCGCAGCGTGAGCCTGAACATTCAACGCGGGGAATTCGTGGCCATCATGGGCAGCAGCGGATCTGGAAAATCAACGCTCATGAATATCCTGGGATGCCTCGACCGAGCCACCGCCGGGGCTTACCACCTCGACGGCGTCAACATCTCGAGTTTGACCCGCCGGCAGCTGGCCACTCTGCGCAATCGTAAACTCGGATTCGTCTTCCAAAATTTCAACCTGCTCTCCCGGACGACGGCCCTCGAAAACGTTGAACTCCCGATGTTTTACCGCAAACCCTTGATGGCGTTACGCTCCCAGCGCCAACGCGCCATGCAGGCACTGGAGCGGGTGGGACTAGCCGACCGCCTGCACCACCGCCCCAATCAGCTCTCCGGCGGACAACAACAACGGATCGCCATCGCCAGAGCACTCGTCAACGAACCGGAGTTAGTGCTGGCCGACGAGCCGACGGGTAATCTCGACACCCGCACCAGCATCGACATCATGGGGCTCTTTCAGGAGCTCAATGACAGTGGTATCACCATTGTCATGGTGACCCATGAGCTCGACATTGCCTCGTACTGCAAACGCATGGTCATCATGCGCGATGGCAACGTCATCAGCGACACCCCCACCACCCACCGTCGAATGGCCGACGAGGAACGCGCCCGACTGAACGAAGCCGAACGCGACGCCAGTCTTGATTCACCGCCATGATCCCGCTCCTCCAAGCCTTGGTCCTACGCCCGTTGCTGACGGCCATGATCGCCCTGCGGGCGCTCCGACGGAACGCGCTGCGATCGATCTTGACCGCCCTCGGCATCATCATCGGGGTGGCTTCCGTCGTGGCCATGGTCGCCGTCGGCAATGGCGCGCGCGACAAGATCCAAGGCGAGGTCGCAGCGCTGGGACAAAACATCCTGCTCGTTTTTCCAGGCAGCAAGCGGTCGGCAGGCGTGAATGCAGGCATGGGTACCGCAGCCAGTATCACGCTGCAAGACACCGAGGCGGTGCGCCGCGAGGTGCGCGATATCGCCGGGCTCAGCCCAGAAGTATGGACCAGCGCTCAGGCCATTGCCAGCGGCCGTAATTGGTCGACCACTATCTCCGGAGTGGATCCCGAATACATTTCAGTCCGCGACTGGCCCGTAGCCCGAGGCGCCATGTTCACCGAACGCGACGTACGCAGCGCCGCCAAGGTCGCCGTCATCGGCAGCAAAACCGCCAACGAACTCTTTGGTGCCATCAATCCCATCGGCCAAACCGTTCGCATTAACAACATCCCGTTCATCATCACCGGCCAGCTCAGCAGCAAGGGAGCGGGTCTCGGCGGCGACAACCAAGACGACCGACTCGTCCTCCCGTATACCACCGTCATGAAACGCCTGACCGGTGAGAAAACCGTCAAGCTGCTCAACATCAAAATCACCAGCGCCGACCGCATGGAAACGGCCCAAGCGCAAATCCGCGCGCTCCTGCGCCAGCGCCACCGCACTCCCGCCGCTGACCCAGATGACTTCAACATCCTCAACCAAAAGGAAATCGCAGAAAAAGTCGCCAGTATCACCGGCATCATCACCCTCATGCTCGGCGCCATCGCCAGTATGTCCCTCCTCGTCGGTGGTATCGGCATCATGAACATCATGCTGGTCAGCGTCACCGAAAGAACACGGGAAATCGGTATCCGCATGGCCGTCGGTGCCCAAGGCAGTGCCATCCTCCTGCAATTCCTCATCGAGGCCGTCACCCTCAGCTTGCTCGGCGGTACCCTAGGCGTCCTCGGCGGCATGGGCACCGCCCACGCCATCGGCAAAGTCGCGAACTTTCAGCCCGTAGTCACCGCCGACTCAGTTATCCTCGCCTTCTCCGTCAGCTGCGCCATCGGCATCTTTTTCGGTTTCTACCCAGCCCGTAAAGCCTCCCAGCTCGATCCCATCGACGCCCTGCGCTACGAATAACCCGCTCAACCTCCTGACCGCACTCAAGGCTTGTTTTCCCAGGTGGATTCCCAGGGTTACACCCATAAACGGGTATACGATGCCCCTACAGCGCCGCTAACCGACGAAGTCGGATCAGTGCTTGACTGGGAAGTTGACTTCCCGCTGGCCAGGTACGCTGGCCCCGGTTTCCACACTTGGCCCGGGAGCGCCGACATCCCCGTCGGCCGCTCTTGAACGCCACCTCAGCGCCACATTCTTCAAGACAATGGCTGCGAAACGGCTTCTCTGCATCCAGCCCCATGCCAAACAGACCTTCGGCGAGGCGTTCCGCGCCGCGACCGGGGTCAGCGACCCACGGCTAGTGCGTCAGTAAGTAGCCAGTGCGTCTCGCTCTGGAAATGAAAACATTCCAGACCGGGACGGTCTGGCTACCAAAAGATCCGAATCCGAAACCACGGCCCAGGCGGCTAAGCCGCCACTGTAGCCGGGGACGCTGGGC
>CAJBME010000330.1 GCA_903954065.1 uncultured bacterium
CTGAAGCGCGGTGATTACCTGCAACCCGCCGGAGAAGTGGACATGCTCCTCCCAGCCAGCCTGACCACCACCCCGACTCCACCGCGGGCCGATCGACTCGGGCTCGCCCAATGGCTGGTGTCACGCGACAATCCCCTCACCGCCCGCGTCGCCGTCAATCGCCTCTGGCAAATGGTTTTTGGAACCGGCCTGGTCAAAACCCCGGAAGATTTTGGCGTGCAAGCGAAGTTACCGTCCCATCCTGAGCTACTCGACTGGCTGGCTATTCATTTCATGGAGTCCGGGTGGGATGTGAAGCACCTACTGCGCTTGATCGTGACGAGCCAGACCTACCGTCAGTCATCCCGAGCCACCTCGGAAATGGTGGAGCAAGACCCGGAGAACAGCCTGCTGGCGCGCGGGCCGCGGTACCGTATGGCTTCGTGGATGATTCGCGACAGCGCCCTCGCCACCTCCAATCTGCTCACCCGGCAAGTCGGTGGATCGCCCGTACGCCCGTACCAGCCCCCGGGAGTCTGGGAGGAAGCGACCTTCGGCAACAAACGCTACGAACAAGACCACGGCCCCGCCCTCTACCGACGCAGCCTCTACGTCTTCTGGCGCCGCATCGTCGCACCCACTTTATTCTTCGATGTCGCCAACCGCCAGTCGTGCTCAGTCAAAACCGCGCGCACCAACGTGCCATTGCATGCCCTCCTCACCCTCAATGACACCACCTACATCGAGGCCGCCCGAGCCCTCGCTCAGAGCCTACTGCTGACCGAAACGACTGAACCCACCGAGCGCCTGGCACGCGCTTTCCAACAGGTACTCAGCCGCGCGCCGGGACCGGAAGAGCAATTGATCCTCCAGCGCGCCTTGGCCCAGCATCGGGCCGATTTCCAAACCCAGCCGGAGGCCGCCACCGCCCTGCTGGCCACCGGTGAAAGCCCGCGCCACCCGGACCTTGATCCCATCGAACACGCCGCGTGGACGGTTGTCTGCAACACTCTCCTCAATCTTGATGAAGCCCTGACCAGAGAATAAACCGACCATGAATCCATCTCTCGAACAGGCATTGCGATTGACCCGCCGGGAATTGCTGGGGCGCTCCGGCACCGGACTAGGCTTGGCCGCCCTCGCCGGACTGCTCGGCCGCAGCGGACTGGCGGCCGCCCCTCCCCCCGGAGGCACTCTGACCCGACGCCCAGAGATCACGCCAAAAGCGAAGCGGGTCATCTACCTGTTCCAGAACGGCGCGCCTACCCACGTGGATCTCTTTGACTACAAACCCAAGCTCCAGAAACTCCATGGCCAGCCAGTGCCAGACGGGTATGTGGGAGGCAAACGGTTCAGCACCATGACCGGCAACGCCGACGGCAAGCTGCTGCTCGCACCGGTCGAACCATTTCACCAACACGGCCAAAGCGGCGCCTGGGTCAGTCAGTTCTTGCCCCACACCGCTCGCATGGCCGACGACCTCTGCTTTGTCAAAAGCCTGCACACCGATGCTGTCAACCACGCGCCCGGCATCTCATTGATGCTCAGTGGTGCACAAATTCCAGGCCGCCCGACCCTCGGCGCCTGGATGACATACGGGCTCGGTAGCGACACCGAAAACTTGCCCGCCTTCGTGGTCATGACATCCGTCAGCAAAGGCACCTCCTGCGGTCAGATTTTTTACGACTTCTACTGGGGCTCCGGCTTTCTGCCGTCCCGCTATCAAGGCGTCAAATTCCGCGGTGGCGGCGAACCCGTCCTCTACCTGAATGACCCTCCCGGATTGAGCCGGTCCACACGACGCGACATGCTCGATAACCTCGCCAGCCTGAACGAAGTGAAACTGCGCGACCACGGAGATCCCGAAATCGCCACCCGCATCGCCCAATACGAAATGGCCTTTCGCATGCAAACCAGCGTGCCGGAACTGGCCGATATTTCGAACGAACCGCAGTCGGTACTCGACATGTACGGCCCGGCCGTCAAGGAACAAGGAACCTTCGCCTACAACTGCCTCATGGCCCGCCGCCTCATCGAACGCGGCGTCCGCTGCGTCCAAGTCATGCACGCCGGCTGGGACCAGCACAACAGCCTGACCACCGAATTGTACACCCAGTGCCGCGACACCGACCAGCCGTCCGCCGCCCTCGTCGCCGATCTTAAACAACGCGGCCTGCTCGACGACACGCTCGTCATCTGGGGCGGCGAGTTTGGGCGCACACCGTTCATTCAAGGAAACTTGGGCGACCGAGAACGCTGGGGACGCGACCACCATCCCTACGCCTTCACCAGCTGGATGGCCGGCGGCGGCGTGAAGCCCGGCCTGAGCTACGGCGAAACCGACGACCTCGGCATGAACGTCCAGCGCGACCCGGTTCACGTGCATGACCTTCAAGCCACCATCCTCCACCTGCTCGGATTCGATCACGAAAAGCTCACCTACCGGTTTCAAGGCCGCGATTTCCGGCTCACCGACGTGCACGGCCATGTCGTGAAGGACCTCCTCGCGTGAGGACGACGGAGAAAAAACTACTCCCGGGAACGCCCAGCCCCAGCTCGGCGTCTCCATACGCTCTCATCCCCAGCCGCGAAATGCGGCCCGGTGTGCGCTCACCGCTAATCTGGACCTTTTGCTCTTCACGATGAACCCGTCCCCACCCCGCCCTTCGCTGATGCGCCATGCCTGGCTGATTGTCGCGTTGCTTATACCCGTGGCCCTCTTGAACTACCTCGACCGGCAGCTGCTTGCGTCGATGAAATTCTCTGTCATGGGGGACATCACCGACATTGAATCGGACGCCAACTGGGGGCGGATGCTCGGGCAGTTCAAATGGGTTTACGCCTTCCTCAGTCCGGTCGGCGGGTACCTGGCCGACCGGTTCGGCCGGCGCTTCATCATCAGCGGCAGCTTGTTTGCTTGGTCAGCCGTGACTTGGTGGACCGGTCATGTGGACTCGTATTCCGAACTACTCTGGGCGCGTTCATTGATGGGCGTAAGCGAGGCGTTTTACATCCCTGCGGCGCTCGCGCTCATCGCCGATTATCACGCGGGTCCGACGAGATCGCGCGCCATCGGACTGCATCAGATGGGTATTTATTGCGGTGTCATTGTCGGTGGCTTCAGCGGATATGTCGCGGACGCGCCCACTCTCGGCTGGCGCTGGGCCTTCGACGCCTGCGGCGTGATTGGCATGCTGTACGCCGTGCCTCTGGTCATGCTCTTGCGCGACGTGCGCCCAGCGGGAGAAACGCCCCCCGCCGCGGCCTCGCCTCTGACCACTGTGAAATCATTGATTTTCAATACGTCATTTCTCCTCTTAGTACTGTGCTTCACCCTGCCTGCGCTTGCCGGCTGGATCGTGCGCGACTGGATGCCAGCCATTCTCAAAGAAGAATTCAATCTCGGCCAGGGCCGGGCCGGCGTGTCTGCCACCCTATTCTGGCAGGTCGCCGCCATTGTTGGCGCCATTGTCAGCGGCTGGCTGGCCGACCGGTGGATGCGCCATTCGGACCGGGGTCGCATCCGCACCAGTGCCCTTGGCATGGTCATGATCATACCGGCCATGTTTGGGGTCGGCTTTGCTCCACAAACCGGAATGCTCTGGGTGGCCATCGCCTCGCTCATTCTGTTCGGATTGGGCTGGGGGTTTTTTGACACCAACAACATGCCCATCCTCTGCCAAATCACTCAGCCCGATCAACGCGCCACAGGTTACGGCATCATGAACCTCGTCAGCATCAGCGCCGGCGGCTTGGCCGACTGGGGATTCGGCGTCTTGCGCGATCATCAAGTCCCGCTGCTGGTCATCTTCAGTCTCTTCGCCGGCGTCACCCTGCTCTCTGTGCTCCTCGTGCTCATGATCAAACCGCGCTCAGACATCGCCTAACCACCCGCTTTCACAAACTTTCCACCCGCCACCTGCCATGAAGATCACTTTTCGACACCTTGCGGTCGTTCTCGCGTTGACCAGTGCGCCCGGTTGGCTTGACGCCCGGGAGCCCGGTCGCAATCCGACGGCCGGCAGCGCGGACGAAAGCGAAGACCCTCGCATTTTCCGCACCACCCTCCGCCGCCCAGGCGAGGGCGGTGTGCATACTTGGCGCATTCCCGGCTTGGCCGCCACGCCGGCCGGCACTCTGATCGCGGTTTTTGACATCCGGCACACCAGTGCCGGCGACCTACCTGGGGCCATCGATGTCGGGGCGATGCGATCGACGGATGACGGCACGACCTGGGGGCCGCTGCAGTCGATCATCGACTATGACGCCACCGTTCCTGATTCGCTCGGCAACGGGGTGGGCGACCCAGCCATCCTGGTTGACCGTCAAACGGGAGCCATTCTGGTGGCCGCTTTATGGTCACAGGGAGCGCGTGCGTGGGCGGGAAGCGGGCCGGGACTGACTCCTGAAGAAACGGGACAACTCGTCATCACGCGCAGTTCCGACGAGGGAGTGACTTGGTCCAAGCCGGTTTCCATCACCGCCCAAGTCAAAAAGCCGGAGTGGCGCCTGTGTTTTCAGGGCCCGGGTCACGGCATTCAAACCCGCGATGGCACCTTGGTTTTTCCCGCGCAGTACAAGGACGAAACCAACACCCCTCACTCGTGCTTTATCGCCAGCACCGATCATGGCCTCACCTGGCAGATCTCCCCGGCGGCAGCCCCAGACGGACCACCCACCAGCGAAAGCTCGATCGCTGAATGCAGCGACGGCACGCTCCTGCTTTCCATGCGCGATGAATCACGCTCCGGACAGCGCCTCTGGGCCCGGTGGAAATGGAGCGGCACCATTCCCTCTGGCCAGTGGTCCCCGTCATGGCGCGGAGTCACCGACCCAACGTGCATGGGCAGCCTGCTCCAAGCCCCCGAGGGCGGTCCCTTGCTGTTCTCCAACCCCAATCATCCGAAACAACGAATCAACCTGACCCTCCGAACCAGCACTGACCAAGGCCACACCTGGAGCGACGGCCGCCTTCTCCACCCAGGCCCCGCCATGTATTCATGCCTGACCGCCATGCGCCATGGAAATATCGGCATCCTCTATGAAGGGAGCGAACCAGGCGGACTCGTCTTCGCACGCCTGCCTCTCGACTGGGTGACCCACCGCTAAAAAACAGGCAAGATACCGAAGGATCGCCCGCGCCCGCGTCGACACCAGAGAGGAGCAGGCGCCCCGCGACGGCCGTTCAGGGCGCATTTTCCGCCGCCTTCGGGGATACCCCGGCCGCGGCTGTCTGCTCCCGGACCCACTCGAGCGCCTCTTCTTTGGTTCGAAGCACCCCCTCGAGCTGCCGAGTCTGAATTTCCTCCAGCCACCCACGCAGGGCAGGCCCTTGCGGAACTCCCAGTTGCATCAAATCGTATCCATCGACAAGGCGAGGCGGAATGAGCGGCTCATGAGAAAACTCCTCCGCTTTCGCCTGTAGAAATTCCAGATTGTCCAGCATGCCATGACTGCCGAGGCAATCGACACGGTGGAGCTGCAATTCATCAGCGAAGGTTTCGCGGGCCATGAAACGCTTCAGTTTTGCGGGGCGCAACTGCTGCACGTTTATAAAGGCCATGTGGTAAGCGACCATGATCGTCGCGCGGGCCACGACCTCGTTAGGGAAGCGAAGTCGACGCAGGATGTCCTCCGCCATTTCAGCGCCCAACCGGTCGTGACCATTAAAACGAATCCGCTGCGCCGCCTCGTCCCAGGACCGCGTAGCCGGCTTGGCAATGTCATGAAGGAGCACCGCCAGCAGCAACGGCACCGAAATATCAACCGGGAGCAGCGAAAGCATGAGCCGGGTGTGTACAAAAACATCCCCTTCTGGATGGTATTGAGGCGGCTGATCGCATCCTTTTAACTGCAGAATCTCAGGCATGATCCCAGCCATCAGCCCGCTGTCGCAAAGCAAGTCGAACCCGCGCAGCCGGTTTGAATGCACTAATGTTTTAACAAACTCATCACGAATGCGTTCCGTCGCAATCAACTGAAGGCGAGGCGCCTCAGCTTTCACGGCCTGCCACGTCTTTTCCTCGATTTCAAAATCGAGCACGGTGGCAAATCGCACCGCCCGCATCAGGCGCAGGCGGTCTTCGCAAAAGCGCGCCTGCGGGTCACCGATGGCCCGGATCACGCGAGCCGACAGATCGGCCTGACCGCCGACATAATCGAGCACCCGCCCTTGCACTGGATCGAGAAAAAGCCCGTTGATCGTAAAATCACGACGCTGCGCATCCTCCACTGCGGTGGTAAACCGCACAGAATCCGGATGGCGTCCATCGCCGTAGTCACCATCTTCACGAAAAGTAGCTACCTCAAAAGAATGCCCCCCCGCCCGCACGATGACGACACCAAAGTGGGCGCCGACCGCCAGACTGTGGGGAAAAAGCGACATCACAGCCGCCGGCAGCGCACTGGTGGCAATGTCGTAATCGTGCGGCTCCACTCCGCGCAGAAGATCGCGCACACACCCGCCCGCAAACACGGCTTCATGACCGTGCTCGCGCAGGCGCCGGACGACTTCTTCGGCATGAACGCGCATCCCCGCACCGGACCACGCCCCCGCCGATCCCGCAAGAGGTTCGTCAGAAATGAACAAAAACGACCGACCACCTGTCCCAAAAGACCGGCTTCCTGTCCAAAAACCCAAAATAACTGGCCCCCTGCATTAAAGTCTTGACCAGTTGGCCAGTTCCATGCTGCGATTACTCTTTCACCACCACCAAAATACCATACATTCATGAAGCAACTCATACCTCGCCTGGTGTTGTTTGGCACACTTGTGTCGACCAGCGCTTGGGGGCAGATCCCGCTCCCTTCTACCGCTGCCTATCCACCGGGCTCGGGCAGCAACCCAGGCTATACCGTCCGAACCGTGCAAGCACCGGAGGAAGCGGTCATTGACAACACTTTCCTCAGGGCTGTGCGCCAACTCAACGGCACTCTGAGCGATGCCGAAGGCGCCATCCTGCCGGATGTCTCCGAGCCCGGCCCTCAGCCAGGGGGCGTGACGTTCACCGATTTCATTGATTTCGCCGAAGAGGAATTCAATAGCTCTGGTCAATTTTTCGAAGACCGCCTGTTTCCCGGCCTCGCCCTCGGTGGTCTCAAAAACAATTTTGCCACCGAAGTCGTAGCCTATGTCGAGCTGCCAGCCGGACCGATCCGGATGGGGGTGACCGCGGGATTCGCCCGCACCGACGAAGTGAATGACGACGGCTGGAAATTGTTCTGCGGCTCAAATCCGCGCAGCTATTTCGCCACGGAAATTGCTGAATTCGAGCGCGATGCGCCTGGGTTCCCCAATGGCACCGAACTGGCTGCTGGCAATCGCAATGAATTCACAATTAACGTGCCACAGGCTGGCGTGTATCCATTTCGACTCCTCTACTGGCAGCAAAGTGCGCGAGCCATGCTGGAGTGGTATATTGTGCGCGACCCTGAAGGTCCGACCGAAGAGCGGATCTTGTTGAATCAGGGAGCAGGCACACCGCTTGTCTACCGTGACATCACGAATGCTCCGCAGGCGATCAGCCCTTATGTGGCCGAAGTCAGCCCGCTTCCGGACGCCGCCGGGGTGCCATCCAATCAACCGATTGAGTTGCTCTTGGTCGATGGCACCACCACGGTCAATGCCTCCAGCATCAAACTGTCACTCAACGGCACGCAGGTGACCCCGCAGGAAATCCAGCGGACTGGCAGCAAAGTTGTGGTGGCGTACACACCCAATGCCGCGCGCCTTAATTCGAAGAACCTGATGGGATTAGAATTCCTCGACAGCGCCGGAACCACCATCACTCAGCAGTGGCAATTTACCAGCACTGTCACCGGCGGCGCCAGCACGCCTGTGACTGGCCACTGGGATTTTGACGGCGGTGATTTGCGGGCCTCGCTCGGCAGCGACCTGAAATATTTGGATGGAGCGGCGGGCCTGACTGCCGGAGGCACGACATTCGGCACCACGGTTGATTTCGGGATTCCGGATATTGACGGCCAGCCGGCCTTGGTCATGCGCGTCCCGGGCGAGTTGGACCGCAACATCGGCTATGTCATGAACCACGGTATTTCCCCGAATGGCGGCGGCACCCTGGTCAACCAATACACGCTGATCATGGACGTCTATGTGGAGACAACCGGCCCCGGAGCCGCGTCGCTCTGGCAGACAAGCTCCACCGCCAACACCGACGACGGCGACCTCTTCTGGCAGGGCAACAACTTCGGTCAGGGCGGACAAGGGTATAATGGCACCGGCGCATTCACCGCCGGCGCATGGCACCGAGTCGTGGCCGCCTACGACATGGCCGCCACCCCTCCCGTCGTTACTAAATACGTCGACGGTATCAAACAAGACGACTGGACCGCCAATCAGGGGCTCGATAATCCCCGGCGCGCTTTGCAATCGACCGCCATTCTCTTTGGCGACGGCGACCAAGACGAACGGCGTGTGATGTACGTCAACAGCATACAAATCAGGTCAGGCAAGCTCACCGATGCCCAAATGGTGGTTCTCGGCGGAGCCGAAGCCTGCGGCATCCCGATGCAGCTTTCCAACCCTCAAGTGGCGGGACATTGGGATTTCAACCGCGGCAATCTCTCCTCCTCCGTAGGCAAACCGCTGGCTTACCTCGATGGCGCCGGCGGCGTGTCCGAAACCGGCACTCAATACGGCGCCCCCGTTGACTTCGGCATTGCCGACGTCCCAGGAGCCACCGTCGACACCCCATCGAAAGTCATGCGCGTTCCAGGCGAACTCGACCGCAACATTGGTTATGTCATGGCGCACGGGATTTCCCCCAACGGCGGCGGCACCCTAGTCAATCAATACACACTGATCATGGACGTCTATGTGGAGACGACCGGCCCCGGGGCCGCGTCCCTCTGGCAGACAAGTTCCACCGCCAATACCGACGACGGCGACCTGTTCTGGCAGGGCAACAACTTCGGTCAGGGCGGACAAGGCTATAATGGCACCGGCGCTTTCACTGCCGGCACATGGCACCGGGTGGCCGCAGCTTACGATATGGCCGCCACCCCGCCAGTCGTCGTCAAATACGTCGATGGCATCAAACAGGATGACTGGACGGCCAATCAAGGGATCGACAATGCCCGGCGCGCCATGCAACCGACCGCCATCCTCTTTGGCGACGGTGACCAAGACGAACGCCGCGTGATGTATGTCAATAGCGTGCAAATCCGGCCAACCCGCCTCTCCGATGCGCAGCTCGCCCTACTCGGTGGGCCAACCGTCGACGGCATTCCTGTGGAGCTGCCCGTCAGCACCGTCACTGGCCAGTGGGATTTCGAGGCCGGAACCCTCGCCGCCACGGTGGGTGTGCCGCTGCAATACCTCGACGGTGTCGGCGGCGTGACCCAAGCCGGTACGCAATTCGGTTCGACCACGGATCTCGGGGTTGAGGACATCGGCGGCCAGCCCGCCAAGGCCATGCTTGTTCCCGGAGAGTTGGACCGGAACATCGGTTATATCATGACGCACCGGATTGCTCCCAATGGAGGTGGCACGCTGGTCAACCAATACACACTGATCATGGATGTCCTCGTGGGCACCAGCGGTTCAGGGGCGGCTTCTATGCTGCAGGTCAGTTCAACGACGAACACCGATGACGGCGACCTCTTCTGGCAGGGCAACAACTTCGGCCAGGGCGGACAAGGATACAATGGCACCGGCGAATTCACGGCCGGGGCATGGCATCGGGTGGCGGCGTCCTACAACATGGCGGCCACACCTCCGGTGGTCATCAAGTACGTCAACGGCGTGTTCCAGGACAACTGGACAGCCAATCAGGGGCGCGACAACCCGCGTCGTGCGCTTCAGCCCACCGCTATTCTTTTCGGAGATGGCGACCAGGATGAACGCCGGCAGTGGTGGGTCAACAGCATCCAGATTCGCGAAGGAGCGATGACCGGCGACCAGCTGGCCTCGTTGGGCAAAGCCCAGGCCGCCGGCATTCCGCTGACCCTTCCCGATCAGTCCGTTCCGGAACTACACTTCGGCCGTGGACAGGGAAGCTTCCTTGTCGAGTGGCGGAAAGACGTCACAGGATGGGCGCTGCAAGCCTCACCCGATCTGGTGACATGGACAGCTGTGACCGGGGTGACCAACAATGCCGCCCTGATCGCGACATCACCTGCGGCCCCGCGCTGGTACTACCGCTTGAAGCGCACGCCGTAATCACGGTTTGACTCAGGCCTCAGGCCAGCCTCCGCTCAGCGGGGGCTGGCCTTTTCCGGTTAAAAAATCCTCTGATGAAGTGGCCCTGTTCGTTGTGCAGGAACTCCCCTGCCGCCGGTTGACAATTCGGCTGGCTCCCACACCATCGTGATCTGGACCATGCTCAACTCGATTCCTGTCCTGTGATGCCACTTCGACTGCTTGCCTCTGATGAGATTGCCCGTCGTCACATTGACGTGCCGGGTTGGTGCGTTGCCGAAAAGCTTCTCACCTTAAACTCTACCTTTCCTTCATTCCCGGATGCGATGGACTTCATCAACGAAGTGGCTCGCCTCGCCGAAAAAGCCAACCATCATCCGGACATCGAGCTGCGCCAGCGCACGGTCAAGCTTTCGCTGACCACCCATTCCATGGGAGGCCTCACCGAGGCTGACTTCGCCCTCGCACGGCACATTAATGGATTACAAGACTGACCCCCTTCCGCCCCCGATTTTTACCCATGAGCGACCCCAAGCCGCAGCCTATTGTTCCCGCCACCGCCGAAACCGCCCCCGAAGCGCGTTTTGAGTGGTCCCAATCCCCTTTTGAAACATTCTTGGAACATAATTTCAAGAAACTACTGCTGGGCCTGCTGGTCACTGGCGTGGGCGTGGGAGGCTGGCTGGTGATTCGCCAACAATCAGCCCAGAAACTGCTTCTGCAGGCGGAAGCGTTTACCGGCTCCGAAACTTTGGATGATTATAAAAAGATCATCGCCAACTATCCAGGAAGCACCGCCGCTGGCAGCGCCCAGCTGATGATCGCCAATCTGCTCGCCCAAAACAACGACACGGCAGGGGCCTTGGAAGAACTGAAAAAGTTCACGGCTAGTCACCCGCAACACCCGATGATGGACCAGGCGGCGTTTCGCATCGCCGTGCTCACCGCTGAAAAAGAGGGAGCCGCCGCCGACGCCGGACCGTACGACACATTCATCAACCAGTTTCCTGATTCCCCCCTTCGCCCTCTGGCCCAGATGCGCAAAGCCGACGCCTTGGTGGCCGCTGGCAAGCGCGAGGAAGCGCTGGCCGTCTACGACGCCATCCAGAAGGATAATACCCTCTACGGCAACACAGTGCTGACCGAAGCCAAAGAACGGGCCGCTCAAGTAAAATTAAAAGCCCCCACCCCGGTGGAATTCGTTCCCGAGCCGGCCGCCCCAGCGCCCGCTACCCCTGGCGCCCCCGCATCAGGAGCCCCCACCCCAGCCCTGAACTTCGACGCCCCAGCCCCCGCCGCTCCCCAGTTCCCCGCCGCGCCAGACTTCCCGACCGCCCCGGAACCCGCTCCCGCGGAAACGCCCGCCACAGAAACGCCCGCCGCGGAAGCACCCGTGCCAGCGACGCCTGCCGAAACACCCGCCGTGCCAGCGCCAGCGGAGCCCCCAGCGGCTGAAACCCCAGCCGCGGCCGAACCAGCGGCGCCCAATCCATAAGATTGCACCCCGTCGTGAAACGGGTATTTTCAAAGGAATGATTTCGCGGGCCGGTCGCTACTGATGCGGGCCCTCAGGCGAGATCATTCTTTTTTCATGAAACGCGCCACTATCGTTCTGACCACCACTCTCTGGCTGGGAACTGTCACCGCCGCGTGGTGGCATGGCCGCCACTCAGGCTCCCTCGCCCGCACCGGCACTCTCGGCACGATGGGTGAAACGGCGGAGGGTCCCGGCCGACCCAAACCACTCACGAAAGGTCGCCCTGCCCCTGCCGTCTCCGATTCTGGTTCCGGCAACTCCTCGCCATCCGTTCCGGCCGCCGCCCCCCTTTCGCTCGACGGTATCCTCGGCCAAGTGCAAAGCCTCATGCGCACCGGGGGCATGCAAAACCCGTCGTCCGCCCTCAAAGCCATCACCCTGATGGGCCAAATCCGTGACGAGGATCTGCAAGAAGCGCTGAAACGAACCGAGGAAATAAAAGAACCCGGATCGAAAATGATGCTCAGCATGGTCCTGCTGAGCCGCTGGGCGGAGAAAGACGGTCCGGGAGCACTGCGGTACGCCGAAGAATCCCTCAAGGATAAAGGCCCTATGATGCAAATGGCGAAAATGGGAGTGCTTTCCGCCTGGGCCCAAAGCGATCCCGACGCCGCGTGGGAGCATATCCAAAAATCCGATGATGTAGGTGCCGACGGCCCGATGGGAGGCCGCGGCATGATGATGGGACTCTTCTCCTCTCTGGCCGCTCAAGATCCCGACAAAGCTTTTGCCCGGTTGGCTGAACTGCAAGACCCGCAAGAACGCCAAATGGCCCTGGGAGGCATCGCCCAGTCCGCTTTTGACGACACTTCCCGCAATCGGTTGATGGATGAAATTTCGAAACTCCCTGACGCCAACGAACGAAAGGAGGCCCGCGCCGCCATTCTGGGGCAACTCGCCATGATGGACCCTGAAAAGGCCATGGCCGCCACCTCGGCCCTGCCCGCAGAGGAACGAGCGGAGGTTTCCCAGCGCGTCGGCACCTCGTTGATGATGTCCGACCCCGCGGTCGGCGCCAATTATTTGGTCGAAAATGCCGCGCCCCATAAAAAGTCGGAGATTTACAATCAAGTCATTAGCCAGTGGGTCGGTTCCGACGCGAATGCCGCCGGCGCTTGGCTAGGCGCCCAGCCGCCATCCCAAGATCTGGATCAAGCCCGGGCCTCATTTGCCACTCGGGTCGCCAATCGAGACCCCGAAAGCGCCATGGCGTGGGCCGGTCAGATCAGTGACGAAACCCGACGCACCGAGACCATGGGACAGGTTTTCAAAGGCTGGCAAATGAAAGACCCGGCCGCCGCCAACTCCGCCCTCACTTCCTCCGGCCTCAGTCAAGAAAGCATCCAGTCGATCCTCACTAAACAGGCCAGCGAAACCGACCCCGAGTAAAACCACCCTCGGTCAGCCCGCGTCAACCATGGCGCCCCCCTCCAACCGGCCAGCGTACCCCCGGGCCCACCCACCGGTAGAACAGGCCCCGCCTGACCGCACGCGACCACTCCACACGTCGCAATTCACGAATTTTCTCACTTTTGCTAAAATCAGCGTTGCTACTGCGTCAAAATTCGTTTAGACATGTGAATATTCAGCAAATCTGATTCACTTCAGGGCGAGCTCTGATCGGCTCACAGCTGAGACTATTTATTACTCCTTTATTTACCATGGCTAAAATTGTCATTATCGACGACGAAACCGGCATGCTGGAAATGATGAGCCAGCTGGCCCGGAGAATGGGCCATGAGACCTTCACGTATCAGACGGGGCGCGAGGGGTTGTCGGCCATCAATTCGTTGCGGCCGGAGCTAGCGATTGTTGATCTACGGATTGGCGACATGGATGGTTTGGAGATTATTGAGCGCTGCGGGCGTGATCATCCGTCGATGAACGTGGTGATGGTGACGGGATTTGCTTCGGTGGAGAACGCGGTGGCGGCGATGAAGTTGGGGGCCTTTGATTATTTGACCAAGCCATTTGAGCTGGATGATTTGCAGCGGACCATCAACCGGGCGATCAGCCCTGGGACGGCGGCGGCTCCTTTACTACCGATGATTCCAGCTGATGCGGATGTCGGCCATGGCACGGTGATGGTGGGTGAAAGCCCGCAGTTTAAGGAAATCTTACGGCTGGTGGCCAAGATAGCGGACAATGACAGTCCCGTTTTGCTAGAAGGTGAGTTTGGCAGTGGCAAGCACTTGCTGGCGCGGGCCATTCATGACCGCAGCCGCCGCCGGGTCGCCCCGTTCAAAGTGCTTCACTGTTCAGCCCTCCCCCCAGAACTCCTTGAACAGGAACTTTTTGGCGGCGCATCAGGCGGGTCCACCATTTTCACCCGCGCCCAGGGCGGGACTGTCGTGGTCGAAGAAATTCACCATCTCCCACTCCATATTCAGAGTCAGCTCAACGCCTTTCTCGAAGGGCTGTCCGCCAAACGCCTGCGCGGCAACCTGCTCGCCGCTGAAGACGTCCGTTTCATCGCCACCAGCAGCCAGCCGCTGGAAAACCTGCTCAAAGAAGGTCGCTTCCGCGAAGACTTGTTTTACCGCATCTCTGTCATTCCCATTCAAGTGCCGCCCCTGCGGCAGCGCCGGGAAGACATCGAAACCCTCTCGCTCCACTTTCTCAAAAATTACGCGCGCGTCTCGCACCTCGAGATCGATGAAATCGACCGCTATGCGCTCGACCTCCTGAAAAATTACGCATGGCCAGGCAACGTCGGGGAATTACAGAACGCCATTGAACGGGCCTGCACCTTCGCCGACGGCAAAAAAGTTCGTCCAGCCGACCTGCCGCCCAAGATTACCCAAAAGATTGAGGTCACCGACGCTGACATGGCCGGCGTTCGCCATCAGCTGCCCATCGGCTCGTCCCTCGACGACTACATCCGTAAACAAGAACGCATTTTTATCCGCGAAACCCTCAAATTTAATGAAGGATCACGGGAAAAAACCGCCTCTATGCTCGGGGTCAGCATCGCCACCCTCTATCGCAAAATGGGGTTGAAGCTCGAACGCGATAAAATCCTGCAATAGAGGCAAACCTGCCGCCCGACCGCCCGCCATCACCCGGGACCTCCCGTTTTTCCCCATCCCCGATGGCCGAAAATTCCATGGGTTCGCCATGGAGCTCCGGTCATTTTTCATTTTAAAAGTCAAAATGCCAGCGCCACCGGACTCGCCATGACGAGCTGATTGCGTTCATTTCGTATTGCCATGCCGTCCGCGTCCATCCTGCGCCATCTTCAGAGCACCCGCCAGCACGGGGCCAGCGATCTTTTTCTGGAGGAAGGCGGCCCACCGAGAGTGAAGCTCAACGGGGCGGTACAAGAATTATCGGAACCGCCAGTGACGCACGATGATCTCGCTGGATTTTGGCGCGATTGCGGAGCGGATCCAACCAGCCAGACCGATCATGATGCCAGCTTCACGCTCGACGAAGGATCGAGGTTCCGCGTCTCCCTTTTCCGCCACAGCGGCCGCTTGGGGGCCGCCCTCCGGGTCATCAAGACTCAAGTTCCAGCCATGGAATCACTCGGGGTTCCAGAACACGTGCTCGTCCCCTGGCTGCAACGCCGCTCGGGTTTGATTTTGGTGACCGGAGCCACCGGCTCCGGTAAATCAACCACCCTCGCTTCCTGCCTGGAATGGATCAATGCCCACTTCCAAAAACACATCATCACGCTGGAAGACCCGATCGAATACCAATTCACCAGCCGCCATTCGCTTTTCACCCAGCGCGAAATAGGAACCGACACCCACTCGTTCCCGCGCGCCCTGCGCGCCGCCCTGCGACAAGCCCCGGATGTCATCTTCCTTGGTGAAATCCGCGACGCTGAAACCGCTTTTACCGCACTTCAGGCGTGCGAAACCGGACACTTGGTCCTCAGTACTCTGCACAGTACCGACTGCGTCGATACTCTCGAACGACTCAACACCATGTTCCCCGATCGCGAGCGCGCCAGTGGACTGCTCCTGCTTTCCATGCAGCTAGTCGGCGTACTCAGCCAGATCCTCGTCCCCCGAGCCGGCCCAGATGGCGGCATGACCATGCTTTGCGAATTCTTGGAAAATTCGGGCGCCACCCGTCCGTGGATTCGCGGCGAAAAATTGCCCGATATCCGAGATCACCTCAATCGCAGCCAGACCCCGGAAACCCAGTCCTTCTTGCGCGCTCTGCTCGGAGCCCTCAGCGAAGGACGGATCACCGAAGAAACCGCCCTCGCCGCCGCCCCCAACCCCGGCGATCTCCAACGCGCCATGCGCGGCCTGATCTGACCGTTCCAAGCCCACCCACTCCGCAACCACCACCGTTTTCTCCCCCTTCCACCCCGATCCCGCACCCCCTCACCCCGATGAACGATATTGTCGATCTCCTCATGGCCACCCGCGCAATCGGCGGCTCCGATCTTCATCTGGTGGTCGGAGCCCCGCCCGCCGCCCGCGTCGACGGCGTGCTCAAACCCCTGCTCGAACAGGAACTCCGCCCGGAAGATACCAAAGGCCTCATTTATGGCACCTTAACCGACTCACAACGAGCACGGTTCGAACAAGAATGGGACATCGATTTTGCCGTGCAAGTCGCCGGCGTCGGACGCTTCCGCGGCAATGCCCACATGTGCCGCGGCGCCATTGAGGCCGCCTTTCGATTTATCCCCCAAGAGGTCCCCAGCCTGCAAAGTTTGAGCCACGGCCAGACCGCTCTCGATTTTTGTGAAGCCCGCTCGGGCCTCGTCCTCGTCACCGGTCCAGCTGGCATGGGAAAAACGACCACCCTCGCCGCCATGGCCGAAAATATCCTCTCCCAGCGCTCCTGCGTGCTGGTCTCCATCGAGGATCCCATCGAATACGTCTTCACTCATCGCTACGGCGTCGCCAAACAACGACAGGTCGGTGACGACGCCAAATCCTTCGCCTCCGCTCTCCGATCCGCCCTGCGACAAGATCCAGACGTGATTCTCGTCAGCGAAATGCGCGACCCGGAAACAATCTCCACCGCGCTCACCGCCGCAGAAACGGGTCACCTCGTCATTTCTACCCTCCATTCAGTCGATGCCAGCAAAGCCATCGATCGCCTCGTTGATGCCTTTCCCGGCGATCAGCAAACCCAGATCCGTTCGCAGGTCGCCGGCGTGCTGGTCGGCATCATCGCCCAGCGACTCCTCGTCCGCAGTGACGCCCCGGGACGAGTCCTCGCGACCGAAGTCCTGAAAGCCAACTCCGGCGTCCGCGCCGTCATCCGCGAAGGTCGCGCCGAACAATTGCCGGGATTAATCCAAATCGGTGCCTCCGATGGCATGCACACTATGGATGATTCCCTCGCCCACTTGCTGTGCCAGGGACATATTTCCTACGACGAAGCCATCAACCACGCCACTGACCGCGTCCACGTCGACGCCGCCTACCGCGAACACGCCAAAGCTCAGGGGCGAAAATAAGCACTCACCGACTTAATAAGGAAGGGAACTCGCCGTCAAAACCTCCAACGGAGAAAGAATCGGCGTCTCCCAGATCTCTTCGTCGGACTCAATCCCCGACCCAAGCGTGAAGGCCGTAATCATGACGGCCGTACCCGCAGGAACCAAGCGGGGAGCCTCCGGTGTCTCCCACCCCAACGTCGCGCGAGGGGCCTCAAAACCGGTCAAAGCTGGCCCAGACGCCGTCACCAACACCCCGTTGGATGTGGCCACTCCCAAAATCCCCGCCGACCCATGAAGGGTGGCTGCAACGCCGCCCCCCGCTGACAACCCAATCGTTGCCAATAAAAACCCAAAACTAAACCTGCGATGCCAATGCTGGATCATATGAAAATAAGGATTTTGAACCCCGCGGGGCTCTCCCTATTTTCAGAGAGCCGGCAAAGCGTCAGATTCCTGATTATTCATTCTTTTTCTCAGGATTTCAACTGAAACCATAGCAGCCATAAGCAAAAAGAGCGCAGATCCCGCTTCGGGCACTCCGGCCACCGCCGGTCCACCGAGCACTGGGTCCGCGGGTAACACCGGATCAGGAGTCCACAAAGTGATGGTCTCGGCGGACCAGGTCAGCCTAGGCGAAGAAGAACCACTGCCCTGCATCGCACTCAAACCGAACTCCGCAGGTGTCTGCCGGACGCCATCAATATAAGCATAGCCGGTTCCGAAGATATTCAGGAACGTATATCCATCCATCGCCAGCCGCTCATAACCCACAGTGTGAAGGTCAAACGAATACGTGCTGGCCCCATACTGGAAGCTCCACAACTGGATCGGAGTCGCCGGTGCCGCATCAAACGCAAACGGATTCATCGTCACCTTCGTGTCCACTGGAACAGCCGCCGTATCGACAAACTCGTCCGCCACAAATCCGACGCGAGCTTTGTCAAACGTGCTGAAGCCAGTCGCCGTGGCCAAGGACCCATTTAAGGTCCCCCGGCCCATCAGCCCAATTTGGCCCTGGATCATCATGGCAGCCGAAACCCGATCCGAGGTCGCAGCCAACCCGACTGCCATCAGCAGTAAGGCGATCGATTTTTTGAGTGTGTTTTTCATAGTGTGGTGAGTGCAGAATTTTCTGAATTGCCGTGGTGAGAGTAGTCGCAATTACGAGATTCATTTATACTAGTTGGATCAAATATTGCAACCATAATTGTCATAAAATTGTAATTTATTCATATTCGAGACCCTCCACTGCGACAAAACGGGGAGCGATCCGAGGACGATCGGAGGGCAAACCCCATGAGCACGCATCAAAGGGTCGGCTAAAAGATCGTTCGGAGAGAAGTTCGGCGCCGTCACCAGGGTCAGCGACCCACGGCTACAAAAGATCCAGACCCGAAACAACCACGCGGCGGCGAAGCCGCCGCTGTAGCCGGGTACGGTGGCCCCGGTTTTCACACCTGGCCCTCAGGCCACATGCCTCAAACGCAGTACACGAACCCACTTTTTCGAATCCAAACACCACGCCCCTGCCAAAAAGACGTTCGGAGAA
>CAJBME010000331.1 GCA_903954065.1 uncultured bacterium
CAAATCCGGTCACCTGCTAAAAAAACGTTCGGCGCCGCGACCGGGGTCAGCGACCCACGGCTACAAAAGATCCGAATACGAAACAACGGCGCAGGCGGCAAAGCCGCCACTGTAGCCGGGGACGATGGCCCCGGTTTCCACAATTGGCCCTCAGGCCACATCCCTCAAGACACGGCTCCGCATCCGCTTCAACAAATCCGGTCACCTGCTAAAAAAACGTTCGGCGCCGCGACCGGGGTCAGCGACCCACGGCTACAAAAAATCCGAATACGAAACGACTACGCAGGTCAGTTTACTTCCCGACGAGGGCATGGGATCGGAACTGTGGTGGTGGATTGGCTCCAACGGAGCCACCCTATACCAACCCAGATGGCAACGCCCTGAGATTGCCCCAACGGCGTAACGCTTCCCTTGCCCAGCGCAAGGGAAGGCCCTGGGACCGCGTCTTTTCACCCACTGCAAATGGCCAAACTACAGTGGGTGAATAACTGACCCTGCTCGCTGCCAGCCGATTACGACAGCTCTTTCACCGCCCAGCCGTCGCGGTAGGTCGGACGCACCAGCGCGCTGGCCGCTTCATTGTTGGTGAAACGCATATCCGCGGAGTGCCAGTCGAGCTTTTTGCCGGGGAAGCGGGCCGCAATGGTCCCGAGCAGGCCGGTTTCGGTGAGCGGTGCGCCGAAGCTAAACGGGGAAGTCGTCTTCACTTTGCCTTCGCTGAGGATCGACTCGATGAAGTGGTGGTAATGGTTGCGGGGCTCGAGTTTTGGTAGCTCGATTTTTCGTCCGAGGACGCGTGGGGTGGCGTAGTGCGGGAGCAGCAGGGTGCCATCTTCTCCGATGAACAAGGCGCCGCCTCCGGGGATGGTGGCTCCTTGAAACAGAGCGGGATCCGGCTGCCGACCGCCATCATACCAAGTCACTGGCAGCGGGCCGGAGGTCATCGGCGTGGCCGCAAATTCATAACGATAAATCGCCCAGTCCGGCCAGTTTTCTTTGCGGAATTCCTCCGAATCCGCCCACTCTTTCGGCACTTCCGCCTGCACCGAGGTGGGAGGCACCAGATCGAGTGCTTTGAAAGGAGTATCCAAAATGTGACAGCAAAAATCGGCGATGGGACCACCCCCGAAATCTTGCCAGCCGCGCCAGTTAAACCGATGGTAAATGTCTTTTTTATACGGCCGGGCCGGGGCCACTCCGAGCCAATGATCCCAGTTCAGTCCCTCTGGAACCGGGTCCGCTCCCGCCGGCCGTCCGCGCTGGGGAAAGGTAGCTGAGGTCCAAGCGTGAATTTCCTTCACCTTCCCGATCACGCCGGTTTTCAGCAATTCGACCGCTGAGCGGTATTCGTATTCCGACTGGATTTGATTCCCCATCTGGGTGACCAGCTGCGGACGGCTGGCGCTGGCCTCCGCCACGGCGCGAGCCTCGGCGATGGTGCGCGTCAATGGTTTCTGGCAATAAACGTGTTTGCCCTGACGCATCGCCTGCAGCGTCATCGAGGCGTGCATATGATCGGGCACGGTCACATTGACGGAGTCAAACTGGTCCGCCATATCACCGAGCAATTCTCGCCAGTCCTGCACAAATTTGGCCTGTGGAAAGGCGGCCCGGGCTTCGGCGGCCGCGGCCACATCCACATCACACAGCGCGACCACCTCGATCTTGCCGCTACCGGCCAAAACCTGCAGGTCGCTCCACGCTTGATTGGAGCATCCAATGGCCGCGTGGCGGACTTTGCCATTCGGCGAAGCAGCGAGCACACGGGCTGGAATGATAGTCGGGAAGGCCAGGCCCGCGGCAGTCGCGGCAGTGGTGCGAAGAAACGATCGACGAGAATTCATGGGGTGAGGTCGGTGATGGATCGGGGGTCGGGGTTTACCGGCACGGTGCCGGGGGATCGAGCTGATCCGCCGGGCATCCGGCCCAAGGACCATCACATCACATCACGCTCTGATGACAAGTCCGCAGTCACGGAATGTCCGCCTCAGGCCCGAGCCCCAGCACGGGTGGCCATCGCCTCCCCCATCCACGCATACACTTCCCGCTGCCGCGATGACTCTTGCTCAAGATCCCCAGCCAGCTGCACACGCCCCGCCTCAAACATCGTAATCACTGAGGATCCGCCAAAGCGGAAATATCCTTTCTCCGCGCCCTTGGCCACCGCTACCCCAGGCCGAAACGTCTGCACAATACTCCCAACATTCGTCGCCCCAATCTCCAATACCAAAACCAAACCGAATCGCTCCGTCTCCACCCGCGTCAAAACCCGCTTGTTCTCCCACAGCCACGCCAGCCGCCGACGCAATGCCATCGGACTCACCGATCCTAAGACCCCGTTTAAAAGCCGCGGCGCCGAAGGCACACCACACACCGGAAAATGAAATCGATGGTAATCGACCGGACACAATCTCGACAAAACCAACGACCCACGCGCAAAACGCTCAGCTAAAGCCTCGTCGCCTAATAACGCTGGAATATCGAATTTCTGGCCCTTCACAAAAAATCCGTCCATCAAACCGACATCCGCCACTGCCAAATGCCGGCCGTCCGCTGGAAAAATCACCGTGTCCGCCTCCGCCACCACCGGCCGAGCCTGCGCCCGCAATCGTCGATAGAAAAAATCATTGAAGCTGGCAAACGAGTCGGTCGCCTGCGCAAATTCTTCCGGATCCAAGCCGTACTGGGCAATAAACGGCTCAATCATGTCCCGGCTGCGCTCGGAATCCATCAGCCATCCGTAGAATTCTGAGAAACAAGGGTGTTTAACGAGGGCGTGCAGAGCCAACCCGCCGGAACGGGTGCCATAGATCCAACGAAGAAACGCGCCGCCATAAACCTGCTCGGTTTCAACTCGACCGGTATGGCGGTTAAAGAATTCAATAGGAGCGTCGTATGTCATGATAAACCTTGGTGAACGGGCGAGCTGATCGCCCGACGGCGGCGCTGGGCACGCCCGGCAGCTAGCGCAAACACCATAAAAACTAGCCAGCTCGCCCCCACAAAAACCACCCCGCCACGCCGCTCAAAATCCCAGCCTCCCCACAATGCCGTCAACGTCTCCGCCGGTTGCCCGAACGCCGTCCACACCACCGAGGAACCGTGCAGCGTGATCAATAACATCGCCAAAATAACCCCGGACCGGCGACGGCGAGCCGTGAGAATGGCCGCCGTGAAGGCCGCCAAGGAAGCCGCCAGCCAGATCCAGACGCTCCCAGCCGACTGCCACACGCCCCAGCAGGGGACATCGTGCCCAGAGGCCAGCCCCGCCCACGAAACAGCCACATTGAGCAGCACGACCACCATCCATAATTCGGAAGGGGCACAGCGGTCGGTCCAATCGGCCGCAGGTTGAGCTTGTTCGCAAGTCCAGCGCACACTGGCCGGTCTGAGAATGGCAAACAACAAGCCAGCCAACACGGCCACCCCTCCAAGGGCCACCAAATAATACCAGACGGCGGTGTCGTCATCGGCCGCCACATGCGTTGTCACATTCGGCCAAGCGTCCGCGGCCAAGGCCAAGGCCACAACCAGCGACGACACCAAGAAGCTGATGGCTTCCGCCATGACGAGGCGCCTAGCCCATCGCCGGGCGAGAATCAACCCGAGCCCAAGCGTCAGCCCCCAGGCCACCCAGACAGGGTTTTCCAGCCACAGCCGGACCGACTCGGCCCAGTCCATCGGGGCGGCGTCAGAATCATGGCTGACCAGACACCACACTCCTTCGCCAGCGATGAGGAAGGCCGAAAAAAGGTACACCAGCCCGAGTAGCGCCAGCGTCCAGTGGCGATTGTGATGCACCGAGGTGACCGGCGGCAGCGGCGGCGGCACCTCGCGCGGGACCCGCGGCGAGCTGGCCATGATTTCCCGCAGGCTTTCCGCCACTGGACGCTCGCTCAAATCAATCGCCCTGATGCCCGAGTCCGCATAGTCGTCCTCCTTCGCCGCAGGGAGCGGCGGAGGCAGGATCAACGGGGGAACATCAGACGGCGGTTGAGACATCGGCAGGTGGTCATTGTCGCGAGCTCATGGCATTCGCCAAGTGGAACGGTGAAGGAGAAAAAACCATCAGGCACGACGCTGCATCCGATGCGCACCGGCCGCATCACACCCCTGCGCGGCCGTCGGCCCCTCTCCGAACCGGACAGGCGGATTTCCCACCTCCGGTTCAACCGTGGGTAGTTTACTCCCTTGCGAAGACTGTCTCACAGAGGCGAGGCCAGTCTTATCGTTGTATCATTCGCCTCGCGCTCGGGTGAAGCGAGGTTAAAGCTCACACTCTGAGCCGCTCCAGGCCCCGCAAAATAGAACCCACCGCGGAGGCCTCTGGATGGGCCGGCTGTACCATCCAAATCATTCCATTGATACAACAACCCGTTCTGATCGAAGGTCCCATAGTAGCTGGAGCTGTCGGAGTAAGCCCCGACGTCGGTGAGATAATTCTGGGTGGGATCGATGTAGCGTGATTGCGGGACACTGTAGAAAAAGCTGCCGGAATAGTCGTCGATGAAGTTCACCATGTTGAACGCATCACCCACCTGATTGCCCGGGGCCCGGTTGCTCTGGGTGGCATAGAGGTAATAGCCGCCCCGCCCGGAATTGAGCTCCTGACTATAATAGGCGGCCTTGTACCATTGGTCTTCATTGGGAATGAAGAACATAGGAGCGACGCCAGTATTCGGGTTGATGAGATTCCGCACGACTGTTGCTCCCTGCGCGACCCCTTGCAGGCGATAGGCACCGTCCTCAGTTGTGGTTGAATCCAGCTGGCCGACGAACTGACCGTTGGACATCCAGTTAGCAAATCGCGCCGCATCAAACCAGCTGACGAAGGCGATAGGGCGTCTTGAGCTGTCACCCGCATTGTTCATCGCCGCATACGTGTAATTTCCGGATGATCCACTCCGCTGGATCCCGCCACTATTGAGGGAGTTGGTCATGGCCGGGTCATAAAGCCCATAAGGATCGGTTTTGGCGACGGCATTCAGGAATGCGCAGTACTGACCGATAGTGACTTCGTATTTCCCGATCCAGAACGGCTTGTTGACCGCTCCAAATCCGGTCTTGTCCTTACGATTCCTAGGATGGCCCACCTTGACGAGATCATAACCCATAACCGCCGGGTTAGCCGCCTCGCTGATCAAGCGAAAACCACCATTGGAGCCGGATGCCGCTGCGTTTCCACCAATGCTGTAAGTCGACTGCAGGTAGGTGAAATAGGACGTCCATCCGCCGCCCCTCAGAATGATGGAGGGGCTGCTTTTGGTGGCGGGATCGATCATTTCCCAGACACTCCCGTTCATGTCGTAGGTACCGTATGGACCTTTGCTTCGAGTGAAGCTACCCACGTTCGTGGAATAGTTTTGCTGGCTGTCCAGACTGAGTTGCTGGGTGATTGATAACTTGCCTTGATAAAGAAGATTTGCAGAATTTACCGAGTCGCCGGGTGTGTTAGTGGGAGCGTTGTTGCTGTTGGTCGCATAGAGCGTGTAGCCACCTACATTATTATTCAATGTGGGATTATAATAAGCGGCCTTGTACCATTCGTTTTCCGTAGGGATAAAATACGTCGGGGGTGCATCCGTATTGGGATTGACCGCATTTCTGGGAACCGCGAGCCCGCACTTTGCCTGTTTACTCAGAAGATTGTAGGCCCCGTTTTCTGTCGTTCTTCGAGTCTGGCGTCCTGAGGGCTGCCCGTTGGTCATCCAGTTGGCAAATCGCGCCGCGTCGAACCAGCTGACGTAGGTGATCGGACGATGCGCCGCCGTGGCCTCTGGAATCTGTACCAGTCCACTGGGCGGAAGCACCCTGTAACGGTATCGACCTGGTGAACCCGTCCTGGCAATGCCCGCCACCTGGAGATCAGTCGCCATCTTGGGGTTATACAACCCGTGGGGATCAAACTGAGCTACCGCATTGAGAAAGAGCGTGTACTGACCGATCGTAATATCGAATTGGCCCATGCGGAACTCATGATCAACCGAGCCCACTTGGGTCGCCGGATCGGGGGCATTTCCGGGATGTGAAACCACCACCGAAGCCATATTAACCGACCCGGTCACCGCTGTCCTGTGACTGCTGGTTCCCTTTTGAGAAGCCCCGGCCAACGAGGGTGTCATGACTAAGACGGCAATGGCCGCCGCAGGGACGGCTGCAGAAACAATGGAATGGGCGCGCTTAAGTGATGTCATGCTTGGAAACTCCTTTCATAAGGCTTCCCACACATGACCCTCGTAATGGTCGTAATCAAGTCAGAGAAATTTTCCCTTTTGTCACTTTACGCCGAGCTCGGCTCGGCCCTTCTGGGAACGCCGAGCCCCAGCTCGGCGAGCGCGTTCGAAACAGCGCCAAAGGAGGCTAATGAGTATGACGATATTTTGCCAAAGGACGATTATTTCATCACCAAGCCAAACACGTCGTCGAACCACGTTGAAGCCCAATTGTCCACAATCCTCCGCCTTGTTTTCTGGTCGGCGGTAACAGTTCCCAGATTATAAAGACCACCGCCGAGGCCCCGGCCGTCATCACCGCCGTCAGCAAGATTGTCATCAATCGTTGTCTGGGTCAGTCCCATCAGCCCGAACGTATTGTAAAGGGCACCGCCGGCAGCTAAACCACCGGTGCCGGCCTCAGCCATGTTGCCGGTGAAATGACAGCGATTGATTTGCGTCAACGGCGTGTCGCCGTCCACACCCGTTGCCATGATGGCACCACCGGAAGCGTTTCTTCCCAACGCCTCATTACGAAGGAAGGAATTCCATTCGACCCACAGCGTCGATCGTTCGTTAAAGAGTGCACCTCCGCCAGCATTTGCTTCCCCCGTGGTACTCAGCGCACGGTTGCCCCTGAACCGACAGCTGTCGATCTCGGTCATACTCCCCGTCGAATCCACAGTCCCGGGCCGCGTCGCGATCGCTCCACCGAACGCTTTTTCATTGGCACCGCTTCCACGGGCGGTGTTGTCGTCGAACACGCATTTGATCATATCCAGCTGGCTGCGTCCGAAATTTCCAATCGCCCCGCCGTAATTCGTGCCGCCCGAGGTCACCTCATTACCGATGAACGTACAGTTATCGATCATGGCCACCGAGTCGGTGACGTTGCCAATCGCGCCGCCAAACGCGTATCTTCGCCCGCCGCTGGCCACATTATCGATGAACAGGCAGTGGCTCGCCACCAGCGTGGCAAAGCCGCTGTTAACGACCGCACCGCCACCCACAATGTCCGACCCTTCGATGTCAATCGTCCGGTTGTTACGCATCGTGACGCGCATCAGTCGTAATGTTCCCCCATCGTTGAGGATCGCACCACCGCGCGTGACGGTGATGGTCGTTAGATCGTCCTGCCTCTTATTGCACGCATCAGCAATCGTGACGTTGTTGACGGACAGGCTCGATTTCGGTACCAGATTGAAGATACGATGCATGTTATTACCGCTGAACGTCATTCGAGACGCGCCCGGCCCGTCGATCATCAGCTCACTGGTAATGTCCATCGGGCCGCTGGTAAAAATGATGGTGCCCGAAAGATGCTTTTTAAAACGAATCGTATCAGCCTGAGAATCTTCGTTCGCACTGGTGATGGCCGCGCGCAGTGACCCTTGCCCAGAATCAGCGAGATTCGTGACCGTAATGGTTCGAGCCATCGTGGGTGATGCGAAGCACAGCACACTTGCCATCGTAAGGGACAGGCCCAATGAATAGTTCTTCATATGACTCTTATCTTTTTCTGCTAGGAAACCGCTTTTAAAGAGGCCAAGGGAAGTGTCCCAGAAATCGTTCCAATTTTGAGGTGAAGGCTGATGCGGCCGCGCGACAGCGTGGTGTTGAGAAAATAACTAAACCAAACCACCATAAAGAAATCAAAGATCAGGCCAAGCTTTTTGCAAGGGGAGGAGGGGTCTTTCTGCGCATCCTCCCATCCGCGTCACGACAAAAGTTTCGAGCAGGCTTCGCCCTACTCGCGCTGGGGCGGCTTACTGTCTGGTGATATTCGCCCGTCCGCCGCGCAGGACATACTTTTGAATCTTCCCCGTCGCCGTTTTCGGCAACTCCGCGGTGAATTCAAAACCATGCGGCACTTTGAAGTGGGCGAGGTGGTCGCGGCAGAACAGACGCAACGCTTCGGGCGTGGCTTCAACGCCAGGTTTGAGGACGATGAAGGCCTGCGGGGTTTCGCCCCATTTTTCGTGCGGCAGACCCACGACCGCGGATTCCTGCACGGCGGGATGACGCAGGAGCACTCCTTCGACTTCGACGGAAGAGATGTTTTCTCCGCCGCTGATGATGATGTCCTTCCAGCGATCGCGGATTTCGATGTAACCGTCGGGATGCACGACGGCGGCGTCGCCGCTGTAAAACCAACCGTTGCGGATCGCTTTCGCCGTGGCTTCGGGATCGTTGTAGTAGCCTTTCATCACCGCGTTCCCGCGAATGATGATCTCGCCCATCGACGCGCCGTCCGGAGCGACCTCCTTACCCTCGTCATCGACAACGCGGACTTCGGCATTGGCAAGGTATTCGACGCCTTGGCGAGCTTTGATGACTGCGCGCGCAGCAGGATCCAACCCCGCATGCTCGGGGCGTGACTCAGCGATAGTGACAATGGGCGAGACCTCAGTGAGTCCATAAACGTGGGTGATGTCCCAGCCAAGTTCACCTTCCATTCGCTCGATGGTCGCCGCAGCGGGAGGTGCGCCAGCGGTGAGGACCCGCACACCACCCGGGACGTTCCTGCGAAGATCTTCGGGTGCATTGGCCATGCCGATGAGCACCGTGGGTGCCGCACAGAGCAGAGTGACGCCTTCTCGGGTGATGGCTTCGAAGATGAGCCTAGGGTCGGCTTTTGGCAGACACACATGACGGCCGCCGACAGCAGTGATGGTCCAGACAAAAGTCCAGCCATTGGCGTGAAACATGGGCAGCACCCAGAGATAACGATCCGCCGCCGTGAGGTGCGTGTGCATGAGGTGCCCCATGATATTGAAGGCGGTATTGCGATGCGTAACCATGACGCCCTTCGGGTTGGCCGTCGTGCCACTCGTGTAATTGAGTGCGATCATTTCCGTCTCAACGATCTCGGCGGGCGTGAAATCGGGCGCGGAAGCGGCCAGCGTGGATTCGTAGTCGATCCAACCGGCCTTGGAACCGCTGAGAGCAACGAAATGCTCCACCCCAGGCACTTGATCGCGAATGGAATCGACGGCGTCGAGGTAATCGGCATGCACGCAAACAACGCGCGCGCCACTGTGCTTCAAGATGTAGGCGAAATCGGTGGCGCTCAGGCGAAAGTTAATCGGCACAATCACCGCGCCAATCTGCGGCACGGCATAAAACGCCTCCAAGTGCGAGTGCGTGTTCGGGGCGATGGTGGCAACGCGTTCGCCTGGCTTCACCCCAAGTTTTTTCAATGCGGACGACCAACGGTCACAGCGTTCGAAAAACTCGCGATAGGTGAAACGGCGGTCGCCGTCGACCACAGCCTCGCGGTCGGCATACAGGCGTCGGGCACGGCGGGCGAAGTCAAGGGGCGAGAGCGGCGTTTCCATGGAATCCCTTCGATCATAAGAAGGCACTCCGAAGTAACGAGAGAAAAACCTTCTGTTAGGAATTTGGTTCCGGGTGCGCGCGCGGGGAGCGTGTGAGCGCATCTTCTAGAAACCCTGTTTTTTGAGAAAGCGACAGGTGGGGGACCGGCGGCGCGCCACTGACGGTGAGTCGATTTCTGCGTCTAAAAATGCCGAGGGGGCCGACCAGAACAGTGGGGATCGGCTCCGAGGGGGAAGAAAAGTGGGGGTCCTCGATTTCCTCACCTTTTAAAATCACGACTGACGTCATGATGGGATCGTTTGGTCGGTTTTGGCACTGTGACGATCCAAGTAAGGTCGTAAATCACACCGTAGCCATCCGGCCCGAATAAAGAATAAAACCCTTCGTCTTCTTCATAGGGAATGAAAATCGATTGATGCAGGTGAATTGTGTGAATTCCAAATTATACCCTGCCGTCTAGTGGAAGAGTCCGCTGATCGAGGCATTATTTGGACGATATCATGAGAACCACTTTTGTTTTATCTGTGCTGCTGTTGTGGTGGCCGGGAGCCCACGGCCCGGCGGGAGCCGCGGAGCGGGCGCCTTTCAACACCGAGCCGTCACCCACCCTGCCCCTGACGGCTCAGGAGGCGGCACAGCAATGGAAGTGGCCTGAAGGCTTCACCCCCACCGTGTTTGCCGCAGAACCAGACGTCCAGCAACCCATCGCCATGGCCGTGGACCACCGGGGCCGACTCTGGGTGGCCGAATGTTACACCTACGCGGAACACAGCGTGGGCTGGGAATCGGAGCTGCGGGATCGGATTGTCATTTTCGAAGACACCGATGGCGATGGCCGACATGACCGGCGCACCGTTTTCTGTGAGGGGCTCCACAAACTGACCAGCCTAGAAATCGGATTCGGCGGGGTCTGGGCCCTTACTCTGCCAGAACTGGTCTTCATTCCGGACGCCAATGGTGATGACCGCCCGGATGGCCCGGCGGTGGCAAAACTCGACGGCTTCGAATGGCAGGTGAATCATCACACCGTCGCCAACGGCCTGCGCTGGGGGCCGGATGGCTGGCTCTACGGTCGGCATGGCATTCAGGCGGTTTCCTCCCTGGGAAAACCCGGCAGCGATGAATCCGCCCGCATGGAAATGAATGTGGGCATCTGGCGCTATCATCCGCAGCGGGAGTCGCTGGAAGTGGTGTGCGTCGGCACCACCAATCCCTGGGGCATGGACTGGAATGAGTTCGGCGATGCTTTTTTCATCAATACTGTCATCGGCCATCTGTGGCAGGTCATTCCCGGAGCGCACTACCGGCGCATGTATGGCAGCGATCTCAATCCCCATACGTATGAAATCATCGAGCAGCATGCCGACCACGTGCACTGGGCCGAGGGGGAAGCATGGAATGACTGGCAGAGACTGGGCACCACCGATGCCACCTCCGCCGCCGGGGGAGGTCATGCCCATACCGGACTGCTGTTTTACTCCGGCCCCAACTGGCCGGAATCCTGGCAGGGGAAACTGCTGACGATCAATTTTAACGGTCGCCGCCTCAACGTGGAGGATGTGGTGCGCAAAGGTTCGGGTTATGTGGGTCAGCACCAGCCGGACATCGGATTTGCGGCCGACCCGTGGTTCCGCGGCATTGATCTAGTCTCCGCGGCAGATGGAGGCGTTTTCATTGCCGACTGGTCCGACACCGGAGAGTGCCATGATGACAGTGGCGTGAACCGACTGTCGGGGCGCATTTACAAAATAGCGCACGGCACTCCGAAACGCCCAGAGGTTGCCGACGTGGGCCAACTTGCCCCGGCCGCCCTGCTTCCCCTGCTGGAGGCCAAACATGAATTTTTCGCCCGTCACGCCCGGCTCCGTCTTCAGGAGTTGGCGGTGGCTGGCACCGACTTGACGGCCGTCAAAGCGGACCTCCTACGAACTTTCGCCGAACACCCCAACACCACCACAAAACTACGGGCCCTGTGGGCGCTTCACGCCATCAAGGGCACCAACGCCGAATTTCTGCAGGCTCAACTGAACCACGCAGATGAGTATGTCCGGATCTGGGCGATCCGGCTGCTGCTAGACGACCGCGAAGCCGCCGCCAGCGATCCTGCTACCCTGGCGGCACTGTGGGCCCTAGCCGAAAAGGAAACCGCTGCCCCCGTCCGCCTCGCCCTGACCTCCGCCCTGCAACGCGTGCCAGTTTCTGCCCGTGCAGCCCTCGCCACCCCGCTGCTGCGCCATCCGGAAGACGCGGCGGATCACAATCTACCCCAAATGCTTTGGTATGGCATCGAGGCTCTGGGCGATCACGATCCGGCCGCTCTGGCCGCTCTGGCCAAAGTCGCAGAAGTGCCGCTGGTCAGGCGCAGCATTGCACGCCGCCTCACCGAATCCGAGAACCACGCCACCCTGCTGGAACCCCTGCTTGCTTATGCCGCCGGAGCCAGTGCCGCGGTGCAGGCCGATGTGTTGGAAGGCATGGTTATCGCCCTTGAAGGCCAGCGCAATTCCACCCCGCCCCAAGGATGGGGAGCCGCGGCCACCGTCTTTGCGGCCACTCAGGATGCGGCAGTCCGTGGGTCGTTCCGCACCCTAGGGGCCATCTTTGCCGATCCCGCGGCCCTGTTGGCCATGCAAAAAAACGTGCTCGACCCGCAGGTCGAAAAACCCGCCCGCCGCGAGGCCCTGCGTTCTCTGATCGAGGCCCGCGCTGATGGACTGCGCCCCCTCTGCGAGCAACTCCTCACCGAACCCGCACTCCTCGCCACCGCCGCGGGCGGGCTCGCGCTGGAAGCGGATGTTGCTCTCGTCGATCTTGTTTTGAAGCACTACTCCAGCGCGCGCCCGGAGGACCGCGCGGGCCTGGTCAGCACCTTGATCTCGCGCGCCCCCTGGGCGACCCGGCTCCTACAAGGCGTGATCGATGGCCAGGTGCCACTCAAGGACCTGACGGCTTTTCACGCCCGCCAGATCCGGAGTTATCAGGACCCCACCCTCACCCAAATGGTGACTGAGGTCTGGGGCGACGTGCGCGAATCCCCGGCCGAAAAAATCACCAAGATCGCCCAGTGGAAAACCCAACTGACCAAACAGGTGCTCGACCAAGCCGACCAAGCCAACGGCCGTCTCCTCTATCAAAACCTCTGCGCCACCTGCCATGTCCTCAATGGCGAGGGAGGGCGGATCGGACCAGAACTCACAGGCAGCAACCGCGATAACCTCGACTACCTGCTGCAGAACATCGGTGATCCCGGCAGCGTGGTGGCCAAAGATTATCAGCTGACCACGCTGACAATGAAGGATGCCCGCGTGCTCGCTGGTTTCATCCGCTCGAAAAATGACCGTACCCTGACCCTACAGACCTTGGCCGAATCCATCACCGTGCCTCTCAGCGACATTGAGCAGACGGAAATCGCCCCCATTTCCCTGATGCCCGAAGGACTGCTGGAATCGTTGAACACGAACGATCTCCGAGACATCATCGGCTACCTCATGGCGAAATGAGCCCGAGCTACCCAGCACCGCAGGGTTGGCTTCGGTGAACCGAAAGGAGGAGGACATCGATCTACAGACGCCGAGCTCCGGCTCAGCGCTCCCGGGAACGCCGAGCCCCAGCTCGGCGTCTTCAGAAAGCCCCATCCACTCCCACCATTTAATCGGCTAGTTCCCGGAGTTGGAGTAGCTGCGCAGGAAGAGCTTGATGTCCGTCACGCTCTGGACAAAGCGGTCCAAGCCGGTCTGCTCGCTGTTCAGCAGGGAATAAGCGGGGATGATGAGTTTCCACTGGGTATTCCAGACGCTGCGGCCGATCAGGCGGCTGTTGGTGAATTCCGCCGGGACCGTGCTATAGAAGTAGGCCGGATCATCGACCGCGCGGAAGGCGGCGTGCTTGCGGGGCATCCACAGGTCCTCGTTCAAACTGCCGTTCGGGGTGAAAAATTGCTTGGAGGAAAACTGGTTGGCTCCCAAATTTTTCGGCAGCGGAATGGCTTGATCCTTCACCGCCCAGGAACGGATGGTATTGGTATCGCCAAGGGGCGGGGCGCGCATGATGTCCATCCCGGCGGGAATCAGATAGGCATACGGCGTGGCGCTGAGGGCGTTGGCGTTCGAACTGGCTGGATCGCTCGCGCCGAAGGCCCCGGTGGCATAGGCGTCCATGCCGACGTAGCCCTTGAAGACGACCCCGGCAGCGGCGATTTTCGTGGCGAAGTTCGACTGGGTGAAAACGTGGTCACCCGAGGCGAGCGGCCAGCCGAAGAAATTCAGCCCCTGCTCGATGGTGGTGGAGAACGGAATGACGATGCCGGGCACCGCCGAGCCGTTGGCCTTGCGGATGTTGTTGCAGTAAATCGAGACATCGGGGTCGTTGAGCACGTTGCTCATGATGTGCTGCTGGAGGACCTGTTTCCACAGTGTGTTGTCGTCCGCTGTCGGCTGGTCCGTGCGGATGCGGAAGAGTTCCTGGCGCAGCGAAAAGACGGTGCCGTTGGGGTCCGGGTTGTTGATACCGAGACGGCCTTTCACCACCGACCAATCGTCGTTCAACTGGCCTAACACGCCGGCCAGACCGACATCGCCGGCACTGGATTGGACCGGCTTGTCGCCCTCGAAATCGCCGACGGAGGAAGTGCCGATGATTTCATTTACCACTTGCTCGCCCTGCGTGGTGTCCAGCAGGCCCGTCTCATAATCATAGGCTTTCGCCGCGAGATAGGTGAAGGTCTGGGCGAGATCGAACAGTCCCTTGTATTGGGCCAATTCTTCGTTGCGCAGGTCGCGATAAACCACATCCCTCGTCCGATAGCCCTGGATCACCGAAGCGGCGCGCTGGCGGAAGGATTCGCGCTCGGTCAGGATGTGGGCAGCATCGGCATACAGGCGGGAAACTTTTTCCGAAGCCCGCTGCAGTTCGGTGAGCCGACGGGTTATTTCAAAACCGGTCGCCAGAACCTGGTCGTAGAGCCGCTCCAGCTCCACGATGTGCTGCTTGTTCGCCGAGGTGCGGTTGTATTCATCCATGACCGCTTCCGCGTCACCATCGAAGTTGGACGCCTGCATTTCCAGCAGCGCCGCTCCCGTGTCAGACGCGAGACCGATCAGTCCGGAAGCGAGGCCCGCTGTTTCACCGGAGATTCGAATGGCGCCGCGGGCCGGGGCCAAGGCGTCGACGGAAGTTCCCTCGTCGGTGGGGACCGCCTCCGCGGCCGCCTCGGCGAGTGCCCCGAGGTAGTCGAAATACAAGGACGCCGCACTGGCCGCCGTGGAGAGCGCGAAGGCCGCATTTCTAACGACGCCGGCCTTGTCGGAGCTGGCCGAGGCCTCCGCGTCGGCCGTTTCGAAGTCACTGTTGAACTCCGAATACAACTGATAGTCGCGATTGAAGCGGTTCATCAGGGTGGTGAAATTGCTGGCGGAATCCCGGAGATTCACCTGGGCTTCGTAGCAATCGAGCAAAGCAGACTGGATGCTTCCGGTCTGACCGCGCTTACCAAGGCCGGTCGCCACCGTGTCCGAGAACTGGCCGAGCGTGAACTTGGAAACCGTATAGGACCGGTCCACATACTGGGTCGGATCGTTAAGCCGACTATTGGGTGTTTCGAGCGTCCAGTCACTGAATGGGTCCGTATTGATCGGTTCGCGGAATGTCATCGTCACCGTGCTGTCGGTGCTGATGATGGGCGACGGGCGGTCGATGAAATACGAGTGATAGAGATCGGGGCCGGTATAGCCCTGAGGGTAGAGTTTACCCGGACCCATGTCGCCGGCGTAGGCCGTACCATAGAGCGAGATCAGCTGGTATTCGTAGGCGGACTCCTGACGCGTGACTGCGTCGTTGTATTCGTCCTGCGAATCGTTCTGGAGGCGCAACTGGCTGTTCATTTTGCCAGCCTGATGGAAGGCGTTCTTGGCATTCACGGATGCCTTGATGGCGCGCTCGTAAATCTGCTCGAAGTGGGATTTCCCGGCGGCGACTTCCGCTGGGGAAATGTCAAAAGCCATCGCATCGTGGGCCAGGCCGAGAGGATTCAGGTGAGCCTGCAAGTTCGCGGTCAGGCTGAGGATCTTGGTGCCGCTGGAGACAAGTTCCCCGAGCTCGGGGACCGTCGTGCGGTCGATTTTCTCGATGCCTTCGTGGGTGGTATCGACATCCGGCAGCATAGCGTTGGCGCTGACCCAGTTCAGATAGGTTCCCTGGAAAGTGCGGGACGACCATTCGTCCACACCCCAATGGCGCGTTTTGCCGGTGCTGGAGTTCGTCTTGGCCTCATGGAAATGGGACCAGCCGTTTTCCTCGCCATCCTTGTTGTCGTTGCGGGCGGTGAAATCGAGGATGACCTCCCCGGTGCGGGCCAGCGCGGCAGCGGCGGTGGCGAATTTCCGTTCATCCTTGTAATCGACTTCCACCGTTTGGCCGAGGATGGAGACGGTCTCCGCCTCCGGCACCCAGTCGAAAGACGGGCTGGTCAACAGTTTGTAATAACCGGTAATTGATGTGAGATAGTGACCGTAAGCATCGCCATGAGCCTGCGGAAACATGGCTTGCGCGTCGCTCGCGTCGATCCCGCCGTTGGCATTCGCGCTGCCGGATTTTTCCTTGATGCCATAGTTCACCGCGTAGATCGGCTCGCCGGACTTGATGCCGTTGATATAGTTCCAGTAAAGTCGGTTATAGGCCGGCGCGACATTGGTGTTGGTTCCGAAATCATCGCGGCCGCGGAGCAGACCGAGCGTCTCGTCCATCATCGTGGCCACCTGGCCCTCGAAGGAAAAGCGGGCGGAGCTGATCTCGGATGCGTCGAGCTGTCCATCGATCAGGAGCGTCGGATTCTGCGCGTCATCCCACGCCTCGTTGCCGAGCGTCATGTAGAGATCGCTCAGATAGCCGGCCGCCAGCTGAAGCGTCTGATTGACCGCGGTGGTCGAGACTCCGGCGTCGAGACTCTGGGCTTTCACTCGGTTGAGCACGGTTTCATAAATCTCGATCAAGCCGAAATCGTTGATGTTGTTGAGATTTAGAGCGACATCACCCTCCCAGCGTTTACCCGCCTGGGTGAGGATGCCAACGTCGGTACTGACCGGGTTATTATAAAGATCGGTATTGCGCTGATTGAACGGGTTAATGCCGTCGAGCACGCGCTTGACCCAGCTTTCCACCAGCACCGGCTCCATCCAATCGCTCCAAGTATCGCTCGAAGCCACCATGCTGAGGCCCGCCTTCGGTTTGTAGCGCATCGTGAAATAATTGTCGCTGAAGACGAGCAAGGAGTTGCCGGCGATGGAATTCGAAGAGCCGCCGATCATCACGCTATTAGTCAGCGGGGTGGTGGACGCGTTGACCCACTGCGAGGTGACCAGTTCGGTTTTCGTCGGGACGTTGATCCGGAAATCGACATTATGGTTCGGGCTGTCCGAACCGTTGGGTGAATAGAGCGCCACTTCGAGTTGGTTGCCGCCAACGATGAAAAGGGACGGGTCCACCTCGAACTGGTAGCCAAGCCCATCGGAAATAATCCCCGTGCGGGCGGCCTGCGGGGTTAGATTCCCAGGGATGTTGGTGCCGGAGGGAAGCTGGTAGGCCAGAGCGGGCACGCCGTTCACATAGAGCAGGAATCCATCACGGCTATCGAGGTCCGCGCTGAAGACGATCTGGTCGGGAACGGATCCCGTCAGCGACAAGCCTGTCACGCTCTTGAACAACCGTCCGGGCTTGCCCGAGCCGGCGGTGTAATTGCTGTTGTTGACCTTGAAGCTTGTCGGCAGCGTTTCCGTCGTCGGCGGATAGACCAACGGCGCGACCGCGGACGGATCGGAAGCGGGATTGGTGATCAGATACCAAGTATTCGTCGCTGGATCAGCGGTGGTCCCGATGACCCGCGCGGTGGAATAGGAATAGATCGGCGGAGCGCCGCCGCCGGACGAGGGCTGATAGGACCACTGGAATTCATAGTTCTCCGGGTGCGCCGCGAAGTCGCCGCTGTGGCGCAGGGTGACTTGTTCGTCGAGCGGATTGGACGAGAGCAGTTTCTTAAGATCTCCTTGGTAGAGCTTGGGCACGACCTTGATGATCTTCATGTCCACGCCATTTCCCGGCGGGGTGAAGGCCTTGCCGTCGCTGAACAGCAGGGTCACGTAGCCGGCGCCCTTGCCGGTCGCGCTGAGCGCGTAGCTATCGACCGCGGTGTCGGAGTAAGAGACCTCCGGCAGCGACGAAGCGCCGACGTCGACGCTCTTCGGCGAATCCACGATGTAGGTGCCCGGCTTGGCGGGGTCTTCCTTGAAGGTCTCGACCAGGGTGCTGAGAGCCTCGATGGCCAGGTCCCATTTCAATTTGTCGACATCGGCTGAAGTGACGAGGTTCTTCAGAGACGTGGCATCTGCCGGGCTCAGGGCGTTGAGATTCAGATAGTCCTCACCGGCGATTACATCGACGAACTGTCCGTCGAGTTCCAATCCGCCGATGTCGCCCAGCAGGGGATTCAGATAGAACCGCTGCTGCAAGTGAGGCGGGGCCAGCTGGAAATAGGTCTTACCGTTCTGTGATGTGGTTTTGAGCGAGCTGGGCAGCGCGGTCAGGCCGACGGCGGCGCTGTTGAGCAGGACGGTTTTGGCGCGGGTCGGATCGTGCAGGATGACGCTCGGGGCGGCGGTGCCGCTGAGGGCGATCGACTGCTGATAGAGCACGCTGGCGCTGGTCTGGCCGCGGACGGCGGGCAGGCCGTTCTTCGAAAGCGCGAGGGTTTCGGCCACGCTGAGCGTCGGCGGATTGGCGGGCCAAGCGGGGAAATAGAGGATCGTCGCCGGAGTCCCGCTCACCGGATCGCCGGCGTAGGTGCCGTCGGCATTCTTCGGGCGCAAGTAGGGCAGCGGTTGGCCCACTGCGGGACGCACGACATTGAGCCCGGCAGGAAAGTCGAAAGCCGCCTGCATGTTGTAGTAGAAGTTCATGCCCAGCGCGGGAGTTCCTCCGTTCATCGGTCCGCGGTAGACCCAGTCGTAGCCCTTGCGGTCCTTGTAGGTGAACGCCGCGTAAAGACTTGGCGCTCCAGTCACCGGGCTGGTGGCCTCGTGATAACTGGCGCCGGGATCGACCTCCACGTTCCTGACGAGACCGGTGGCGGGATCGACCGGCAGCGGCAGGGTGCCCAGCGGGGCCGGCATGATGGCATCCATCTTGGTACCAGCGGTCACCGGATAGGACAAGGTATGGAATGTGTCCTCACGCAGCACCTCATAGACCGACATCGCGGGACGCTGGTCATCAGGATCAGTGTATTGGATCAGCACCCGCGGCAACGAGGAGAAGGTGGTGCCGCTGATGATATTGAGGTCATCCCGCAGGGCATAAGCGGTGGAGCCAATCAGCAAGGCGTGTTCCTCATTCGGGTTGTACCCGAGCTTCGTCGGATCCGCCTGGCGGTAAATGCTGCCCGCGGCGACGGCGGACGGCAGGGCGCCGGTACCTGCGCGGGAAGCCAGCACGATGCGCGGCAGCGGAACCTGAATCGAGAAATCGTCGATTCCGAAGCATTCGTCGCTGTCAGCCGAGTCGAGATTGGACCCGACTCCCACCGTGAGAGTGGCCAGCGTTTCAGCGGCAGACGGACTCGTGGGGGTGGCCACGAGGTTGACCAGGAAGGCCTGCTCGGGCCAGCTGGCGTTGCCGTAATAATTAATGTAGGAGCCAGCCACCGGAGTCATCGTCCACGCGTAGCTGATCCCGCTGGAAAGCACGGTTCCCTGTCGTGCTGCCGTCACCTGGGTCAGGTTGAAGCTTTCGCTGATGATCTGCGCGCCATTGACGAAAACCTTGAAAGACTCGGAATCCCAACTGTCGAGCCGATGGAACTTGAAGGAAATAGTGGCGCCATTCTGGTAGTTGCCCTCCAGCGAATAAGTCTGCGAGGTGACCGGGATATTGCTGGTCCGGTTGTTGGTGTAAACACCGAAGGGTCCGAGGAAACCACCAGTCGCCGCGGTGGTGGTGCGCGTGGGATTGCTCCAACCGGTTGCGGCCGTTTCGAAATCCTCGGAAGTCACCTGATGGGTGGTGCGGTAGGCCACCGCGTATCGCCCGATTTTCGCCGGGGTGTAGAAGGCATCGAACTCCGCCGATGGGGGCGTGACTTCCTTAAACCACCAGACCGTCAGCGGATCCTGCGCGGTGTTGAGGGAATTGACCGGGATGATCGCCCCGGCTTCGGCCGCGGGCACGCCATTGATAAATGGATCCACATACGCCTGCGGCGAGTGGCTGGTTCCATGGGAGACGTAGCCCGCCAAAGTATAAGCGCTGGACGGCGGATTGATCCGCTCG
>CAJBME010000332.1 GCA_903954065.1 uncultured bacterium
CCAAATCAATAACCCCAGAGGTCACCAGTCGGTTCTCATTCATCAAGGTCGCAATCGCCGCCCCCGGCAAAGCCCCACGTACCACCCACAATTCGTCCATTAAACCATTGAAACACTCATTGTTGTCCTGCTTGCGCCCAATATTCCACGGCCGCGCATTCCGCACCATGGCTAGCTCCGCAGGCATCTTGCCCACCACCGCCCGATACACGAGCTCCCCGTTGACATACAATCGCCCCACCTGCGACTCCCGGTCCCACACCGCCGCCACATGGCTCCACGTATTGGGCACCACCACCCCGCCCGATCCCGTCCACACCGCCGTCGTCGCCGGCATCGCCGCCGCATACCGATGGGTCATCTTCGCCGCCGCATCGACACTGAAAAGAAAACTCTGTGGCGCAGAGAAATCCGCCAAAATCGCGTTAGCCGTCGTGTCAGCAGGCTTAACCCACGCCGCCATCGTGTAACTGCCCGCCCAAACGCCATCCAAAGCCGGAATCGTCAAAAAACTGCCCGCCACTCCGTCCAGGGCCACCCCGCTCCCGCCAAACCGGCCTTCCGCTTGCTGGTTCACCCCCCCACTCGCCACCGCCGTTTTGACGTCCCCCGCCGCCGTCACCACCCCACTCGCATCCGCCGCTTCCACCCCAGTCGTTTCATCAAAATGCCAGTGCGCAATCACCTGGCCCGTCAAACCACCCCCATACGCCCGCTCAAATCCCGCCAAATCATCAGCCACCACAACATGACCACCCGGCGGCACCACCGTCCCCACCGGAAAAACATAGTCAATCCCGTCACTGAATCGCCACCCCCCCAGCTCCACCGCTGCCGGTCCGTCATTCAAAAGTTCCACAAACTCCGCCTTCAACGGGTTCGGGTCAGCATTGCCATGAATCTCGTTGATGACAATGCCCGCAGAGGCACTCACAGGCAACAAGCTCAACAAAATAGAAAAAAGTCGATTCATCAGGACTCGGAAATTGGAGATACTCTCCGTAAAATACCCGGTCCCGTCTCATCCGGCCAGCATTGATCACACCAAAAACAAAAAGAATCCGGCCCACTCCGCCTCGCCGCCCCGGCCTCCCCCCCCGATTTCATCGCCGGCCAGTCAACACGCCACCCCGTACGCCACCCCGTACGCCACCCCGTACGCCACCCCGTACGCCACCCCGTACGCCACCCCGCACGCCACACCCGCACGCCCCTCTCACGACCCGCCCGGCGAGGAAAGAAGGAGCCGCGCCCCGGCCAGCTGTCTACTTTGCGAGCTGCGACTTCAACCGGGCCAAATCCCGCCGTTCTACCAGCAATTCATTGTAGAGCCGGAAGACAGCGAAAAAGTCTTCCTTGAGGTCATCGCTCATGTCTTTCACGAGCGCCTGCAGTTCCCGCGCCCGATCCAGATCCACGCCGGCCGCAGCGGCCGCCGTCGGCACGCGCAGCTCACTGGCTTGTTGCGCTCGAATCCCCTGACGGCGACGGACATCCACCAAATCCTCCTCCAGCAATTCCTTCGCCGTTCCGGTGGCCGTGGCCATCCTTGAGACCAGATCCCGTTCACGACGGTCTAGTTCTTCCATGTTTTTCGCCAGCGCCTCGGCCACCTGACGCCGGTCTTTGTCGGTGATGGCCGCCACCCGGCGGTTCTGATTGTAGTCTTCGTTCCGGCGGTAATGCTTGTTATCTTCTCCCCACCGACTGTGATCCTCGTCATATTCCACCAAATATTTCTCAAACTCCTGATTCACGGCCAACGACCGGGTCAGCTCAATGATTTGTGCGATTCGTTTCTCAATGCGTTCGTCCAGAGCGGCCAGTCCGCGCCGCAAATCCTCGGGCTGGTAGCCAAGATCCTGACGTTCCATGGCCGCGCGGGTTTCCTGTCGTTTGGTACGGTAATATCCAATGCTCCGGGCCAGCGCCTTCGCCACCTGCTCTTTTAAGAGCGTCACCCGGGTTCGGGTCTCAGGCGTGTCATTCGCCGATTGCAGCAGGGCCACCAAATCGCCAATGCCCTGCTCCAGCCGGGCGTCCGTGGCTTTGAGCAGCTGCGTCTTCGACTCCACCCGCGCTTCCCGCAAACGAATCTGCGATAAAAGCATAGCATCTGCAGGCGCTGGCGCCGATGCTTCCGACGCCGCAGCGACCGCCGACTCTTGAGCCGTCAAACGACCGCCACCCAGAAAAACGCAGCCGACCGCCGCCACCAACCACCATGGGGATGATTTCATGCGCTGATTATGCGGCACCCACCCGATCCGCGCAATGCCAACCTCCCCCCACCCGCCGCCGTCGGCAACTTCAAACCTCTGCGTTTTCCCGCCTGACACCCCGGTGTTCTGGGCTAAGCTGGGCGTTTTCCAGGAATTCCCATGATTAAAGTCGGACTCATTTCCCTCGGCTGCGCCAAAAACCTCATCGACTCCGAAGTCATGATCGGCCACCTGCAACAGGCCGGCATGGCCATGACCCCTGAACCTGAACTGGCTGACGTCCTCATCGTCAACACCTGCTCGTTCATCGACAACGCCAAAAAAGAAAGTATCGCCGCCATTCATGGCGCCATCGACGACCGCGAGTCGGACGCCAAACGACACCGCCAGAAAATCATCGTCGCCGGATGCCTGTCCCAACGCTTTCGCCAAGAATTACCGTCCCTCATGCCGGAGGTCGACGCCTTCATCGGACTGGACCAGCTCACCGAAGTGCCAGATGTCATCAACCGCCTCTTCACCCCGGAAGAACTCGCCAACCGCAACCTCGTCACGGACAAACCACGGTGGATCCCGGATTATGACACCCCTCGCTTCCGCCTGACCCCCAAACACTTCGCCTATATCAAAATAGCCGAAGGCTGCAATCACCCGTGCTCGTTCTGCATCATTCCGAAAATCCGCGGTCAACACCGCAGCCGAACCCAAGAATCCGTCGTGCGCGAAGCGCGCGCTCTAGTCGCCAGCGGCGTCAAAGAAATTAACCTCATCTCCCAAGACACCACCTACTTCGGCATGGACCGCTGGGCCGGTCAACGCCCAAACCCGCGCTCGGGCGTGGACAGCAGCCGCGGCGAATCACTCGCCTCCCTGCTCCGCGAACTCAATGCCATCCCCGGTGATTTCTGGATCCGCCTGCTCTACACCCACCCCGCCCACTGGAGCGATGACCTCATCGCCGCCATCGCCGAAAGCGAGAAAGTCGCCCGTTACATCGACATGCCCCTCCAACACATCTCCGATCACATGCTCGGATTGATGAAACGTGAAACCGACAGCGCTTACATCCGCACCCTCGTCAAAAAAATCCGCGCAGGCATCCCCGGCGTCGCCATCCGAACGACCTTCATCGTCGGCTTCCCCGGCGAAACCGCCGAAGACCACGCCGAATTGCTCGCCTTCCTCGACGAAGCCCGCTTCGAACGCGCCGGTGTCTTTGAATACAGCCGCGAAGATGGCACCCGCGCCGCCAAAATGGACGGCCACCTCCACCACGCCACCCGCAAGGCCCGCTGGAATTCAGCCATGAAAAAACTCCAGGCCCTCGCCGAGGAAATCAACCAAGCCCAAATCGGCAAAACCATGCGCGTCCTCATCGAGGAAAAAGGCGTCGCCCGCACCGAATGGGATGCCCCGGAAATCGATGGTACCGTGTACGTCGATAAAACCATCCCGGTGGGCACTTTCTCCGACGTGACCATCAATGACTGGCGCGGCTACGACCTCGTGGCCGCACGCTAAATCCCGTGGCCGCGCCCCCGCCCGCCATGAGGTCCGCCGATTCCATCGCCATCATCATCAACCCCGCCGCCAAAAGCGTCCGGGCCACCCAACAGGTGGAAAAAGTCCGGGCCATGGCCTCAGGCGCCACCCTGCTGCTCACCCAAGCCGCCGGCGACGCCCGCCGCCTCGCCCGGGACCTCGCCAATTCCGGCTGCCCAGTCGTCGTCGCTGCCGGAGGAGATGGTACCGTCAATGAAGTCGTCGCCGGCCTGCTCGAGTCAACCGCCCCAGCCCCACCCACCCTCGGGTTGCTGCCGCTGGGAACCATGAACGTCTTCGCCCTCGAGCTCGGCTTGCCCGTCCGCCAACTCGACGCCTGCTGGAACCATATCCTCTACGGACCGACCCGCGAAATCGACGCCTGGCAGGCCGGCCACCACCCGTTCGTGCAAATGGCCGGCGTCGGACTCGACGCCAACGTCATTCAACTCACGTCCTGGCAGTCGAAAAAAAAATGGGGACCACTCAGCTACGTCCTCAGCCTAGCCCGCGTCCTCGACCAACCCGCCGGTCAACTCCGCCTGAGCGTTGATCAGGGCCCATGGCTCGACGGCACAACCGCCTTGTTCGGCAATGGTCGATTCTATGGCGGACCGTTTCCCGTCTTTCCCAACGCCCGTCCTGATGATGGTTTGATCGATATCCTGCTCGTCCACGGTCATGGGCCCGCGACATTTTGCAAACTATTGGCCGACGTGCTCACCCGCTCGACCGACGACCATCAGGAAAGCGTGACCCGGCTACAAGGACGCCACGTCCGCATTGAAGCGCCCGTCCCAGTACCGTGCGAAATCGACGGTGAACTGGGCGACCACTCTCCCCTCGTCATCACTCGCCACGACCGCCGCCTGCGCGTCATCGCCTGACGCCAGCGGAAACCACCCCAGCCCATACCCCCGCCATGACTCCGTCCCGCACCGTCTGGGCCCCAGCCACGCCCGGCAAAACCGTGCGCATCATCGATCAGCGCCAACTCCCGTGGGCGCTCGTCCTCGAAGACCTCCACACCGTGGAAAATGTCGCCACCGCCATCCGGGACATGCACGTCCGCGGCGCCGGCTGCATCGGAGCCACCGCCGCCTACGGCATGTGGCTGGCCACGGAAACCGGCGTGCCACTCGATACCGCCGCCACCATCCTCAAAAATACCCGCCCCACCGCCGTCAACCTCGCCTGGGCCGTGGACCGCATGCTCCGCGAAGGCGCTACCCTCGACGCCGCCAATACCATCGCCGAAGAGGACGCCGCCGCCTGCCAAGCCATCGGCCGCCACGGCCTGGTCATGCTCGAATCCCTGCGAAAAAATCTAGGCCGCCCAGACCACGCCCCGCTCCACATCCTCACCCATTGCAATGCCGGCTGGCTCGCCTTCGTCGCCCACGGCTCAGCCACCGCCCCGATCTATGCCGCTCACGACGCCGGCCAACTCGTCCACGTCTGGGTCGACGAAACCCGCCCGCGCAACCAAGGCGCTCGCCTCACCGCCTGGGAACTCGCCCGCCACGGCGTCCCCCACACTCTCATCGCCGACAACGCCGGCGGACACCTCATGCAAAATGGCCAGATCGACGCCGTCATCACCGGCGCCGACCGCGTCGCTCGCAATGGCGATGTCGCCAACAAAATCGGCACCTATCTGAAAGCCGTCGCCGCCCACGATAACGCCATCCCATTCTACGTCGCCTTTCCCTCGTCCACCCTCGACTGGTCATTGCCCAACGGCAAAACCATCCCCATCGAAGAACGTCCCGCCTCAGAAATCACTCACCTCGATGGCCCCGATGCCAGCGGCGCCATCCACACCATCGCCCTCACGCCAGCGCTCAGCCCAGTCGCCAATCCATCGTTCGATGTCACCCCCGCTCGGCTCATCACCGGCCTGATCACCGAATATGGCCTGTGCCACGCCAGTGAGAAAAGCATGCAAGACATCGGCCTCGCCCCGCCCCCACTCACCAGCCGCCTCGCATCCGACATTCCATCTTAATTTCCGACGTTTCAGCCTAAGGATCATGCCGGAGGTGGCCGCACGATGAAGCTGGCGGAGGACTTCATGTGAGCAGGTCGATCAGCGCATTCAGTTTAGCTTCCACATCACCGTTCAGTTCTGCGGGATCGCACCACTCGATCAACTGATGCAGCGCACCCTTGCTCAGCAGCATTGGTGTCTTGGTCGCACGGCCTAGGCGGCGGAAATACTCTTCAGCAAACCTGCTGAGTTTCAGATGCTGCGTTTGTGCCCGCCAGAAGGCGCGCCGCATCGCGGCATCGCCGCGCAGGTATTCGTTGAGCGCCTCGGGGTTTTCGATAAAAATAAGCTCTGCCATGAGCGGCTCCATGATCCCGGAGTTCGCAGCGACTCGCTCACCGCCCAGTTTGGCCGTCGCATAGCGTTCGAGCAGTTCGGGGCTGATGAAGTAGTTCTCCGGCTCGTAGCGACGCCATTGCAGCTCCGCGAAGCCTCCGATCCGAGACTCCTTTCGCGGCGTTCCATCATGATCGAAGACCGCTAGGCCGCGCAACCTGGGCAGCATGTTGTTCAAAGCGTTGAAGTGCTCTCTGGCATTCATGCCGTAGCCGCCTTCCACCCGCACCAGTTCTTCGTCTGCGCTGCGCTGGGAACCGGGGAAGTTATCCTGGAGGTAATAGACATTCAGGCGCGACCCATCTACCAGCAGCCGGGCGGCGGGGTGGTTCAACTTGCGGGCAAATGCGGACAGCATGTCGATGTCGGTGCTACCCTCTACATAGAGCACATGGCCCGTTTCCCGGGCCCTGACATAATGTTCGGTGCCGAAATGTTTGAGTGCGTTGCGAATGTCCGTCTTGCTCGCCAGCGCATCCACTTTGCCATCCAGAATGAGGCTCAAATTATGGTCCAGGGCCTCGCTCAGCATCACCTCGGAGTGCGTCACCAGTACCACCTGGCATTCGTTGAGCGCCGCGACGTCTCGGAGCAACACATACACCTGCCGCTGCCGCAGCATCTCCAGATGCGCATCAGGTTCATCCATCAGGATGACGCCGCCTTTGTGCAAATACAGGTGGGTGAAGAGCAGCAGCATCTGCTGAAAGCCCCGCCCGGATAAAGACAAGTCCATCGCTCCCTCAGTGCCCTCCTGCTCATAGATGAGATCCACTGCACCGTTTTCATTGATCACTGGCGGGCGCAGGTTGGCCAGAAACAGACGGTGCATCAGTTGCGCCACGCTGCGCCAGTCTGCCTCGCTCTTTTCGTGCAGTTGCAGGCAGCTATTGCGCAGCACTTCGGCGGTGTTGCCCATGCCCATGAGATATTCCACTCGTTTCGGTAGGATGACGGCCTCGTCAGTGGAGATGCCGGACATCGGGTAGAGCAACGACACATCCAGCTTCGCCCCCGCTTCGGCGGCACCCGCATTCTCAAGTGTTTCTGCCGTCGGCTGGCAATAAACGATCTCATCGCTGTCGTGATGGGTGAAAATCAGACTGACCGGCACTGGCTCTCCACCGACATCCACCGCCACCGTGATGCGCAATTCAGCCTCAGCTATAAGATCGTGCCACAGGTACCGAGTCTTGGGCACAGGCACGGCCAAGATGTTCAGACGGTTTAGCGCTCTGCCTTCCCCAGATGGTGCAGGGAGGTCTTTGCTACCAGCCCGCCAGGTCCGCAGGCCGATGCTCCACAGCGCGATGGCCTGCAATGCGCTCGTCTTTCCGCAATTGTTCGGTCCGATGAGCACGGCGAGATGATCCAACTCAATGCGCTGGATGTCCCCGTAGCGCTTGAAGTTCTCGATCTCGACGTAGTGCAGCAACTTCATGGTTCAGAATGGTGGATGCAGAATAAAACAAACGAGGCGGCACCCACCCATCACTCCGCCCACCCCACATCGGCGGCAGGTCCACCGGACCCGCCGCACCGCAGCGGACTGTCCCACCGCTAAAAATCAGTCGAGGCCGCCGTCAGTTCGAGCTTTTTAATCCAGATGTTGCGATATCGGACGTCGTGCCCCTCACACTGGAGTTTCAATCCCTGCGGGGAGTCGGTGATGTCTTTGCCTCCGTCCCGACCGCCGTCCACACCGGAATTCGGGCCGCCATGCACTTGGTTGATCGTCACATTGTGGTGCACTTTTTTACCATTGAAGTACATGGAAACCAGCGGCTTCTCGACGAGTTTGCCCTCTTTGAAACGAGCGGCGCGGAAGACGATGTCATAGGCATTCCATTTCCCCACTCCATTGTACGCATGGTACGGTGATTCACTTTCATTGATCACCGCCCCCATGCCATGAGAGGTCTTGTCACCGTCAAGCACTTGGATTTCATACCGATTCTGCAAATAGACGCCGCTATTGCCGCCAGGTGCAGCAATGAAAAATTCCACATGCGCCCGGAAATCGCCATACGCCTCCTTGGTGACGATGTCCGCCGTGCCGTATTTTCCACCGTCCGCGACGCGGTCATCGGTCATGATGGCCGTCCCGCCGTCGATAGGATCCGGCACCACCTGCCACTTGATAGGCAGGGCGGATTTGAATCCCGGACCCTGCCAGTACGTCCATTGGGCGTCGAGCGTGGCGCGGGTGCCATCAAGGAGGATCTGCGCGCCCTCCACTGGTTTGGCTCCCACTCCCAGATCAGGACGGGAAGCGGATGGCTCGGCGGGAGCAAGGGTGGTGGCCACCAAGACGGCCAGCAAAGTGAATACGGGGGATTTCATGACTGGATACGGGAATGAGGGAAACGAGAGGAATGAGCAGCGAACAAGGCGAGGGAATCGACGGGACGAAGAACGGCCATTATTTCCGCCCGAGAGCACGCCGTCCGGCAGCGATGACTGGGGGCAGAATGAGAAAAATGAAAAGGCACCAGTTATGCCAGCGAAAATTAAGGTTCATGAAGACGCTATTGACGGCATGAAACGCGATCAGAAGCACCCCATAACCGAATGACCACGGCCGTCCGAGCAGCGCCAAAATCGCCCCCAATTCCAGAAGTAAACCTGTTCCCAGCATAGCCTGACCGGCGGCCGGGTGATTTAATAACCATGTCTCCAGTCCGCTGCCGGCGGCCGTACTGACATCGGCCCGGCTGTAGGCGGCCTGCAAATTCGTTTTGCGCAGCTGCACGGGATAATTCGCCGCCGCCTTGATCCAACCGAAAAATCCGGAGGTCAGCACCTTGGTCAGACCAGTGACCACGTAGGCAGCCACCACCGCCTGCTGCGACACAAAAAACTCCCAGCGGTCACGAGCCAGTGGATCGCCCGCATCCTCTACACTGCCGCCCCGGCCGCCCCGACGATGGCGAATGAGCCACCACCACTGCCACCCGGCCTGAGCCAACAAAATCAAGGACACAATCTGATGGTGATGCTTGATCGCTCCGTTGGAATTGACATAGGTGCCGATCAGCACCGTCAACCCACACAAAAGCGTGGTCGTCAGCACCTGCCACCGCCCAAAGGCATACAAAACAAGCAGCGGAAACGAAAGCCACTTCAAGACCGGCATGGCCCCAGGGAGCCAAGAAAAATCCAGTCCCATGCCCGCCAGCCCCACCGGCTCGCTCAATTGCTGCGCCGGCAGACTGGAGGGAATGACATCAAACAACACCAGCGCAAATAAAAAGCGCAGCACGACCAGCTCGGTCTTCGAGTGATCTTGAGGATGAAAAAGCGGCTGTTTCATGGAGCTGGGGGCGCGTTTTTGGCGTTGAGTTGAGCCACCAAGATCGGAGGCGATTCTGTCAGCGCACCCTCCTTCATCTCAATGCGCACCTGATACAATCCAACTCCGCCGGACTGCACTTCGGCCGCCACTCCCGGAAATGATTCGCTCAGAGACTGCAAAACCGCTTCTCCCGACGGCCGCATCTGCTCGACCGTGGCGTCACGATTGCGGATGCCTTTGTTCTTCTCGTCCTTGAGCTTGTCGATCAAATTATCAAACTTCTTCTTCAAGGCGTTGGCTTTGTACCCTTGGGTGACGGTTTCAATCATCAACGGCGTCCCATCCAGCTTACCGATGAACATGACGTAATCGAAATCATCGAAATCCGAATACATCGGGTAATGAGAAAACGGAAAGGCCTCGAGATAATCCCGATGTTTGTATTTTTCCTCCCGATGCCCTTGATAAAGGCAGAGGGCGCCAATCGTCAGTCCCAGCGTGAGCGGAGCGAGGTGGCGGTGCAAGGTAACGGCAAGTGAGCGGATGGATGGCATTCTGAAGGGCAGCAGGGCATTTCTGACCGCCTCATCATGGGACGAACCACGGATCACGCAAGTGCCGGTCAGCACTTGCGTTGGGACCGGGTCTTGCAGAAAGTCACCGCGCGCACCGCGCACGCCAATCCCATGTCTGATTTCATTTTCCCCACGGTCCGAAAAGGGTTTTGTTCACCCGCAATGGGCGGATTGCTGGCTCTCATGCTCGGGTTGAGTCTGGGCTGCCGCCGCGCCACTCCACCGCCCGCCGCCGTTCCGACCGGCCCAACCCCCGCCGAATCAGCCGCCGCTTTGGAAAAATTATCCCGTCAGGCGCCAGTTAAGATCGCCTGGATGGACGGCCCAACCGTGTTTTTCTTCGATAGCACCCAGCCAGCTCCCCCGCGGTCGCTGCGGCAATCCCCCAGTCAGGAACGTCCCGTCTTCACCCCGGACGGCGCCGGCCTGCTCGTCACCGACGCCGGCCAAATCATCGCCCTGCCGCTGCCCACCGGACCAGAACGCCTCCTCGCCGCCGGTCACGCACTGGCCACCGTCCGCGACCCCGAAACCCAAACCGACTGGGTCTATGCCGCCACCACTCCCGAGGGAGGAAATATCTTCCGCTTCCCACTGCACGCCCCAGATCAACCCCAGCCCGTCTGGGACGCCGTACCCGTCGACCCCCGCTCCACCCAAGTTTCGCGCGACGGCCAGCGCCTAGCCACCCGCTTCTTCGGCACCGACGGAGGCACCGGTGATATCAATGCCAAAGACTGGACCAGCATTTCCGCCGGCCGCCCGATCGCCCTGGCCCCCGACGCCTCACACCTCGCCGCCATGCTCGATGGTACCGGCCGCCGCCTGCGATTTTTTCACCCCTCCGGCGAACCCTGGGACCCGCAGTCCGACGACCTCACCCCGCCCGCCCGATGGCAGTCAGCCCTGCCAGAATCCCTCTGGGCCGGGCCCGACGCGCGTTACACCGACCTGCGCTGGAGTCACCACCCGCAATTTCTGCTACTCACCGAGTCAAGATCCTCCGGCGCCGATCGCCTCGCCCTAGCCCGCCTCACCCCAAACGCCAGTGAGGTCGAGGCGCTGGCCGTACTCGCCTCCACCGGCCCCGGCACCCGAGGCGCCGACGCCTGGATTGGAGGCAGCGCCACCGCTTCGTTGGCCGAATGGCCCGCCTCGCCCCCGACGTACCACCCACCCGCCCAACTCGAAAATGGCGCCCACCTCGCCTGGCCAAAATCACAGGAGGGCGTAAGCTTCCTCTGGGACACCCGACTCAAAACGAATCACCTCGCCGGCCGCCCGGCCCCCTGCCGTCTCACTCCCCGCGGATCCGCCCGGTTCGGTGAATGGGGCGACCTGCTGCTCGATGGCGGCACTTTCGAGGCCAGCTTGGCCAACGCCCAAGCCGTCGCCACCATGGCCGCCGCCACCAATACGTTCGTCATCAATATCCTCGTGACGGAGTCGTTCGATGCAGAAGGCCCGCTGTCAACCCGCCTCGCCGCCTTGCAACTGAAGGACAACCGCGACGCATTCTCGCTCTCCCGAGTAGATCAAGCCCTCGTCTTTCGCGCCCTGCTGGATCCGGCCGATGGCACACCGCCGCGCGAATACCAAAGCATGATCTCCCCACTCGCTATCACCGCCCACCGACCATTTCACTTGATGGTCGAATTAAAGGACGGAAAAGTGACATGGACCATCGATGGTGAACAAATCGGCGACCCCCAGACCGCGGGACCACCGTCCTTGGCCGGCTGGAAATCAGAGGAAGTCACACGACTGATCTTCGGCGACAACGCCATGCGCACCACCACCGGCTGGCGCGGACGTCTGGAAAAAATCCTCATTCTCAATCGCATCATAAGCTTCGACGAACTGCGCGACAACCGAGCCAACGCCGCGGCCGCCACCGTACGCCGCCCCGGCTCGGTCTTGCGCGTACGGGCCACGCTGCGAGAAACCCACGCCCTGCCACCACCCGCCACGCCCGGTAGCCCGCAACTGGTACAACAACTGTACGACGTCAAAGAAGTGCTTTCCGGACAGCTGAAAATGAATCCCCTGCCGGTGTGGCACTGGGCCGTGCTCGACGGAAATCCCACCGCCTCACGTCCGACCGAGGTCGGCACCACGTACGATTTGAAAATCTCCACTCTGGCCCGTCACCGGGAGACGGAGATGGAAGAAACTCACCTCGGTCCGGCTGGTTTGCCGATTCAAGGATATCTGGATGTTGCTCCCCCACAAAATCCACCCACGGTATCCCCAGTTATCGCTCCTCGTAATGAGACTATCACTCAGTGACCCCGCCGGCACCCGGCGCCCGTGGCTCAGCGCCCTGCTGCTGCCAATCCTCGCCCTCACGCCCTGCCCCCTTCAGGCTGACCCGACGGCTTTCGCCCAATATGCTGCCGCGCGAGCCGTCGAAGCCACGGAAAAAAACCATCGAGTCGTCGCCGGGGAGGCGCCCGGATGGCTTTTTCTCTCGTCAGAACTCAAACACACCGGGACCGCCGATTTCTGGAACCACCCGGAATCCATGCGCGGCGGCGATCCCATCGCCGCCATCATCGCCTATCACGAAGCCCTTAAGGCCCTCGGCATCACCCTGGTCGTGGTTCCCGTTCCTGCCAAAGCCGCCATCTACCCCGACAAATTGTCGGCCAGCCATCCCTCCGGCACCGCCATGGCCAGCACCCCGTTTTTTGAGAAACTCGCCGCCGCCGGTGTGACCGCCGTCAATTTAGAACCAGTCTTCCTCCGCGAACGCGAAAACCAGAAGGTCTACTGCGAACAGGATTCACACTGGTCACCGTGGGCCTGCCACCTCGCCGCCGAACAGATTTGCGCCCTGCCAGCGGTACAGGCCTGCCTGCCCGTCCAGCCCCCCGCTACCCCACAGGGAGAGGAAATTAGCATCACCGGCGATCTGGCCAATGTCCTGGAACCAAACTCGCCGCCTCACGAAACCATCATGGCCTTCCCTGCCGCCATGCCACCCGTGCCGCCCGATGACAATAGCCCAGTCATCCTCCTCGGCGATAGCCATACCATCGTCTTTAGTGAAGCCGGCGGTACCATCAAAAATCATACCACTGGGTCCGGGCTCCGCGACCACTTGCAGGCTCGCCTCGGCACCCCCCTCGCCGTCATCGCTACCGCCGCCTCCGGAGCCGACGGCGCCCGCGGCCTGCTCGCCCGTAAAGCCGCCTCCACCCCCACCCCCGACTTCTGGAACAATCGCAAACTCGTCGTCTGGTGCTTCAGCGCCCGCGAATTCACCCAAGGTCGGTGGCGCAAAATCCCCGCCCAACCCGGCCGGTTTTAAAAAAAGCCTCCCGCATCCAATCCACCGTCGAGGCTCACCCTCACGGGAAAGGTCGGCGGCCGCTCGCCCGCGCCGCCGAAAGTCCGCCCGCCCACACATGGACAATTTTCCAAGATCAGTTATACTTAGACACATCCCGTTGATTCTTTGCCCATGCACCTGCTCACGAAACCACTCGCTCTGGCCAGTCTCCTCCTGCTCGTCGCGTCCGCCACGTCGCTCACTTCTGCTCGCGCCGCGGATCCCGCTGCCGCCGCTATCGTCGATATCAAGGCGCCTCAAGCCATCGAACTGGTCCGCCAGCAGGCCGAAAATTCCAAGGCCCATCCAGATCAACCAGCGCTCACCCTGCTCGACGTCCGCAGCCCGGAAGAATTTGCCTCCGGCCACCTCGTCGGCGCCCAAAACGTCGACTTCCATGACGACGCTTTCAAAGCCACCGTCGCCAAACTCGACAAAACAAAACCGTATCTGGTCCATTGCGCCGTAGGCGGACGCAGCGCCAAAACCCGCGACATGATGAAAAAACTCGGTTTCACCCGGATCTACCATCTGGATGGCGGCCTGACCGCCTGGAAGGCGGCCGGCGGTCAAGTGGTGAAAACCGATCCCGTACCCGCCACCCCGTAATTCACTGCTACCAAACCCGCCCCAAAACCCGCCAGCGGACGCCCGCCACGCCGCCCGCCGTTCCAATCCAAACGCAAAATTGGATTCGCCCACGACCGCCGCCCCATCCAACAATTACCCCATGTCCCCTGACTCCACCACCCCGGCCACCCCAACCCCCGCCTCCGGCGCCCCCGCCGAAGTCGTCCTCTGGGAAGGCACCCCGTCCTCATGGCAGAACTTCTGGTGGTGGGTCTCCATCATCGGCATCCCCGTCGCCATCTGGCAACATCTGCTCCTGAAAACGACCCGCATCACCCTGACCACCCAGCGACTCAAGGTTCGCAGCGGCCTATTTAATAAAAAAATGGAGGAAATCGAGCTCTACCGCGTCAAAGACTGGACGCACGCCGAACCTTTCCTCCAACGCCTGCTCGGTTATGGCACTGTCACCATCGTCTCATCCGACCGCACCGCCCCCGAACTCACCTACCAATGGCTCAAAGATGCCCGTGACTTCGCCGAAAAATTGCGCAGCGCCGTGGAATCCGTTCGCGATCGGAAACGCGTGCGCGCCATCGAAATGGATGATCAAGACGGCGGCTTCAATTAATCCCGCGCCTCGGCATCCGTTCGGCACATTCAGCCAGTCGCTTGGCACATCCGCTCGACCAGTCGCTCGCCCAGCCATTGACCAGCTCCCCCGCCCGTCGCATAGAAAGCGATGATTGACGGCCACATGCACACGCCGCTGTGCAAACATGCTCAAGGCGACCCATCAGAGTACGCTCAAGCCGCCCTGCAGGCCGGGTTGAGCGCGATTACTTTCACTTGCCACAGCCCGATGCCCAACGGCTGGTGGCCTGAAGTGCGCATGTCTGATGCTCAATGGGATACATACGTCGACCTCATTGCCCAAACGTCATTGCGCTTTGCCGGCCAGCTCGAGGTGCGGCTCGGCCTCGAAAGCGACTGGTTTCCAGGCATGGAGCCGTGGCTCGAACGTCTCCACCAGCGCGCCCCACTGCACCATGTCCTCGGATCCGTGCACTTTTTCGGCCGGGACTATCTCGACCGGTTCTTCACCGGCAATGTGCGCGCCTTCCAAGCGCAATATTTCAGCCATCTCGCCGAGAGTGCAGAAACCGGGCTCTTCGACACCTTAGCTCACCCCGACTTGGTCAAAAATTTCCGTCCTGACGAATGGTCGCTATCGGCCATTCAAGAGGAAGTGGAAGCCGCCCTCGATCGCATCGCCAAAACAGGCGTGGCCATGGAAGTCAATACCTCCGGGCTGCATAAACGACTCCGGGAAATGAACCCGGGCCGGTCCATCCTCGAGTTAATGCACGCTCGGAACATCCCCGTCGTCATCGGCTCAGACGCCCACACCCCCACCCGAGTCGCCGCCGACTTCGACGCCGCACTCGACTTGGTCGAATCCGCCGGCTACACCGGCATCCATTATTTTGTCGATCGCACCCGGCATCACCTGCCCATCGCACAGGCCCGCGCCCGCCTCGTGCCGCCTCCGTTCGAGGCCAGCTCGGTTCAGTCGGCCGGCTTGTTGAAATTCCCATGACGCGCCGCCGCCGTCCGTGATAGCATGAATCCTATGAGGATTTTTTGCATTGGGCAGAACTACGCCGCTCACGTTCGCGAGATGGGAGCTCCGCTGGCCGCGGAGGAGGAACCGCCAGTGGTATTCATGAAACCCTCCACCTCCCTGGTGCCAGCCGGCCAGGATGTCCCGTGGCCCAGACACGGCCAAGAACTCCACTTCGAGACCGAACTGGTGGTGGGAATCGGCCAGAGCGGCCGGCCCACTACCGCAGAGGAAGCCGTGGCTTTCATCGATGGCTTTACTCTGGGATTTGATCTCACCCTGCGCGATCTGCAGCGTCAACTCAAAGCAGCCGGCCACCCGTGGGAGCGCGCCAAGGCTTTCGATCACTCCGCCCTGTGCGGAGACCTCGTTCGCGTGCCGCTGCAGCGGTTCCAGTTCACCGGACGCATCGCCGACACCGTGCGGCAAACCGGCGACACCGATGACATGATCTTCTCCATCCCCCGACTCCTCGTCGAGCTGGGGCGCGTCTGGCAATTGCAACCGGGCGACCTCATCTTCACCGGTACCCCGGCCGGAGTGGGACCCTTGTCCCCAGGGGATACTCTCACCGCCGAATCCCCCACCCTCGGAAGATTTGTCTGGCGCATGGAAAGCTGAATAGGTCGCCTCCGCCACTGAAATAGTCCACCACTTTGCCCTCGGCTTGCAAATCATCGCTTGAGCGAGTCGGCTGCCGAGGGAATAGATGATTTGGATTTCTTAATTATAACCAGACACCGCGTCGCCCATCGCTGACCCATGCCCGCCCGCCACCAAGGCCCCACGCCCGACGAACCCGAACTCTTTGCCGGCCCGTCCGCCCCACGCGACGCCTCCGCACCCACCCCGGCCCCCGCAAACGACCCGGCCGCTCAGGATCCATCTAACCACGAAATCGACCCGACCGACACCGCCGGCATCGATCCCGTGGTTCACCTCGCCCCCTACGACGCCAAGGCCCAAGGCGTTGCCGGCCAGTTTCGCTCGTGGTTCCTCGATTATTCAAGCTACGTCATCCTCGAACGCGCCGTCCCCCACATCGACGACGGTCTGAAACCGGTCCAACGACGCATCCTGCACGTGATGTGGGAAATGGAAGACGGACGATATAACAAAGTCGCCAACATCATCGGCAATGCCATGAAATACCACCCGCACGGCGACGCCGCCATCGGCGAAGCCATCGTGGGATTAGGACAAAAAGAATTGCTGATCGATACCCAAGGCAACTGGGGCAACATCCTCACCGGCGACAATTCAGCCGCCCCCCGGTACATCGAGGCCCGCTTGACGAAATTCGCCCTCGACGTCGCTTTCAACCCGAAAACAACCGCCTGGTCGACCAGCTACGACGGACGCAACCGCGAGCCAGTCACGCTGCCCATGAAATTCCCGCTGCTCCTCGCCCAAGGAGCAGAAGGAATCGCCGTCGGCCTCGCCTGCAAAATGCTTCCCCACAATTTCCTCGAATTGTGCGACGCCTGCATCGCCGCCCTCCGACAAGAACCATTCCTCCTCCTGCCCGACTTTCCCACCGGTGGCATCATGGACGCCGCCGAATATAACGAAGGACTGCGCGGCGGCCGCGTGCGCGTGAGGGCCACCATCGAACACGATCCTAAGAAAAAATACCTCCTGCGTATCACCCAAATCCCGTTCGGAACGACCGCCGGCGCGCTCCAGGAATCAATCGTCGCCGCCAATGACAAAGGGAAAATCAAAATCCAAAAGGTCGAAGACCTGACCGCCGCCGAAGTCGAAATCCTCGTTCATCTCACCCCCGGCACCGACCCGGAACAAATCGAACAGGCCCTCTACGCCTTCACCGATTGCGAAATGTCCATCGCGCCGAATGCCTGCGTGATCATGGAGGACAAACCGCATTTCCTCTCGGTCCATGACATCCTCCGCCATTGCGCCGCCCAAACCAGACAACTCCTTAAACGCGAACTTGAAATCCGCCTCGGCGAACTGGATGAAAAATGGCATTTTTCGAGTCTCGAAAAGATATTCATCGAAAACCGCATTTATCGCGACATCGAAGAATGCACGACGTGGGACGCCGTCATGGCCGCCATCTGGCATGGCCTCAAACCATTCCTGAAACTGCTGCGCCGCGAGGTGACCGATGAGGACGTGGCCCGCCTCACCGAAATCAAAATCAAACGCATCTCGAAGTATAACAGCTTCGAAGCCGATGAATCCATCAAGGCGCTGGAACAGGAAATGACCGAGGTTCAGAAAAACCTCGCCCAACTCACCAAATACGCCATCCGCTGGTTCACCGATCTCAAAAAGAAATACGGCGCCACCCGCGAACGCAAAACCACCGTCTCAAGCTTCGCCAAGGTCGATACCAAAATGGCCGCCGTCGCCACCGAGAACCTCATGATCGACCGCGAGGGCGGATTCGTCGGCTACGGACTAAAACGCGGGAGCGAAATTATTGATAAATGCTCGCGCCTCGATGATTTCATTGTCTTTCGCAAAGATGGGACGTTCTCCGTCTTCAAGGTGACCGACAAAACATTCATCGGCGCCGAACCACTGCACGTCGCTTTGTTCAACCGCACAGGTGAATCAAAGGTCTACCACCTGCTCTACCGCGATGGACGCCAAGGCCGTACCTACGCCAAACGGTTCACCGTGGACGGCGTCACCCGCGAAAAAGTCTACGACCTGACCAAAGGCACCAAAGATAGCCGCGTCCTCCTCCTCTCCGTACACGAATCCAAAACCAAAGCCGATCAGGCCACCGCCGTCATCCACCTCAAACCCGCCCTGCGGCTTCGCAAACTCGAGATCGAAGTGAAATGGGCTGATCTCGACATCAAAAACCGCGGTGCCATCGGCCTCAGCATCACCGATAGTCCCGTCGTCCGCGTGGCTGGAAAATAACCGCCAGACGGCCGCTCGGTCAGCCAGTTTCAGCGCCACCCACACCCGAAGGAACACAGCCCCCCCTCAGGCAGGGCACTACCCCCGCTTGGGGAGGTCCGAGGACGTGCGACAGCTTGACTTGACCGCTCGTTTCCGGAACTTCACCCCATAATTATCACCCGTTCACATCCAGCCATGAATCATTCGCGCCTCGCGTCCATCGCCCTCCTCACTGCCGCTCTCACCGGAGATTCGTTGCGCGCCGCCGCGCCCGATGAGCAGCCGATTTTCGCCGGCGTCATTAATAAGATTTTCGAAAGCAAATGCCTCAGCTGCCATACCGCCGAAAAACCCAAAGGCGGGCTGGTCATGACCACCCTCGAATCGATCACCAAGGGCGGTGAAAGCGGAAAAGCCGGCATCGTCCCAGGAAATGCCGCCGAAAGCTGGGTCTACGGCGTGATGGCCCTGCCGATCGATCACGACGACCATAAGCCACCATCGAACAAACCTCAGCACACCGAAAAAGAACTGGCCCTGCTTAAATGGTGGATCGACGCCGGCGCGAACGCCGCCGCTCCCATCAAGGATGCCGGTATTCCCGCGGACCTCATGCCGACCGCCATGGAACTGGCCGTCCTCAAGGTGGAAGCGCCAGCCGCCGCCGCCCGCCCGCTCATCACCCCCAAAGATCTGGATCAAGCCACGAAAGACAGCATCGCCGCCATCACCGGCGCCCTCGGCGTCACCATTCTGCAACTCTCCCAAAGCGATACCGGCCTCATGTTCACTGCCGTGAATGTGGCCGATAAATTCGACGACGCGGCCCTCGCCCAACTCGCCCCACTCGCGACCCACCTCTCCGATGTCAACCTCGGTCGCACCAAGGTGACCGATGCCGGACTGGCCACCCTCGCCGCCGCCACCAACCTCCAACGCCTGCGCCTCGAAAATACCGCCGTCACCGACGCCGGACTGGACCAGCTCAAAGGATTGGAAAAACTTGAATACCTCAACCTGTTCAATACCGCCGTCACCGACGCCGGATTGGAAAAACTGAGCAGCCTGAAAGGCCTGCGCCGCGTGTACGCTTGGGAAACGAAAGCCACCAAAGAAGGGGCCGAAAAATTGCACGCCGCCAACCCCAACGTCATCATCAATCTCGGATGGGATGCCGAAATCGGTCGCCCTGCCATCACCCCAGTCGCCGCTCCCGCTCCCGCTCCCGCCAGCGAGCCAGCCCCGACCACACCAGCCGCCGAACCGGCCGCCACCGCCGCCGCCGACCCCGAAGCCAGCTTCTTCACCGCCCGCATCGCCCCCGTCCTCGAACGCACCTGCTACAGCTGCCACGGAGCCGAAAAGAAAAAAGGCGGATTCCAAGCTCATACTCTCGAGCTGCTCGTCAAAGGCGGAAAAGACTCGGGCGCCGGCATCGTGCCAGGTAAACCCGATGAAAGCTCGATCATCAAACGCCTCGCCCTGCCCAAAGACAATGACGAGTCGATGCCCCCAGAAGACAAACCACAACCCACCGAAAAAGAGGTGGCTTTGCTGAAATGGTGGATAACAGCCGGCGCCGATGCCGCTCTTAAAGTGAAGGATGCTCAGGTTCCCGCCGAACTCAACTGACCAGCTCCTTACCCCCCTCCCCGCACTCAGACCCCACACCGCTTTTGATCCATCCATCCTCGCCCCCCCGTGGCCTCCTGCTCGCCTCGGTCTGCCTGCTCGCCTCCTGCAGTCCGCCCGATCGTATGGAAATCACCGAGTCGAGACCGCGCCATACCAGCGAAAAACCTCCGCGGCTAGATGTCACTCTGGCCGATAGCCTGCCCGCCGCCGAAGCGTATCGCTGGCAATTGCCGCCCGGATGGGTCGAACGGCCCGCTACCCAGTTCCGCCAAGTCAATTTCGCCTTCGGCCCGGCCGGCGAAGGCGAATGCTACCTCTCACTCACCCAAGGCAGTGAACTGGAAAATGTTAACCGCTGGCGCAAACAAATGGCCCAGCCCGAATTGACCACCGCAGAAATGGAAGCCCTCCCCCGCAAAAATATCTTTGCCCGCCCAGCCGCCTTCATCGACCTCACCGGCACCTACTCCGGTATGGGATCCACCCCCGCCGCCGACACTCGCCTACTCGGCATCGTGCGCGCCGAAGGCGATGTCACCATCACCGTCAAAATGACCGGTCCCGCCAGCCTCATCGCCTCCCACCTCACCGGATTCGACAGCTTCATCGCCTCACTGCAACTGACTCCGTCGTTCTCCCCGTAACCTCTCCAGCCTCTCAACCCCTCCCAACCACACCACCACTCGCACGCCCTCCCGCTCCGTCACCGCCATGAGCGACCTGCCAGACACCACCACCACCAGCGCCGCCGCCGCCAGAAAGTCATCCCGGTCCTCGCTGCCAGCCCGCGCTTTCTCCTTCATGGCCTCCTTCGGCGTGGGCGTCGTCGTGCTCTCATTCCTGCTGCTGCTCACATGGCTAGGAACGGTATCCCAAGTCGATACCAGCCTCTACGACGTGCAGAAAAAATACTTCGACTCATGGATCTTCATCGAAGACGTCGGCTCGCTGAAAATCCCCCTGCCCGGAGCCTTCCTGCTCATGTCCATCCTCTTCGTGAACATGGTCTGCGGTGGCATCATCCGCATTCGCAAAAACTGGCGGAACTTCGGTGTCGTCATCTCACACTGCTCGATCCTCGTCATCCTCGCAGCCGGCGCGATTTCGTTTTACTACAAACGCGAAGGCAATCTGAAGCTGCACGAAGGAGAAACTGGCAGCTTGTTCACCAGCTACCACGACCGCGTGATCGAAATCTCAGAGGTCGGCCCCAACGGCCCAGTCCTCATGATTCACGAAAACCAATTTAGTGACCTCGACACGCCAGGCGCCACCCGCGCTTTCCATGCCACTTCGCTGCCGTTCGAAATCACGCTTTCAAACTACGCTAAAAACACGTTCGCCGAATCCGCCGCCATGCGCCCGCCGCCTGCCGGACAGCCCGTCATCGACGGCTTCTACCTCCGGCCTGAAAAGGCGGCCATGAGCGCCGAAGCCAACCTCGCCGGCGTGCTCGCCACCGTGAAATCAACCGATGGCGCGGAAAAACAACTGCTGCTCTGGGAAGTCGCCACCGCGCCAGTCACTTACCGCACCGCCGATGGTCGCGTCTTTACCCTGCGCTTCAAACGCCAGACCTGGGAATTACCATTCACCGTGACCCTGACCCAGTTCACTCACGAAAAACACCCAGGCACCATGCGCCCGAAAGTCTTCTCCAGCGACGTCGTTAAACGAGACAATGGGGTCGATCAGCCGATTAAAATCGAAATGAATAAACCGCTGCGACACCAAGGATACACGTTGTTCCAAGCGTCCTACAATGACCAATGGACCGCCGCCCGCCCGCGCTCCGAAATGTACTCGGTCTTCGCCGTCGTCAAAAACCCATCAGACCAATGGCCCGTCTGGGGGACCATCATGGCCGCCGTCGGCATGACTCTTCATTTTTGCATGAAACTGGCCGAGGCCATCAGCCGGTCATCACGAAAGCGCGCCGCCGCCGCCAGCGCCCCCACCGCCGCCTAACCACCCGATTCTTTTCGCCGCCATGAAACACTGGAAACGCCTGCTGCCCGTCCTCGCCGTCATCCTCGTGATGTTCGGCATCTCGCTCGGAGAAATCCTCTCCAATACCGGCAAGCTCGCCATCAGCACCGAGTACAAGCTGCCATCCTGGCCCCGCGAGACCGTCGAGCGCTTCGCTCGCATGCCCGTGCAGGAAGACGGCCGCATCAAACCCGTCGAAACCATGGCCGCCTACAAGCTGCTGCGCTTCCACGGCACTCGCACCCTGCGCCTCAAATATGCCGACGACTCCCGCCGCACCCTGAAACCAACCGAGTGGCTAATGGATGTGCTCTTTTATCCGGAAAAAGCACGCCATTACCCGCTCTTCGTCGTGGATGACCCAAGCGCCGTCAGCCTCGCCGGTATCACTCCCCACGACTCCCGCCGCCAGCGCTACAGCTTCGCCGAGGTCGAGCCCGCCATGCCAAAACTGCGCGAGCTCTACACCGAGTTTTCAAAGATCAAAGAGAACGAACGTCAGCCGCAGCAATCGATGATCATCAACCTCGCCCAAAATGCGGCCGACTTCCAAACGATGCTCGGCACTCTCGACTGGGCACGCCAAGGGATTCAGCCGGGAGGCGGCACCCCGCCGCCGTTGGTCGCCGCCGTCATGAAGGATGGCCGCCTCCCACTCAGCGCGTTCGCCAGTGTCCTGCGCCAGTCCGGCGGGTCTCTCAGCTTCGATGATGTCCCCCAAACCGTGCGCGACCTCGCCGTGCGCAGCCAGTGGTTCGTGCCCTACCCCCACCCAGATCGCGAGAAAAAAGAATGGATGAGCCTCGGCCACATGATCATCGCCGGCCTGATCGCACCCGCCATGCAGGAAATGGCCGTCAAAGGACTGGGCGAGTGGGAATCCCTCGCCGCCCAGCGCGACGACCGCCCAGCCTTCGCCACCACCCTGAATCAACTCGCCAGTCAAAATGAAGCCGCCGCCACCACCCGCGGTCAGGAATGGCGGGTACCTTGGGAAATTTTCTATAACCGCGCCGATTTCTTCTACTACACTCTGCAAATTTTTACCTTTGCCTTCCTCTTTCAAGCCATCTCATGGCTAGTCGCCCCGGGAAGCCGTGGCTCGCGCCTCCTGCACGGCGGCACCTGGCTCGCCATGACCGTCGGATTAATCTTGCTCGTCGCCGGCATGGTCATCCGCTCGGTTATCATGGGTCGCTGGATCACGTCCGTCGTGACCAATCTCTACGAAACCATCCTCTTCATCACCGCCTTCGTCGTCATCCTCGGCCTCGTCGCCGAATGGATCACCCGCAAAAAACTCGCCCTACCCGTGACCGCAGGCCTCGCCGCCGTCGGCATGTTCCTCGCCATGAAACATGACTCCGGAAAGGCCACCGATACCCTGGAACCGCTCCAGGCCGTGCTCAATACCAACTTCTGGCTTAGCATCCACGTCACCACCATCAACATCGGCTACGCCGCCGGTCTGCTCGCCGCCGGCTTCGCCGCCGTCTACCTCATCGCCCGCCTCTTCGACCCCGCACGCAAAGACGCCGAATTCTACAAAACTCTCGTCGGCTGCACCTACGGCCTCGTCTGCTTCGGATTGCTCTTCTCCCTCGTCGGCACCATCCTCGGCGGCCTCTGGGCCAATGATTCATGGGGTCGATTCTGGGGATGGGATCCCAAAGAAAATGGCGCTCTCATGATCGTGCTTGGCAATCTGGTCATCCTGCACGCCCGCCTCGGCGGCTACATCAAGGAATTCGGTCTCGCTTTGCTCACGCTCCTCAATGGCGCAATCGTCGCCTTCTCGTGGTGGCATGTCAACTTGCTCGGCGTCGGCCTCCATAGCTACGGCTTCACCAGCGGCGTCAAAGAAGTCGTCTTCATCTTCTATTACGTCGTGCTCGGCGTCTCCGCCCTCGGCATCGTCGCTTGGCTCCGCGATCGCTGGTATCGCGAAGAAAAAGCCGCGGGCTCTCTGCCCCCGGTCTGCCTTGTCCAAATCCCTACCGCCTCACTCGTCCGTCCCGCAGACATAAAAATCGCCAGCCGAAACCGGGATGCCGTCAGTCTGCCCGCGATGTCGGACCTGACCGGCGACGAATCGGTCGTGCGGGAAGCGGTAGAAAAAATTCCAGGGAATCCTCAGGTGGGCTTGGCGAAACTCGGTTTGGAATTCACCAAAGGAACAGATTCAGCGGAACAAAAGAAATAGGCACTCAAGTGTTCTTCGGGTACCGGATGTCGCCGTCCCGCTACCTTGAAGCTTGCGGCTGGTCTGGCATTTAGCCGGAGTCTGTGGCATAGGAAGTCATGCGTGCTGCCGCTTTTTTTTCTTCATGGCTTGGGTTTACCATTTCCCTCGGGGGCGTTCTAGCGCCGCTGCAGGCGGCTTCGACTCAGGTGACGGTGGAGGCTTCCAAGACGCTGCAGTCGTTTGATGGGCTGGGCTGCGGGGCGATTTTTTATGAGGGGCACATGACCAGTCTGGCGGCGCGAAACAAACCGGAGGAGCAGGAGCAGCTCTACGATGCAATGTTCAAGGAGATACGCACGGATTACCTCCATCCTTACATCCGCCACGATCACGAGCCGCAGAATGACAATGCAGACCCTTGGACTCAGGCATTCAATGCCGAGGATTTCAAATACTGCGAACACACGCTGGCCATCTGCAAGGCGGCCCTGCAGCGGCAGCCGCAGATGAAGTTTTACGCCACGCTCTACACGCCCCCGGCATGGATGAAAACGAACGATGATGTGTCCGGGGGAGGAGCGCAAAAAGGCACTCTGAAAAAAGGCCTAGAACTCGAATTGGGGGAATACATTTGGGCCTTCCTCGATCACATGAAACGTAACGGGGTCGAGATGCACTATCTAAGCATCGCCAATGAACCGGACTGGCCGCACACCCAGCCGTCTTATTTTCTCGATCCAGACCAACACGCGGCGCTTTTTGCCAAGGTGGCGGATTACCTGACCGAAATGGCCAAGCGCCATCCGGAAGTACCCCGGCCGAAATTAGTCGGACCAAATGGGCTCAGCGCGATCGACGCCGCTGAACGGTATTTACCACCCCTGCTGCGAAAGGCGGGCCAACAACTCGACATCGTCGGCTCCCACGACTACGACCGCCGGGGCGACCGGTGGAAAACTCTGACCAAAGCCGCCAAAGGCCGCCCGGTGTGGGGCACCGAGTGGTGTGTGAATGGTCCGGACGATTCGCCGGGGCTGATCCGGTCGGCCGCGGAATTCTGGCTGGCGATGAGTGAAGCCTTCAATGGCGGGGCGAATGTCTGGATGGCCTACGACTGGGTTTATCCGCCCCGGCAGGGTGGCGAAGCACTGATCCATTTGGAGTGGGGGGAATCCTGGGAGGCGACCCGGATTTACCATGGGTTCCGGCAATTTGCCTCCAAACTGGAACCCGGCATGACAGTGGTCGCTAGCAGCGTCTCCGGCGCGGGGGCCAGCGACTTTTCTAAGCCCGGGGTGAAAGCCTGTGCCTTCCGCAGTAAGGAAGGGAAACGCGTCGTCCTGAACGTGGCCAACGTGCAGGACCAGCCGGTGGAACTGGTGGTAAACTTCCGGGGAGCGGGCGACGGTCCGGCCCAGGCGTGGCTGACCAGTAGCACCGACACGCTGTCGCCGCTGCCCGCCCAACCCGGCAAAGGTGGACCGCTCAAGTATACCCTACCACCCCGCGGGATGCTCACGGTGGAAACCGGCGGGACCATCAACCGGTAATCCCGCGGCCCGCCGGAAATCCCCCCGGCCGCGCAGGAAGAATGGCTTACCACCGGCCTGCTTCCCCGCCCAATTCCGCAGCTCGGTTCCTATGACTCCGTTCCTCCTCAAACCGATTCCAACGTCTCCTGCGGCATAGCGGGTATCGCCGTATCTGTCAGCCCACCGGCAGAGCCAGCCAGTGTCGTCCTGAGTCCCCGCCGTTCCCAAACAAGTAAAGAAGGGAAGCCGTCGGCGGCGCGACGCCGGCGTGGAGCTCAGAATCGATCTTCCCTCGATGAGTAAGAAACTGTTATGGCGGGAAGCCGATCGACAGTTTCACCGCGGAGTATTCCGGATGAATGCGGCCATCCTGCTGCCGGATAATCAGTCCGGGTTCGACCCATGTCTGCGAGCGGTGCCACTCGGGCAGGTCCACCGCCCGCATCATGCCAAAAAGGGCAATTAAAGGAGCGTCACCCTCCCGAAAAACCACCGGCCTGCGGCGGACGATGACCAGGCCCGCCGCCGCCGCCCCCGCCACCACCCGCTCCATCTGCGCCGCCTCGGCAGGAAAAACACAAGCAAAAAACCCTCCCGGAGCGAGATGGCGCGCCGCCGTGCCGCAATAATCCGCCACCGTGCCGCGCAGCTCAAAACGACACGCCAGCTTCTGCGCATGATCGCTTTCCACCCCCGCCCCCAATGGAAAATACGGCGGACTGCCAGTCACCAAATCAAAAAACTCGTCGTCCTGCAACACCCCAGGATCGCGAAAATCCCCTTCCCGAATGTCATAGCGCGGTTCCAATCCGTTAAATACAACCGAGCGGCGCGCCAGCGCGACACTCTGCGACTGAGCCTCGACCGTGACCAGTCGCGCCCCCGGCAACCGCCACGCACAAATCGTCGCGACCGTGCCGATCCCACTCCCCAGATCGAGCACCGTGCGCGCAGACGGACACCAAGACGAGCCATACCATGCCGTCAGCAGGTCATCCGTCGAAAAACGATGGCCCTCCTTGAGTTGAAACAACGCCCAATGCCCGCTGAGCGCATCCAGCGTTTCTCCTGGCCCAGCGGTTGTTCCCGCCGCATGCCCCGGCGCCACCGGTCCCGGCCGGGCCCAGCCTTTGAAATGCGTGTCTCTTGTTTCCCCCATCAGGCCGTCACCCTGCATGGGATCCAGCACCCTGTCCATGCCCGGCACCCGCCCCTCCCATTCTCAAGCCACCCCACAGAGCCACCCCACCGCCACCGCCCTGCCTACGGCTGCCCATGCAGCGTCCGAATCTGCCCGGCATCCAAGGCCACCGCCCAAATCTGCACATCATCAATCACGCCGTCCATGAACTCAGACGGCGAAGAAGCCCCAATCCGCATCGTCTGCCCAGCCTTCATCAACCGCGAACTCCCCTGAAAAGGAATCGTCTTTTTCAAGTCGGCGTCCAAATACAACCGGGCTTCCTGCGCCGCGCCATCAATCACACACACCACATGATACCAACGATCTAAGGACAACCGCCCCCCTTGCCCGTTCGTGCCGGTGTCGCCTTCGTAAAAATTGACCGCGGTCTCAAGCCACTGCTCTCCATCCCCGATATCACCATGCACTTTGGCCGCATTAACTTTCAAATCAAATGTGTGCTCCCCCTCAAAACGAGTGCCCAAAATACCGGAAAACGTCGGCGGTCGAGTCAGCCGCACCCACGCCGAAACCGTAAACGTGCCACACTCAAATTCCTTGGCATACGGCACACTGATATACTGCCCAGCCGCCCGGTCAAAATGCCGGGCCCCGCCCCGCCGACCATCCACTCGGGTCGCTCCCACCACTAGACCGTCATGACCACCCACCACATCCCGACACACGTCCCCGTCATCGTTCAAATCCCAGTAAGCCAGCGGCGCCGGTAGTGAAGACACCCCCGGTTCATCAGCACCCAGCGCCCCAACCGAGATCAGCCCAGAGACGCCCGCCACCAGCACACTCATCATGAATACTTTCATGACTTCACCCTCCCGCTTTCTGCTGGCTTCGCAATCAACATGACGTGCGCGACACTCCTCGCGCCACCGCGCCACCGCGCCACTCGCAAGTCAAAACCCGCCATCGCCGCAACTCAGCCCGACCTCCTCCACCGACCGACTCAAAACCACAATTCTCTCGAACTCAGACCTGCGCGCCCCGGCCACCCGTGCCACCATCACCCGCTCTCACCCCGTCATGCCTGACCACCCTGCCCCCGCCGCACTCAAAGACTGGTTCGATGCCGCACGCTACCAGTCCATCGCCCGCCAACTGGCCGCCATCACCCCGTCGTTCGCCACCGCTCAGTTCCTCGAGTCCGTGCTCGACGGCCTCGAAAGCCGCAGTCTGATGGCGCGTTTACACCAATGCGCCGTCGCCGCCGACCACGCCCTTCCCGGCACCTACCGAGAAAAAGTCGGGTTTTTGCGACTCTTGGCTCCGGAATTAAATCACGAATTCGTCGCTATCTTCCTGTGTGATTTTGTCGCGTCCCACGGCCTTGATGATTTTGATTTTTCACTAGAGGCGTTGCGTTATTTCACAGTCTTTGGATCGGCGGAATTTGCTATCCGCGCGTTTTTACAAGCGGATCAAGCGCGCACGCTAGAGACGATGCGCCGGTGGTCGTTGGATGCGGACGAAAAAGTGCGGCGGCTGGCGAGCGAAGGCTCGCGACCGCGGCTGCCTTGGGGAGCACAGCTGCCGGCCCTGATTCTCGACCCATCGCCCACGGCCCCGATTCTGGAGGCACTGAAGGATGACCCGTCTCTCTCCGTGCGCCGCTCCGTGGCCAACCACCTCAATGATATTTCCAAAAATCATCCTCACCAAGTCATCGCACAACTGCAGTCCTGGGATCTGCAGCGCAACCACCTCCGCTGGATCGCCCAACACGCTTGCCGCACCCTCGTCAAAAAAGGCCACCCCGGCGCCCTCCAGCTCCTAGGATTCGGCCAGCGCCCCGAAATCGCCGCCACCCTCACCGCCTCACCCGCCATCCTCCCGCTCGGCCGCCGTCTCACCCTGAACACCACCCTCACCACCACCG
>CAJBME010000333.1 GCA_903954065.1 uncultured bacterium
CGTCTCACCGGCCCATCTACCCTTCGGTTGTTGTCTCGGGTAGGGTGGGAGGCATGAAGAAGCGAACCCCGAAGGAATGGCAACGTCTGGTGGCTGAGTACGAGCGCGGCTTTGAGAGTCGGGGGGATTTTTGTGAGCGTTACGGACTGGCAACGAGCACGCTTGACTACTGGAGGCGAAGGGGTCGATCGGATACTGGTGATGGGCTGGTTGAGGTTGAGATCGAGACGGGTGGCCCGTTGGTAGGCGGGGTGGTCGCTCCGGTGGTGATCAGCTGGCCCAACGGAGTGCGTGTGGAGTTGGGAGTGGACGCGGTGTCGGGGGCAGTGTTGAGCGCGATGCATGTGGCCTTCGGAGGGGGCAGCTCATGTTTGCACTGAGTGCGGCCACGAAGGTGTATTTGGCGGCGGGAGCGACGGACTTACGAAAGGGGTTTGAAGGGCTTTGCGCCCTCGTGGAGGGCGTCTTGGAGCAGGCGCCGTTGAGCGGCCACGTCTTTTTGTTTGCCAACGGGGCGCGAACGAGGCTCAAGGTGCTGGTCTGGGACGGCAGCGGCTTGTGGGTCTGCACGAAAAAGCAGGGTCGAGGGCGGTACGCTTGGCCGACGGTGGGCGAAGGAGAAAGCCGGAGGGTAAGGATGAGCCAACGCGAGCTGATGCTGCTCCTCTCCGGGGTGGATTTGGCGGCGACGAAACGGCGGGAGTGGTGGCGGAAGGAGTGAGCGGAACACCATGCAGCTGGTTCGGCGCACAAAAGTATAGGGGAAGTCATCGATGTTACTATGGCATGATAGTCCATATGCTATATTGAGATAACACAAGGATGTGCGATGAGTGCATTGTCGCATGGAAGCCTTAACCGCACTGCTTGAATCGCTCACTCCCGCACAGCGGGAGGTGGTGGAGAAGGCGAAAGGTGAATGGGAGCGAACATTGTCGCAGATCAAAAGGCTGGAAATCGAGGTCGAACACCAGCGCCTGCTGATCTTGGAACTGCGGCGCGCGCGGTACGGAGCGAAAGGCGAAAAGCTCAGTACGTTGCAATTGGATTTGCTGGATCTGGAGCCAGGGGTGAGCGCGCAGGAAGTGGAGGCCGAAGCAGGACAAGCGGACTCTGCCGTCAGTTCGGAAGAACCCAGCAAAGCAGCCGAGGACTCCAAATCCCCGGCCAAGAAACGATTCAACAAATCGCATCCTGGCCGTGGAAAACTACCGGCGCACTTGCCACGGGTGGAACGGGTGCTGGAATGCACGCGCGAGGAATGCCACTGCGGCCAGTGCGGTAAGGAAAAGAAACTCATCGGATGGGACGTGACCGAAACTCTTGATCTGAAGCCGCTGGAGTTTTTCGTGGTTCAAACCAAACGCGCCAAGTATGCCTGCACGGAGTGCCCTGATGAAGGCGTACAGCAACCGCCGGTTCCTTCGCGCATCATCGATCGTGGGATGTGCGAAGATCGGGTGGTCGTCGAAGTACTGGTGCGCAAATACACCGACCATCTGCCACTCTATCGTCAGGCGGCCGCTTTCCTGCGTGATGCGGGCGTCGATCTTTCTCGCAAAACCCTGACTGGATGGGCCATGAAGGCCGGCGAACTCCTGGTGCCGGTCAACGCCGCCATCTACCGCGAAGTAGCCGCCGAGGGGTACATGCAGGTCGATGAGTCGCTGGTGCCGGTCTCCGATCCGGATACGCCGGGTGCCAACGCCCGCGGATGGTGGTGGACGTACAGCAACCCGCGAGGAAGCGTTAGTTACGAGTTCGCGCGTACCCGCGGGTACGTGGCGGCGGTCGACCGCCTCAAGCACTACAACGGCAAGATCCAGACCGACGGCTACGCCGTTTACGACAAGTTCGACCACGAAGGCTTCATCCACTTGGGGTGCTGGAGCCACGCCCGCCGCCCGTTCCATCAACTGGCCACCGTCCTGAAAAAGGACGCCCCCAAAAGC
>CAJBME010000334.1 GCA_903954065.1 uncultured bacterium
CGCATCCGGTCCCATGCCAAAAAGACGTTCGGAGAGGCGTTCGGCGCCGCGACCGGGGTCAGCGACCCACGGCTACAAACGATCCGAATACGAAACAACTAGTACCCCAACGGGCGCCTCGTCACATTGGGCTGGCGGCGATGGTGACGATGACGCCTTTGGACGTGGGGGTGCCGCTTTCGTGGGCGACTGAGTGCAATGGAATCAAAGGATTGGCTTCCGGGTAGTAGGCGGCGGCGGCGCCCTCTGGCATGGTGTAGGGGACGGCGAGGAAGCGGTGTACACTTCGTTGTTCGCCTTGCCAGTGGCTGGTGATGTCGACGGGCTGGAGCGGGCGCAGGTGGCGAGCTTTCAACTCGCTGGGGGCCATGAAGACGATGCGGCGTTCGCCTGAGATGCCACGATAGCGGTCATCGAGGCCATAGATGGTCGTATTAAACTGATCGTGACTCCGCAGGGTTTGCAGCAATAACTGGCCTGGGAGCAGGGTGATCGTCTCCAGACTGGCTGGATAAAACGTGGCTTTGCCGCTTTTCGTTTTCCATGCGCGTTCCCGGGCGTCATTGCGGAGGTAAAACCCGCCGGGCTGACTAACCTTGAGTTCGTAGCCATCGAAATCGGGCACGACGTCGGCAATTTTTTGACGGATCTGGCGGTAATCATCGCAGAGGGAGGCCCAAGGCGTGGGGCTCTGAGGGCCGAGTGTGGCTTGGGCCAGAGCGGCGACAATGGCTGTTTCGCTGCGCAGATGCGGTGAGGCAGGTTCGAGGACACCGTGGCTGCTGTGCACGACACTCATGCTGTTTTCCACCGTCACAAATTGTTCGCCTGACGCTTGCCGGTCGATTTCGCTGCGGCCCAAGCACGGGAGAATCAGGGCCGTTCGCCCGGTAATGAGGTGACTGCGGTTCAGCTTGGTGGACACGTGGGCCGTGAGGCGACACTTTTGCAAGGCGGTAGCGGTCGATGCCGTATCGGGTGCAGCCTGCAGAAAATTCCCTCCGAGGGCGAAAAAGACGCCGACCTTGCCGTCCAGCATGGCGGCAATTGATTGCACGGTGTCATAGCCATGGCGTCGAGGGGCGGTGAAGGAAAACTCGCGTTCGAGCGCCGCCATGAAGGATTCGGACATTTTTTCGTAGATGCCGACGGTGCGGTTGCCTTGGACATTACTGTGGCCGCGCACGGGGCAGAGGCCGGCGCCTGGGCGGCCGATGGCTCCGAGCAGTAGGTGCAGGTGGGCGACTTCGCGGATGGTGGCGACGGCATTGCGGTGCTGAGTCAGTCCCATGGCCCAGCAGGTGACGAGCCGCCGGTGGCCGGAGGCGCACTGGCGCGCGACGGCTTCAATTCGGGTCCGTGGCAATCCGCAGCTCGCTTCCAGCTCACTCCACTCCTGCCGGCGGATGTGGGCGGCGTAGTCATCAAAGCCGGTGGTGTGGGTGTGAATAAACTCGTGATCGACGAGATTCTCCTCGATGAGGGATTTGGCGAGGCCGAGGAAGAGGGCGTGGTCGCCATTGGGGCGGATGGCGAGGTAGTCTTTGGCGAGAGGGGTCGCGCGGCCGAGCATGCCGCTCAGGTGTTGCGGGTGCATAAAGCCGGTTAATCCGGCTTCTTGCAGCGGATTGACGGCGATCAGCTGCGCTCCCTGGCGCACCGCCAATTCCAGGGTGCTCAGCATGCGTGGGTGATTGGTGCCGGGATTTTGGCCGACGAGGAGGATGGTTTCGGCTTCCTCCAAATCTTGGAGCGTGACCGTTCCTTTGCCGACGCCGACCGTCTGCTGCATGGCCACACCGCTCGATTCATGGCACATGTTGGAGCAATCGGGCAGGTTGTTGGTGCCGAACTGACGCACGAACAATTGGTATAAAAACGCCGCCTCATTGCTGGCCCGGCCTGACGTGTAGAAGACGGCGTGGTCAGGGGTTGGCAGCGCGTGCAATTCGTTGGCGAGCAGGTTCATGGCTTCGGGCCATGAGAGGGGTGAGTAGTGAGTGGCTCCCGGGTGCAGCACCATCGGGTGGGTCAGTCGTCCGGCGCGATCGAGCCAGAGGTCCGTTTGTTCCGAGAGCCAGGCCACGGAATGGGTGGCGAAAAATTCCGGAGTGGCCCGGGCCGAGGTGGTTTCGCTGGCTACGGCTTTGGCGCCGTTTTCGCAAAATTCGAATGTCGACCGGTGGGTATCTGGGTCTGGCCAAGCGCAGCTGGGGCAGTCGAAGCCGCCTTTTTGATTGAGTTGGGCGAGGGCTCGGGCTCCGTCCAGCGGGCGGGTCTGGGAGAAGACGTGGCGCAGGGCGTTGGCGACGGCGGGCAGTCCGGCGGCGGATGTCGGCGGGGGTTGGACTCGGATTTCTCCGGTCAGGGTGTCGGGGGGTTGGGCGTGGATGACGGTCGGTGTGGCGGGCATGAAAGTGATGAAGAGGAGCGTTTTTCGGGCCGGGCGCTTCCAGTGCGGCGGCTGGTTATAAAACGGGTACGGGTGAGAAAGGCGAATGGATGGAGTGTTTCCATGTGGTGCGCCGCTTAACAACCTTACGTTATGGGAGTCCACAGGCAGAGGCAACGTTCGCGCCCCGCGCATCCGTCGTCGTCCTGCTTCCACCAGCCAAAAAACCGCGGCCAGAAAACTCTTGGCACCGCGGAGCCAATCACTATGGTTTCTTTGGTCAAAATCGACTCTCCGAACTCACTTTCCTCCAATCGGAGAGCCCCAAACCCAGAAAATCTCCTTCCGCGCGGCGTGTCACTTTCGCAGAGGATCCTTTTTTAAATCCTCCTTCTTCTTGTTCATGAACGACTTGCGGTCCCCTGTCCTTTTCTGCATCCTGCTTACTCTAGCGGGGTTTATGCTGGGAGAAGCCTCCATAGTCAGGGCCGAAGACATCAAGCCGATCATTTCCTTTCAGCGTGACGTGCTGCCGGTGTTGACCAAATCCGGCTGCAATTTGGGTGGCTGCCATGGCAAGTTGGCGGGGCAGAATGGGTTTCGCCTCAGTCTGCGCGGGTATGCCCCCGAATGGGATCATGAGTGGATCACCCAAGAGGTCAATGGCCGCCGTATTGACTTCGCTTTTCCGGAACAAAGTCTGCTTGTTGAAAAGGCGTCGGGTGGGGTGATGCACGAGGGAGGCACTCGCTTTCGCAAAGGTTCCCGTGCCTGGCAGACTTTGGTCGACTGGATCGCCGCGCGCGCGCCCGGACCTGTGGCCAATGAGCCCATGCCAGTGGCCTTGGAAGTGACTCCGGGGGAGAGCGTGCTACAATCTGGTGGCAGCCTCACGCTCAAAGTGATGGCCCGGGAGGCCGACGGACGCACCTCTGACGTGACTTGGCTGGCGCAGTTTTTCTCGAATGACGAGGCCTTGTTGCGGGTCACTCCCGAAGGAAAAGTGACCGCCCGCGGCTACGGTGAGGCTTCAGTGAGGGTGCATTTCTTGAATTTGGTGCAAGTGGTGACTTGCACCATGCCTTACCCTCATGAGGTAGCGCCGGAAGTTTACGCCGAGCGACGCAGTGCGGTCGATGGGCCGGTCTTTTCTAAGTTGCAGCAGCTACGACTTCCGCCCGCGGAGGACTGCAGCGACGCGGAATTTGTGCGACGGGCTTTTCTCGACACGACCGGCGTCCTTCCGACTCCGGAAGAGGTGACCACCTTCACCACCGATTCCTCTCCGGGTAAGCGCGCGGCTCTCGTCGATCGCCTGCTCGATTCTCCGGAATGGCTTGATTATTGGACATTGCAACTCGCTGATGTGCTGCAAAACCGTCGGGAGCGGGACCATGATGTCAGGGGTGTCAAAGGGGTGCGGTCTTTTCATGCTTGGCTGCGGGGGAGGCTCGCCGACGGCGCGGGCTGGGACCGCATGGCGCGGGAAATCCTGACGGCCTCGGGTGATGTTCGCGATCATCCGGAAATAGGTTATTTTATCACCGTCATTGGGGAAAACCGCGAGGTTGAAAAGTCGGAGCTGCCCGATTCCGTGGCTCAATCGTTTTTGGGTACTCGCATTGGCTGCGCCCGCTGCCACAACCATCCGCTGGAGCGTTACACGCAGGATGATTTTTATCACTTTGCTGCCTTCTTCGCCAAGACCGGTCTGGAGCGCGAAAATCCCCAGAAGGGTGGCACTCGGCTGATTGTGCAGACGCGCGAAGAAGCGGAACAGGTTAAACGACTTGCGTCAGCTGTGGAAAAACTTCGCGAAGCTGAGGCCGCGAGCAAACCTCAAGCGGAGCGCGACGATCTGCAGCGTCAGGTGGTGCAACAGGAAAAAGAGCTCGCTGAATCGCAGAGTCGCCCTCCGCAGGTGAACCATCCGCGCACCAATCGCCCTGTCACGGCCCGGACGTTGGACGGCAGCACGCCCGTTTTTGCCAAGGGGGACGACCCTCGCGCCGCTTTTGCGGATTGGGCCATCGCGAGTCCTGAATTTGCCGGAGCCATGGTCAACCGGTTGTGGCGTCATTTTTTCGCCACTGGCCTCGTGGAATCGGTGGATGATCTTCGCGCCAGCAATCCACCTTCGAATGCCGAACTCTGGCAACTGCTCGGGTCGGAGTTCCGCGGCCATGGTTATGACCTGCGCCATATCATGCGGCTTATTCTGACATCGCGCGCCTATCAACTCAGCGCCACCACGCGTCCTGAAAACCAAGCTGATCATCGCTTTTTTTCGCACTATTATGCCCGGCGTCTCCCTGCCGAAGTCATGTTGGACGCGCTGGCCTCTGCCACTGGAGTGCCGGATGAATTCCCGGGTTATCCCACGGGCCTGCGCGCCGTTCAATTGCCTGACACTGGGGTGGCTTCGTATTTCCTTACCCTTTTTGGTCGCTCCGACCGCGTCACGGCTTGCGCTTGTGAACGCAAAGGGGAGGTCACGCTTCCTCAGTTGCTCAATCTCCAGAACGGCGATGAAATACAGCGGCAATTGATGAACGACCAAGGCCGCCTGGCCTCGCTCTTGAAAAACCCTGACGACAATGCCGTGCTGAATACGCTTTACCTCACGTGTCTGGCTCGTCTCCCCGCTGAAGCTGAACGCAGTCTCTTCCAGGCACAGTTGGGTTCCGATCCGCGCGACGTCGTCTACCGCGATCTTTTTTGGGCCTTGCTGAACTCCAAAGAATTCACCTTCAATCATTAACCGTCATGCTCTCGGTCAATCTTGCCCCCACCCGCTCCCGCCTTTGTTCCGGATCATCTCGGCGTGACTTCCTGCGGCTTGGAGCCCTCGCTCCGTTAGGGCTTTCGCTGCCGTCCTTGCTCGCCTCTGATCAGGCCAGGGCCGTCGTCGGAGCCCCGGCGGCACGGGCGAAATCGGTGATCCTGGTTTACCTTGGCGGGGGTATTTCCCATCACGATACCTTTGATTTGAAGCCTGATGCCATGGAGCAAATCCGCGGCAAATACAAAGGCATCCCCACCACCGTCCCCGGCTTGCACATCGGCGAATTGCTTCCCAAAATCGCCCAGGTCATGGATCGCGTCAGCTTGGTCCGGTCTGGTACGCACGAAAATGACCACCACGAAACCGCCTCTAACTGGGTGCTGAGCGGTCGCTTCGGCACTCCTTTTGGCGATCATCCCTCGATGGGTGCGATTGTCGCCCATCAGACGGGATTTTCTGGCTTGGTGCCCCCCTATGTAGCGGTGCCGAAAAATCCTTCATTCACTTGGGAGCTTGGTAAAAGTGCCTGGCTAGGGGGGCGCTGCGAATCCTTTAAATGCGGCAATCCCAATGAAGCGGGGTTCAAAGTACGAGATCTTTCCGTCGGTACCCCGTCGTCTCCGACCTCCCTCGAGCGGCGCCGCTCTCTGCTTGAAGCGATTGACCAACTCGGTTCCCGCATCAAAGGCAGCGACCAAGTGGCCACTTATGATGAGTTTGGACAGAAGGCTGCGTCGATGGTCCTGGCGCCCCAAGCCCAAGAGGCCTTCGCCATCGACAAAGAAACCGCCACCACCCGTGACGATTACGGCCACACCGAATTTGGACAAAGCTGCCTCATGGCCCGCCGCCTCGTAGAAAATGGAGTGCGTTTTGTCACCGTGAATTATGCCGGTTGGGATCACCATGCCGACATCTTTAAAGGTCTCGACGCGAAATTGCCGGAGTTCGACCAGGGGTTTTCCGCCCTCATCCGCGATATGGACCAGCGCGGTCTTCTCGCCGATACCTTGGTCGTCTGCATGGGCGAGTTTGGCCGTACGCCCAAGGTTAATGACAAAGGCGGCCGCGATCATTGGGGCCGCGCCGGTAGCCTGATCTTCGCCGGGGCCGGGGTGCACCGCGGACTGGTGCTAGGTTCCACGGACAAAAACGGGGCATTCGTCACCAACCGCCCGGTCCGGCCGGCCGACGTCGCTTGGACGGTTTATGAAGCACTCGGAATCGATCCTAACCAAGAAATTGTGACGCCCGAGGGACGGCCGGTCTCGATTCTTTCTGAAGGAGCCTCCGTGCAGGAGTTGTTCGCTTGAAAGCCTGGATTCCGTTTCTGTTTCCTGTGATGCGTTCTACTCAGATTTGTGGCTTAGCCTTGAGTTGTCTTGTGTGGGCGGTGCCATGCAGCCTGGCCGAGGACAAACCTGAACCGCTCCCCAAGGTCACGGCCCTCGTGCCACTTTCCGTGCCCCAAGGTTTTTCTGGCACCGTTCGGATGCGTGGCGTCAATTTAAAGGAAGCGACCGAGATCCGCGTGGATGGATCCACGCTACCTGACAAGATCGGCATGAAGGAAAAAAAGGATGCCGGGACCCCTACCGGCATGGAGAAAGATCCTTTGGGTGAAAGCGAGGTGATCCTTGATCTTGGTTTGGCCGCCGATTTCCCGCTTGGGCCGATGTCCCTGTCGGTCTTGGTCGGGGGGCGTCCGACCGCTTCCGTCCTGCTACAGGTCGTGCCGCCAGCCCAACTGCAGGAGGAAAAGGAACCGAATAATGGATTTTCTTCCGCCATGACACTGGAGGCAGGACAGCGTGTCAACGGGCTGATCAATGGACAACGCGATGTCGATGTGTTCACCGTGGCCGGTAAAGCGGGGCAGCCGCTGAAGGTTTCCGTGACGGCCCATGCGGTGGCCTCGCTCCTGGATCCACTACTGACCGTGTATGATGCCGCTGGACAGCAGCTGGCTGCTCATGACGACGCTTCGATTGGGGGTAAAGACGCCGCCATCGTTGTGACGCCGACAGCGGATGGTTCGGTTTTTCTTGTTCTACAGGATGCCTTGGATTTTGGCAGCGAATGGCATTCCTACCGGCTAGAAGTGGAAGTTTCGGAATCATCCAAGCCAACCAGCGGTGTGAGTTTTTCCCGTGAAGTCTGGCCCGTACTGCGCGCCAATTGCGTTTCCTGCCATCGTCCAGGTAAGCTCAAAGGCCAGTTGGATTTGACCTCAATGGCCGCTTTGATCCGAGGGGGAGAAAACGGGGAAGTTCTCATCAAAGGCGCCCCCGCTGATAGCCCTCTCGTGGCTGTCGTGAGCGGCGATGAACCTGAAATGCCGCCGGAGGGTGCTCCTCTCACCGCCGCCGAAGTGGACCTTCTTTCGCGATGGGTGTCGGAAGGTGCGGTCGATGACACCCCAGTCGAGGGCTTGGGCACGCGCCGTCCTGAGCAATTGCCAGTCTACAACGCGCTGCCCGCAGTGCCCGCGCTCGCCTTTTCGCCGGATGGATCCATCCTCGCCGTGGCTGGGCATCACGAGATTGTTTTGCACCGCAGTGACGGCAGCGCCATCATCGGTCGCTGGTTAGGAAACTCCCCGCGGATTGAATCTTTAGCGTTTTCCCTCGATGGAAAATTCCTCGCTGCCTGTGGTGGAGCGCCCTCCGAGTTTGGCGAAATTCAGCTATGGGACGTGGCTGCGGGCACCCTCGTCCGCTCCATTCGAGCAGGCTCCGACACCCTCTACGGAGTCTCTTGGTCTGACGATGGCACCCGTCTCGCCGTGGGCGGGGCCGACAAGCTGGTGTGGGCTTTCGACGCTGCGAGCGGAGCTCGTTTGATGCAGTGTGATAACCACCTCGACTGGGTCTTTGGCACGGCCTTTGCCCACGATGGTTCTAAACTCATTTCCATCAGTCGAGATCGTGGGGTGAAACTCATTGATATGGCTAGTGGCCATTTGATTGACGATGCCGCCCGCCCTCGCGAACCCGTTCTGGCGCTGGCTCGCCATCCCCTGGAAGACCTTGTGGCCTTCACTGGCACTGAAGGAAAAGTCCGCCTCCATCGCATGGCACCGCGGGGAGGTCGACTCCAGGAGGGCGATGACAAGGAAGAAAGTGCCGTGCGTGAGTTCGAACATATGGCCACCCCGCTCCATGCGGTCGCCTTCAGTGCCGATGGCACTCGACTGGCCTGCGGTGGCCAGAATGGTGAGATCCGTCTGTTCCTCACTGAGTCCGGAAAACGCGAAGCGACGATCCCTTCCGCAGGTGGCCCCATCTTTACCTTGGCCTTCCATCCTCAGGAGCATTACCTCGCCTCGGCTGGCAGCGACGGACAAGTCCGGTTTTACGACACCACCGACGGCCACTTGATGAAAACCTTCGGAGCGGTGCCCCTCGGCGTCCCGGGTGCGCTGGCAGTTCCCGTGTCTGCGGTAAAATAAGGATTCTCAAAGGTTGGCACCCTGGGCCGGCGTATCCGGCTACAGTGGCGGCTTTGCCGCCTGCGCCGTTGTTTCGTATCGGGATCTTTTGTAGCCGTGGGTCGCTGACCCCGGTCGCGGCGCCGAACGTTTCTCCGAACGTCTGTTTGGCATGGGACCGGATGCGAAGAAGCGGATTCGGAGCCGTGTCTTGAGGGATGTGGCCTAGGGCCAAGTGTGGAGACCGGGGCCAACGTACCCGGCTACAGTGGCGGCTTTGCCGCC
>CAJBME010000335.1 GCA_903954065.1 uncultured bacterium
AGACGTTCGGCGCCGCGACCGAGGTCAGCGACCCCGGCTACAGAAAAAACATCCCCAGCCCTCAGCTTTCGGTCTTCACCCCTGCACTCCCAGACGTGGCTGCTGGGATGGTGGTTTTTTTCCGGCGGTTGCGTTTGTTTTTTCCGCCGACGAGCGGGTCGGATCCGCCGTAGACGCTGTCCTTCTCGTATTCGTCTCCGTAGTAATAATAATAATAAGCGGATCCACGACGGCTCGGCATACGATTCATGACCAATCCGCCCATTTTAGCACCGGCGTTATCGAGCAGTTTCAGCGCTCGTTGGATGGCTCGACGCGGGGTTTTGCCGAACCTCAGCACGAGAATCACTTGGTGAACTTTGTTCGCTAAGGCCAACGTATCGCTGACCGCATTAATAGGCGCGGAATCGACAATCACTCGGTCGTAGGACTTGGCGAGGTCGGTCAGCAATTCACCGACGATCGGTTGAGCCAGCAATTCGGCGGGGTTCGGTGCCCGTCGACCCGCTGGCATCAGCCAGAGATTTTCAATCGCCGTCGACCGAATCACGGCCACCGGTTGCACCAGACCGCTGAGCACGTCGCTCAACCCGCGGTATCCTTCTTCCTTCCGCTGATCGACCTTCAACATACTCGAGGTCAACGCGGGGCGACGCAAGTCAGCGTCGATCAGTAGGACCCTAAACCCTTGACTAGCTAACGCGGCGGCCAGATTCAACGAACTAAACGTTTTCCCTTCCGACGGAATGGCGCTCGTCATCAGCATCAGACGACGATTCGTTTCTTCACCCAACAAAGAAATCGAAGCCCGCAGCGTGCGAAACGCCTCGGCTTGGGAACTGGCGGGCATATCGACAATGACCGCACTGCCGACCTCTGGCATTTTGGAAGCATCCAGTTCGGGAATGGCCGCCAAGACCGGCAACTCGAGTTCGCCTTCGGCTTCGTCGACCGTCCGGATCGAGGAATCCAGTTGGTCCAGCAACAAGACCAAGCCCACACCCCCGGCAAGAGCCAGCAAACACGCGGTCAACAATGTCTTAGGAGGATTTGGACGAACCGGCTTTGCATTGACCAGCGGTTCTTCCACGACCCGATACGGCGTCTTGGTCAACCCCTGCGTCACTTCCGTTTCTTTGAGTCGAGTCAGGATGGCTTCGTACAATTCACGATCCGACTGGGCCTCGCGCTGCAAGACGTTGTAGGGAATCGCCATGCGCTCGAGCTCCAACGACTTCTTTTCCTGCTCGGCCAACATTTCTTTCAGCTTCGCTTCGGTGACGGAGAATGTTTCAAATTGCTGACGCAGGATATCGCCGGCCTGCCGTACGGCATCCTTCAGCTTCGCTTGCAAATCATCGATCTCGCCTTTGGCCGCAATATATTTTGGATGCTGCTCGAGATACCGTTCCTGCAGCGCCGCAAATTCACCTTCTTTGCTGCTCAAGGCGGCGCGAGCGGCCCCGACTTGCGGCAAGCTGGCCACACTGGTCAGGTTTAACATGGCCTCAAGATCGTCCGCGGGCACGTTTTCCATCGCCTTCAGATCGGATTCCAGCTTGGCGCGCAGGCTGTTCGTCTCGGTGACCTGCGTGTTCAAGGCCCCCAGCCGCTCGGCCACCAAGTTTTGGTTCTTGTCCAACGACACCGCATTCGTTTCCTGCCGGTACTTGGCCACTTTTTGCTCAGATTCTTCGAGCTTGGCTTTCAGCTTCTGCGCTTCTTCCAACAGAAACGTATTCGCATCTTTAGAGACCCGCAGGCGGTCGCCACTCAATGATTCCAAAAACGCATCGACGACGGCATTGGCCAAGACCCGCGCTTTTTCCGGATCGTTTTCTTCGGCTACGATGTCGATCAATCGCGTGCCGCGCCGAAGCGAGACCGTGATTTGCTGTCGCACGGATCCAGCCAGATACCCTTCTTCGGACGGAGTGATTTGACCACTGGGGTTTTTGGCCGCCCATTCCGCGGTCCGTCCGATCCGGGCCGCCACGTCGAGCATCAGGCTATTGCTGATCAGGTTCTGGACGACCGTGTTGATTTCATCCAGACCGGAGACCCGCGTCTCTTTGACATCTTGGATATCCACGACCTTCGCCGCCTGTGTTTCGACCTCGAGCGTCGCCCTCGACGCATAGACAGGTTTTTGTTTGCCCAGCCAGATCCAGGTGGCGGTCATGGTCACGGCCGTGATCAGGATGATCAACCACGAGTAACGAAGGAGGAGGAGGAGGTACCGTTGGTAATTCATTGCGAAGAATGGGCCATGAGATCTCGAGGGTGGCGATCGCTGGCTGGTATAGGATTAAAAAATGGAATCGTTCACGGTGACGACGTCGCCTGGCTGCAGAAGAAACGGGGTGGTTTCACCCTGTTTGGCCATGCGTTTGGCGTCCACCTTGATCGGACGGGCTCCTTGGCGGCGTTTGATCGTGACGTTCGAGGCATTGGCGGCCCGCGTGTACCCGCCGGCCATGCCAATCGCCTGCAATAAACTGAGCGTCTCGCCATTCGGGAAATAATACGACCCCGGTTTGTTGATGGCCCCGAGGATGGTAAACCGTTGTTTGGCAAAATCACTGAGGACCACCGTGATCTTGGGGTTTTTCAGGTAGCCTTGACGATACCGATTCGACAGCGCCTGCGACGCCTCCACCGTCGTCATGCCGGACAGTGCGATCTCATTGATCAACGGCAGACTCACTTTGCCTTCTTTGCTCAACGTCACCCGAGCATTCAAATCCGGTTCCTGAAACACGCTGATTTCAATGCTGTCGCCCGCATTCAATCGATGATCCGAGGACGAGGCCACCGGCGGCGTGGTACGCCCCGCTGGCGTCGGAACCGGTGCCGCTGGCGTCTCAGCCCGTGACGGCGACGTCAACACCGGCGGAGCCGCTGGTTCTTGCGCCCTGACCGTCAAGACTCCGGCCACCATCAAGCAGCCCATCAGCATCCATGCACACACTCTGTTCATTCTCATAATCAGGAGGGGAATCAGGCCCAACACCACTTAAAACTGCACGCCAATTTGCAGACCCAGCCGATTTCCTTCGTACGAAGAAAGGTCGTCGCCGGCATCATTCTGGCGGTACTCGTTGAATAATCCAATGGTCGCCCGGTCGGTCGGCCGGAAATTCAGGCTCACCCGGCCCGTCAAAAATGTCTCTTCGCGGGTTTGGGCAAAATCGTTCTGCGCGTCTTCGTAGTCGGAAAGATCATATCCGCCCGAAACTTGCAACGACCAACGATCGGCAATCCGCTGGTCCACACCCACATACACCGTCGTCCGGTTAATGGCCGACTCGAGCTCGGTCACCGAGCTCTGCGTATTGCGACCCGCCGTCAAAAATAAGCCGGTCCGATCACGCCATTGGTAACGCGTCGAGATGTTAAACACAAAATCCGTCCGGTCACTCGCCCCCGTCACATCTGATTGACGGAAATTGAGACCCGCACTGCCCGAAAAATCCAGTTTCTCGGTGGCATCATACGAGACCGTGCCCAATGCCTGCTCATAGTCTTCGGAAAGCGACCCGTCATCGCCATCCGTGCGACCGATCACCCCCGACACCCCAACCGTCGTGCGGGCACCGACCAAATACCCGAGTCCCAATTGTCCACTATACGTCTGCGTCGACGGCAGTGGATCATCGTACAGGTTCGCCGAGTAACTCACGCCCCCGTTGACCGAGGTTTTGCCCGCCAGCGGCCGCGAAAACCCGACACTAGCCGAAAGGGCATCCCGCACATCCTGCGGACTCAAATTCCGATCTTCCGGGTTGGAAACCAACGCTTGCTGACTGCCGCTTCCTCCTCCAAGCACCGCTCCGCCAAATCCACTTCCGCTCAACGAAAGATCCGATCCAGAAAGCCGCTGAAAACTAACCGCACTGGTCAGGCTGGTTTCGCCAACCGTGAGTTTGCCCGCCAATCCGGCATTATGGTTCACATCGCCACCGAGATCGTCCTGTTCCAGATAATGGAACAAGGTCGCATTATACGTCAGCGCAAACGCGCTGGTGTCGGTCACCCGCGGCGTCCACGTAAATCCTGCTGAAACCAACAAGACCGTGTCCGCGACTGTGTCGTCGTTGGTTTGGTAAATATTGTTGTCATAAACCGCACCGGCCCCGGTATTGAACAAAAACGACGCAGGTGCCACTGGGGCTTCACGCAACGAGACATCCGCCACTTCCCCCGCCCCTTCGGTCGTTAAGCCCGCCCCTTCCGTCGGAATCGCACTGATCGATTCCCCACCGCCTTCCGTGACAACCTCCGCTGCTGCCATCGGAGCCGCCGCCTCGCCCCCCTCTTGAGCCACCACACAAGGTGAAGCCGCTAAAAACAAAAGCGCGAGAAGCGACTGCTGAGGCAAGGATGAAGTCGACGTAGGCATCGAATGAGTAAAATTTGACTAACGCGCTATAAAAAATCTATCCAGAAACTACACCATGGTGGAATACGCAGAGAGTGCAACAAATTTATAAAACTCGCATCCGAAAGCCCCCCGGGAACGTCGACGTCAGAAGAAAAGCTGAAAGCTGAAAGTTGAAAGCTGAAATGGGGAAAGTTGAGGGCTGACAGAAGAAAAAGCTGAAAGTTGAAAGCTGAAAGTTGAAAACTGGGGACGGTGGCCCCCGGGAGCGCTGGCGTCCTCGTCGGCCGATGCGAATGCATTGATTCGTCCCTCGGTCCCCAGCCTCACCGGATCTGGCGCGCGCGCCAATATTTCACAAACGGATTGACCGTTTGAGCAAGCACCTTCCAGGCGGCCGCCGCCACTGTAGCTGGGGACGTTGGCCCCGGTTTTTACATTTGGCCCACAGGCCACATCCTTCAAGACAAGGACTGCGAAACCGCTGATTCGCAGCCGGTTCTCAGCCAAAAAAGGCGTTCGGAGAAACGTTCGGAGCCCCGACCGGGGTCAGCGCCCCC
>CAJBME010000336.1 GCA_903954065.1 uncultured bacterium
GCATATCGACGGCAGGCGCGGGCACATGGGGACCGGAATACGAAGCTGTTGTTCGTTGGATTGAGAGGCAGGGGTGTAATGCCAGATGGTGAGTCGCCCCCGAGTCACGGAGTCAGGTGCACGCGGACTGCCTTCCTCGCCAGACAGCTCTGGCCACCAGCACATCAGCCCAGCTATGTGATGGTCGGGAGGTTGCACATCTTCTGGCAGAATCACCATTAGCGACATCCGACGTCTAGTGCAGTCCAGTTTCAACGAGTGCAGGCGAGGCAGGGACCGAACCCAGCCGCCGTAAACAAGAGGAGCTATACAGCTGCACTTTGCGGACGAACAGTGACATGTAGCCAAGCCCTCCAAGGGCGGGATACCCGCCCAAGCTGCCGGTTCTGCGTTGAAGATACTAATGGGGGAGTCCGTGTGAGTTGCCCAGTTGAAGAGGACTTGCTCAAACATTGTCAGTTTGTTGAGGAGAGTAACTTCAGGCAATTGAGCAGAGTCAGAGCTGCGGGACTCCAAGCGATGACAAGGGGCGATTTCGTCGTCCATGCCATCTGCTCGGGATTTGCACCCTGTGCGATTTTCCCAGGTCGCTCGCGCCGCTTTGAGTTCCTGTTCTTGCAGTTGGTAAGCCTTCTGAAGCAGGGTTACTGCGGGAAAGATCTCCTTTTCCGAGGCTGCATTTCGAATCGTCAGCTTTTTCTGCTGAAGCGCACATGCTTTGTTCGCGAACCATTTCGTAGCCCCTAACGTGGCCACGTCCGGAGTCATCTTTTCGCGCTGAATGCGTCTGACCTCTGTGAAAGGCACCGGAGTTAACGTCCCAGTGGCTCGTTTCCGGCCACGACGAGGCATATGATCCTTCTTTGCCGGTGCAGAGAAGTTCAACGGGCAGTGAAGCTCAAGGATCGCCGTCATCGTGCTGACGAGGAATCGTTCCTTGATGGTGGACATTGCCTCCATGGCCCAGCCACAATGCTGTTGCCATCCATCCATACGACATTCGTGAACTGCATGGTTCAGAGAGTCGGGCGGGGCCTCCTGGCAAAAGGGGCAATGATCGGCCGAGGCTGCCCGTTGCTTACGTTTCGGGCGCTCCGTGATCGTCGTCCTCCCTCCCAAAGTTCGAAGCCGATGTGCATTAAGCGCCTTACCGGTGCCGTGCAGGATGCTTCGCTTCAGTTGCGTGTATCCCTCTAGGCGCACCAAGGCCGCCTTGTGGTCCATGCTGTCACGGAGGGCTGGGTCGAAGGCTTTCTGGGAGTCCCAAGGCGTGTATGTCATAGGCAGGTGCAAGTTGCCCCATGGGACCTCACGCCATGAACTGCCAAGGTTGCCTGTGCTCGGTGTGCGCGTCCTCTTCGCATGGAATTCGCAGGACGAGCCGAGCTGCCGGAGGAAGCTATCGATCGGGGTGAGTAAGCGTTGGCCATCCTCCTCTGCGCACAGCGCGAAGGCATAGTCCGTTGTGAAGAATGTGACGTTCGACGTCGGGACAATCTCTTCAGTCGCAACCGCCAGCCTGTCACATTGGACGTGCCCAAGATAGAGTGGCATGTCGTCCTCAGAGATGAGGTCTTGATCCTGTTCATCGCTGTGCGCCTGGATGTATATAAGTCGGTAATCCGACGCCGGACTTGGCGGATGGAAGACGGATAAGTATAGCTGAAGGAC